>CP124529.1:1583333-1900000 GCA_029953615.1 Pseudomonas putida | reverse complement strand
TCGCCCAGGTCACGGCAGCTGCCCTGGCCAGCGAGAACAAGGCTCTGTCGCACCCGCACAGCGTCGACAGCCTGCCGACCTCGGCCAACCAGGAAGACCACGTGTCGATGGCCCCGGCTGCCGGCAAGCGCCTGTGGGAAATGGCTGAAAACACCCGTGGCGTGCTGGCCATCGAGTGGCTGGGCGCCTGCCAGGGCCTCGACCTGCGCAAGGGCCTGAAGACTTCGGCCAAGCTGGAGCAGGCGCGCCAGGCGCTGCGCAGCGAAGTGCCGCACTACGATCGTGACCGTTTCTTCGCGCCCGACATCGAAAAGGCCGTGGAACTGTTGGCCAAGGGTAGCCTGACTGGCCTGCTGCCGGCGGGTGTGCTGCCAAGCCTGTAATGCCCCCTGGGGCCGCCGTGCGGCCCATTCGCAGCACAAGGCTGCTCCTGCAAGGCGACGCGCTCCCTTGTAGGAGCAGCCTTGTGCTGCGAAAGGGCTGCAAGGCAGCCCCTTCGATCTCACGACCACAAAAACAATTTAAGGACGTGACATGCAACAAGCTCAAGGTCTCAAACGCGGGCTAAGTGCCCGCCACATCCGCTTCATGGCCCTCGGTTCCGCCATCGGTACCGGGCTGTTCTACGGCTCCGCCTCGGCCATTCAGATGGCCGGCCCGGCCGTGCTGCTGGCTTACCTGATCGGCGGCGCCGCGGTGTTCATGGTCATGCGCGCCCTCGGCGAAATGGCTGTGCACAACCCGGTTGCCGGCTCGTTCGGCCACTACGCCAGCACCTATCTCGGCCCAATGGCAGGCTTTATCCTCGGCTGGACCTACGCCTTCGAGATGGTCATTGTCGCCATCGCCGATGTCACCGCCTTCGGTATCTACATGGGCTTCTGGTTCCCGGAAGTGGCCCGCTGGATCTGGGTGCTGGGCATCGTCTTCCTGATCGGCGGCCTCAACCTGTGCAACGTCAAGGTCTTTGGCGAAATGGAATTCTGGCTGTCGCTGCTCAAGGTCGGCGCCATCGTGGACGATGATCCTGGCCGGCCTCGGCATCATGGCCTTCGGCTTCAGCCAGGTAGGCACCGGGCATGCCGTGGGTGTCAGCAACCTGTTCGACCATGGTGGCTTCATGCCCAATGGCGTGGGTGGCCTGATCGCCTCCTTTGCCGTGGTGATGTTCGCCTTCGGCGGCATCGAGATCATCGGCGTCACTGCCGGTGAGGCCAAGGACCCGCAGCGGGTCATCCCCAAGGCGATCAATGCCGTTCCACTGCGCATCCTGCTGTTCTATGTGCTCACCCTGTTCGTGCTGATGTGCCTGTACCCATGGCCGCAAATCGGCAGCCAGGGCAGCCCGTTCGTGCAGATTTTCAGCAACCTGGGCATCGGCTCCGCCGCCGCGGTGCTGAACATCGTGGTGATTTCCGCCGCGATCTCGGCCATTAACAGCGACATTTTCGGCGCCGGCCGCATGATGTACGGCCTCGCTCAGCAAGGCCACGCCCCGCGCGGCTTCAGCAAGCTGTCGCGAAACATGGCGTGCCGTGGATGACCGTGGTGGTGATGGGCGCTGCGCTGCTGATCGGCGTGCTGCTCAACTACCTGATCCCGGAGAACGTGTTCCTGCTGATCGCCTCGATCGCCACCTTCGCCACCGTGTGGGTGTGGCTGATGATCCTGCTCACCCAGGTGGCCATGCGCCGCAGCATGAGCCGTGAACAGGTGGCCCAGCTGCAGTTCCCGGTACCGTTCTGGCCTTACGGCCCGGCCATGGCCATTGCTTTCATGGTGTTCATCTTTGGCGTGCTCGGTTACTTCCCGGATACCCAGGCGGCATTGTTTGTCGGCGTGGTCTGGGTGGTGTTCCTGGTGGCGTCCTACCTGCTGTGGTGCAAGCCACGCGCCGGGCAGGGCCAGCCGGTAGCAGAGCCTGCCGAGTTGCACCGCTAGTAAAAGGAGATTGTGCATGAGAACCGTCTGGCAGCACTGCCATGTGGCAACCATGGCCGAGGGCCGTTACTCGGCCATCGAGGACGCGGCCATCGTCACCCGTGACGGGCTGATCGAATGGATCGGCCCGCGCACCGAGCTGGCGTCGGTCGAGGCTGAGCGCACGGTGGACCTGGGCGGTGCCTGGGTCACCCCGGGGCTGATCGACTGCCACACCCACGCGGTGTTCGGCGGCAACCGCAGCGGTGAGTTCGAGCAGCGCCTTCAGGGCGTGAGCTATGCCGAAATTGCCGCACAGGGCGGTGGCATCGCCAGCACCGTGCGGGCCACCCGCGCGGCCAGCGAGGACGAGTTGTTCGCCAGTGCTCGCCAGCGGGTCCAGGCACTGATGCGCGATGGTGTGACCACCCTCGAGATCAAGTCCGGCTACGGCCTGGACCTGGCCAATGAGCGCAAGATGCTGCGCGTGGCCCGGCGCCTGGCCGACGAACTGCCTTTGGCGGTGCGTGCAACCTGCCTGGCCGCCCACGCCCTGCCGCCGGAGTACGCCGGCCGGGCCGACGACTACATCGCGCACATTTGCGACGAAATGCTGCCGGCCTTGGCCGCCGAGGGCCTGGTGGACGCCGTTGATGCCTTCTGCGAACACCTGGCGTTTTCCCCGGCCCAGGTCGAGCGGCTGTTCATCAAGGCGCGCGAGCTGGGCCTGCCGGTCAAGCTGCACGCCGAACAGCTGTCGTCGCTGCACGGTTCCAGCCTGGCGGCGCGCTACCAGGCGCTGTCGGCCGACCACCTGGAGTTCATGACCGAGGACGACGTCATTGCCATGGCAAAAGCCGGCACGGTCGCCGTGCTGCTGCCGGGCGCGTTCTACTTCCTGCGCGAAACCCAGCTGCCGCCGATGGATGCACTGCGCCGTCACGGCGTGAAGATTGCCCTGGCCAGCGACCTCAACCCGGGCACCTCGCCCGGGCTGTCGCTGCGGCTGATGCTGAACATGGGCTGTACCTGTTTCCGCATGACCCCGGAAGAAGCCCTGGCCGGTGTCACCGTGCACGCCGCCACGGCGCTGGGCCTGGGCGACAGCCACGGCTCGCTGGAAGTGGGCAAGGTCGCCGACTTCGTTGCCTGGCAGATCGAACGCCCCGCTGACCTTGCCTACTGGCTGGGCGGCGACCTGCCCAAGCGCGTGGTGCGCAAGGGCTACGAGATTTCCAACTGAGTGAGGCACGATGGACAAGGTACTGAGTTTTCACCAGGGCCGCCTGCCGCTGCTGATCAGCATGCCGCATGCCGGCCTGAAACTGTCGCCGGCGGTACGAGACGGCCTGGTCGACCGGGCGAGCAGCCTGCCGGACACCGACTGGCATATTCCACGGCTGTATGACTTTGCCCGTGACATGGGCGCCAGTGTGGTGGCGGCGGAGTATTCGCGTTTCGTCATCGACCTGAACCGCCCGGATGACGACAAGCCGCTGTACGCCGGGGCCACCACCGGCCTGTACCCGGCCACGCTGTTCGATGGCGAGCCATTGTTCAAGGACGGGCTGGAGCCGACTGGCGAGGAACACAAGCAGTATCTGGAGCAGATCTGGCGACCCTACCACGACACGATTCGTCGCGAGCTGGCGCGGCTGCGTGAGCAGTTCGGCTACGCCCTGCTGTGGGACGCCCATTCGATCCGCTCGCTGATTCCGCACCTGTTCGACGGCAAGCTGCCGGATTTCAACCTGGGCACTTTCAACGGCGCCAGTTGCGATCCGGAACTGGCCGAGCGGTTGCAAGCGGTATGTGCCCAGGCGCAAGGCTATAGCCATGTGCTCAACGGGCGTTTCAAGGGCGGGCATATCACCCGCCATTACGGCGACCCGGCCAACCATGTTCATGCGGTACAGCTGGAGCTGGCGCAAAGCACCTACATGGAGGAAACCGAGCCGTTCACCTACCGAGAAGACCTGGCCCGGCCGACGCAGCAGGTACTGAGGGGGCTGTTGCAGGCACTGCTGGCGTGGGGCGCGGAGCGGTACGGGCGGTAACCTTCTGCGGTTGAAAGCGGCGACGCGATGCAGGGCATGCGCGTCGCCAGTCAGCCGGCGTCAGTTGCCAGCGTTGCTGTTGATCTGCGCGAGGGTAAGTTCACGCAGCAGCTCGCGCTCTTCCTGTTGCTTGTCTTCCAGCAGACCTTGCTGCAGGTTCAACTCGTCCTGAAGCGGGTGGTCCTTGCTGGCCAGTTCAAGCACGCGCATGCGGTAGCGTGTATCTATTTCGCCAAAACGATCGGCATGTTCGATGCGCAGGCGCGTGGTCCAGTCGCTATTTGCCAGCATATAGTCGATCAGTGCATCGCTCAGTTCACTTTGGCGGACCTTTTCCAGCACGCTGGCCAGCTCACCGGCCGCCAGGTTCGCGGCACCTCGGAAACGCATGCGGTCGGAAATCGGCAGGTCCAGCTCCTTGGCCAGTTCGCGGCGGTAGGCCAGGCTCACCGAGACTTTGTCACCCGAGCCAGTCCTGTGTTTGGCCAGTTCCTCCAGCTGATTGATCCGGAATAGTTGCAACAGCCGTCGGCGCAGCGCTTTCAGCGTATCGCCAGCGTCGATCAGCAGGCGCTGGTTCATCAGGTACAGTTCGATATTGTTGAACGTCTGCAGTGCACCATCATGGCAGGTGGGCACCACTTTGGTCACAGGGTCAGGCAAGGCTTCCACGGCGATCTGCTCCATCGTTGCGCGTTCTATCTCGTTGCTGACTGCTGCTACCAGAATCAGGCGCACCCGCTCGCAGAAGGTGGTTCGGGTTTTGGGATCGGCGTAGGGAGCGGCATTGTGCAACCGGCCCACCAAGCGCAACAGGTCGCTGCCCTCCAGGCGTGCCCAGCAGTCCTGCAAAGCCTCGTTCTGTGCCTCGTTGCCGAGCATCCAGTCCTCCAGCCTGGGCGTATCGTCGCCGAGCAGGGGGAAGTGAGGGTGATCCAGGGAGCCTTCGCTCGAGGAATCGACCAACTGCAGGTTGCCTGGGATATCCAGGGCGAAGGAGTAGCTGTGCTGGCTGTCCGAGAATGCCCGCACGCGCAGGATGGTATCGAGTGGTAAGGGATTGTCGAACAGCGCGATCGACGAAATCGGCATCGGGTTGTTCAGGTTCGACAGGATGTGCTCGGGCAACTGGCTGATATTGTTCGAGCTCAAGTCAAGCAGCTCGAGGGGCAGCAGGCTGTCACACCAGCTTGGCCAAGCCTGGAGGTTCATGTTGGTCAGCGCCAGCGATTGCAGGTTGTGGGATAACTGTGCGGGCACCTGGTTGATGGTCCCCACACGGTTGCCGGACAGGTCTATCGAGGTGAGCTGTTCCAGCCCCGCGAAGACTTCCAGCATGGACTGGTCGATTTCCAGGCCCATGTTGCGAAACTCCAGGAAAGTGAGCTGCGGCAGGCACGCCAGGGCAGAGGCCAGTGCGGGGGTCGCTGCCTGATGGCCATCGATGGTCAAGCGGGTGACATTGGGAAAGCGCCGTAACAGTTCATCGAGCTGCGAAGCGCTGCCACGCAGACGGGTCAGGCTCAGCGCCCGTACGCGCTCGCCGAAGAACGCTGGAAGCCGTCGGGGGAAATGCTCGATGGCCACGTCCTCGAGTTGCAGCCGCAGGTACAGCTGCCCCCGCTCCTGCTGCTGCCAGAAATCACTGATCGCAGTTCCGATGCGCTGCCTGTCCGTCAGTGCTTCCTGGGTCAGCGGGTTGCTCGAGCTGGAGGCGTGGGCCCAGCCATCGATAGCATCACGCATCTGCTGTCGCTCATTGCGGATACGGGTCAGCTGCTCGGTGAGTGCGGCAGACTGGTCGGTGCTGATACCGGACATGTCGATGCGCTCATTGAGCAGCAAGCGCTGCAGGTCGTTTTCATTGATGCTGTTGCCCTGCAGCGAAATTACTGGCGGGGTGGCCATGCTGCCTGCTTCATTGAGCAGGAACGAAGGCAACGACCTGAGGTTGTTGTCGCGCAGGGACAAGTGGGCGATGCGCCCAAGGGCATCGCTGCCAATGCCGATGGGCCATTGGGACAACTGCATCTGGTTAAGGCCCAGGTAATCCAGGGACAGTTCGTGGAAACTCGGGCTGTTGTTCTGTGCCACGCGATTGCCGCTCAAGTCCAGGTAGCGCAATTGGCCGAGCCCCGACAGCAGGCCCAGATCGCTTTCGGACAGCGCGATGTTCTGGTTGGTAAACGTCAGCCGCTGCAAGCCGGGCAGGGCCTCGGTAATGGTAGGAATACTGAACAGGAAGGACGATGGTGTGGCTCTGGGGTCATAGGCCCGGCTGATTTCCAGGGACTCGATCTGTGGCATCTGCCTGAGCAGGCGTTGTAACAGGCGTTCGTTCTGCGCCCAGCCTGCCAGGGCCCCCGAAGGCAGGTCGACCAGGCTGAGGCTGCGCACGCGAGTATTGAAGAAGTCGGGCAATGTCAGAGGAACGTCGGCCAGAGGAACGCGAGTAATGCGTAGCTCGGCGGTATGCCCGGCGCTTTCATCCAGCGCGACGTCGTACCAATGTTGCAGGATCGCTTTGCGCAGGTTGTCGTAGTCGCGTGCTGCCTGATTGGTTGCCGGGGAAATGGCTTCGCTCCAGTCATCCAGCCGGCTTAGCAGTTCGTTGCGTTGTTCAAGCAACGCTTGCAGGTGTTCGAGGATCTGCTGCGGTGTGCGGCCGGTGCCGGTGAGTGCCAGCAGAATCTGGTCTGCCGAGCGGCCGGTATGCGTGACCAGCCCTGTGGCTTCGACGGCTTCGAGCAGGCGTTGACGGGTAACGCTTTGTGCGGCCGCGCCGCCGCCACTGAGCGGGTAGCCCAGGCGACCATCGGCCAGGCGCATGGGCGAGCGGTAGCCGGGGCGCACCGGTTGCATGCCCAGAAGTGCCCGCAGTTCCGGTCGGGGTAGCAACGGGCTTTCCTGGACCAGGCGTTCGAGCGCCTGCTGGTCGGCGATTTGCATTTCGGTCATGGCTGCCGGCAGCGCCTTGTACAAGGCCGCGTAGAGGCTTGGGTATAGGCTGATGGCTGCACCTGGCTGGCTATCGTCGTGAACGATATACCCTGCCTCGGCATGGGTAATGGTCTTGTACGGATACCCGTCCAGCGGGCCCAGCTCATAGTCCTGAGCCGGCCACGACAGGCGCTGCAGCAACCTCACCCGGGTTTCGGCCGGCCAGCCCGGTAGCTGCGCCAGGGTATGCACGATCAGTCGGTCGCTGTCCCAGTTCGGTACGCAGGGCAGGTACAGCCCTTCGTAGGCGCGGGCAAGACGGATTTGTTGCCGGTAGACACGAAGTTCTTCGCTGAGGCGCAGCGGCACCTTGCCGCTTTCGAGCAACTGCAGTTCGCTGGTACCGGCGGCGCGTGTCAGTTCGTTGGCGACCACCGCCGGCAGTTGGGGGTAAACCCGCTGGAGGGCTTCGGCGCCCGGTGCGAGGGTAATCGGCAAGGTGCTGTAAGCCCTGTGGAATTCGGCTGAGCGAGTGCTGGTATCGGGTAGCAGGCGGAGGCTTTCGTCCAGCCTGAAGCGTTGCAGGGTATCCTCGAGCAAGGCTGGCAGCCGCTGGTTCGTCGCCAGGGCCCGGCGCAGTTGGTCTTCATCGCTGCCGCTGAGGGCCACGATGCGTTGCAGGGTCGTCTCGTCGAAATGCGCGTTCAAGTGGCCGATACGACGCAACAACTGC
Organism: Pseudomonas putida; assembly: GCA_029953615.1. NCBI lineage: Bacteria > Pseudomonadati > Pseudomonadota > Gammaproteobacteria > Pseudomonadales > Pseudomonadaceae > Pseudomonas > Pseudomonas putida. Next base: position 1,892,350 of record CP124529.1, on the reverse strand, counting down.
ATGCCTGACCAACTCAGCGGTCGATCCGTTCCGAGCAACCAGGCCCCGGCGCCATTGTGCCGTACGGGTGGTTGATAGCGCCGAGGATTTTGCGGGTGCTGCAGGCGATACTCGCCGGTGGCTGCGGCCTGCTCGACGATGTACTGCTCGCCCTGCACAACCAGCCAGTGCCTGCCGTTGTGCTGGCGTAGGCCCAACGCGTCTGCTTCCAGGCCTTCGGGCAGTCTCTCGCTGCTCTGATAGGGCGCCAGGTCGGGTTTCCACAGGCGAACCTGGCCATCGGCTGTTTCCACATCTTCCAGTTCCTCGATGAATGATGGCGTTTCCACCGGAATACGCTCTATTTCTGCTTCCTCATCATCGCTGGCGCCAGTCTCCTGCCCCTCCACGGCAGCGCCGGCTTCACCGCCCTTTGCGCCCCTCAAGGCTTTGGCTGTCGCGCTGAGCGCCGCCATCAGCGCCACGTTCTCGACCACATCGACCAGGTAGCCATAGGCAATGTCGCGCTCGTCGTTTTCCCAGGCCTCTATGCCGTCATACACCTCGAAGGCCAATTGAGTCACGCACACGGCCAGCATGGCCTCACCCAGCCCAGGCACGAAGAACCCGGCGATGTTCAGGGCGGTCAGCACGCGCCCCGCTATCAATTCCCGGTGCGCCTGAGCGGTGCGCCGGTCGACGATCTCGGTTGGTATGGCATGAAACAGCACATCCTGTTCATGGCGCTGGGTTTTCTGGAAGGCCATGACGCCCTGGAACGCATGGCTGAATGGTTTTGCCACCGGATACAGGGCGGCATGCAGGTCCGCAACAGGCTCGTGGATCCCTCGGGTACTCCAGCCCAGAGGCGTGAGCCGATCTTTGAGACGGGCGATGACTGATGGTTTATCGCGGTCGCCGATGTGTTTGTCCAGGTAGTGGATATCGGCCTGCAGCCTTTCGCCGAGCTCGGCTAGCAAGGCTTCCTGGCTGGTGAACTCTTTGAGGGGCAGCGTACCGTCTTCCGGGATATACAGGGCTACCGCCTGTTGATCGGCTGCCTGCAGGGTGACGAGCACGACTCCGGTCAGTTCCGCCTCCCACAAATCGAGCAAGCTGAACGTTACTTCCGAGTTGGCCGATGGCGGCTGGTCAAGGGGCGCGGCAAGGGCGGCGGAGTACAGCGTTTCGCTGATGTCTCCCTTGAGCCGGGCGAAATGCAGCGATTGCCTGAACGCCGAAACCTCGGCGCGCCCCAAGGTTTCATAGACGGCCAGTGCGGCTTGGTCGGCGTCTGCTCGCGGCATGCCCGCTGGGTAGTAGATGGCATGCACCTGCTCATGGTACTTGCCGCCGATATCCAGGGCGCGACACAAGTCGGCAAACGCTTCGGCGGTGATGTCTAGCGTGTTGCTGATCGGCACCGTGCCCATGAAGCGGCGGTGATCGAGCATGACCGACTTTTTCAGCAAGGCGTCAGGCGCATCCATGCCATGCTCCCCAGCGGCGGCCTGGTCGAAGTTGTGCAGCGCGCAGTGGAGCAGCGAACGGGTGGCCCGATCGATCGCCTGACGGCTGTCTATCGCGTTACGGCTATCGATCAGGCGGGCATCGACCAGGTAGGTGTTGCGTACGTCCAGGTCAAGCCCGAAGCGCTGCTTGATCGCCTTGGTCAGCGTTTCGCTGGCGTAGGTTTCCAGGTCTGGTAGCCGCTCGAACAGTTTGTGCACCTGCGCCTGGTGCTCGCGGTGGCGTGCATGTTCTTCCTGCCAAGCCTTGGCGACGTCCGGTTGCTGCTGGATGGCTGCCGGCAACCAGGCGTGGGCCTGCTGCCAGTTGCGCATCGCGCGATGGGTTTCGGGCGTTGCAAGCTTGAGCCAGGCGGGGATCTTGCGTTCGATGGTGGCGTAATGAACGCCAGGCTGGGAAATCGCTGGGTTTGGCATATTGCGGCCTCGCATGATAGGGCAAGGGACTATCAGCGGGTTGTCTGGCCTGTGGGAGGTAGATATGTCTGCCGCTGCGCAGCGGACGTGTCAGAGAGGACGGTGCTGAAAGCGCAATTCAGGTTTATGATGGCCCACGGCCGAATAATCCTCACACGGAGTGCGCAATGCAGACCCTGTACCCGCAGATCAAACCCTACGCCCGGCACGATCTGGCCGTGGAAGCGCCGCATGTGCTGTATGTCGACGAAAGCGGCTCGCCAGAAGGTCTGCCGGTGGTATTCATCCACGGTGGCCCGGGGGCAGGCTGCGATGCCCAGAGCCGCTGCTACTTCGACCCCACGCTGTACCGCATCATCACCTTCGACCAGCGCGGCTGCGGCCGCTCCACGCCGCACGCGAGCCTGGAGAACAACACCACCTGGCACCTGGTCGAGGACCTGGAGCGTATTCGCGAGCACCTTGGCATCGACAAGTGGGTGCTGTTTGGTGGCTCATGGGGCTCCACCCTGGCCCTGGCCTACGCCCAGACGCACCCCGAGCGGGTGCATGGCCTGATCCTGCGCGGCATCTTTCTGTGCAGGCCACAGGAAATCCAGTGGTTCTACCAGGAAGGCGCCAGCCGCCTGTTCCCCGACTACTGGCAGGATTACATCGCGCCGATCCCGCCGGAAGAGCGTGGTGACCTGGTGTCGGCCTTCCACAAGCGCCTGACCGGCACCGACCAGATCGCCCAGATGCACGCGGCCAAGGCCTGGTCCACCTGGGAGGGCCGTACCGCCACCCTGCGCCCCAACCCGCTGGTGGTCGATCGCTTCTCCGAGCCGCAGCGCGCGTTGTCGATCGCCCGCATCGAATGCCACTACTTCATGAACAATGCTTTCCTCGAGCCGGATCAGCTGATTCGCGACCTGCCGAAAATCGCGCATCTGCCGGCGGTGATCGTGCATGGCCGCTATGATGTGATCTGCCCGCTGGACAACGCTTGGGCGCTGCATCAGGCCTGGCCGAACAGCGAACTGAAGGTGATCCGTGACGCTGGCCACGCGGCTTCCGAGCCAGGCATCACCGATGCCCTGGTGCGCGCCGCCGACCAGATGGCCCGGCGCCTGCTCGACCTGCCCCTGGAAGAAGCATGAGGGGCCTGCTGCAACGTGTGCGCGGCGCACGGGTGGAAGTAGCGGGGGAGGTGGTGGGTGCCATTGACCAGGGTTTGCTGGTGCTGGTGGCCGTCGAACCTGAAGATTCCCGTGAGCAGGCCGACAAACTGTTGCACAAGCTGTTGAACTACCGGGTGTTCAGCGACGAACAGGGCAAGATGAACCTGTCGCTCAAGGATGTCGGGGGAGGTTTGTTGCTGGTGTCGCAGTTCACCCTGGCGGCAGACACCCGCAACGGCATGCGCCCGAGCTTTTCGACGGCTGCGCCACCGGCCCTTGGCGCCGTAGTTGTTCGACTATCTTTTGCAGCAGGCGAAGGCCCGGCATACCGACGTGGCCAGCGGCCAATTTGGTGCAGACATGCAGGTGCACCTGGTCAATGATGGCCCCGTGACTTTTATGTTACAAATATGAGGTCGAAAAACCCCTTGTTTATAGGAAAACAAGGGGTTTTGTACGATAAATAGTTGTTCCAGCCTGATGCGTTGTCACGCGACCTGCTGGATAATCGCGCGCTGCATGGACCTGCGTTCGCAGGTTCGTTTCACTCTGACTCGAGTATTGTCTGGATCCGTTTGGGGAATCATTACGCCCTCACGGGGTCCGAACAGTGCTCGCCAACCCGGCATTTGTCGCTGGCCGTTGGTTTCATGATCTGTTTTCGGCGAGGGTTGCTCGTGATTGTTAGTCCCCAAAAAGCATCAAGAATCCCCGGAACCGGGCTGCGCAAGGCCCTGATGGCCAGTGTGGCACTGGTCGGCCTGATGAGCGCGGGCCAGCTGTGGGCATTCAATCTTGACGATGTTGCAGCCAAGGCAAAGGATCTGGCCGGCCAGAAGTACGACGCACCGAAAAGCAACCTGCCGGCCGTATTCCGCGACATGAAGTTCGCGGACTACCAGAAGATTCACTTCCTGCAGGAAAAGGCCGAGTGGGCCAATGACAAGACCCCGTTCAAACTGTCGTTCTATCACCAGGGCATGCACTTCGATACCCCGGTGAAGATCAACCAGGTCACCGCCACCAAGGTCGAGGAAATCAAGTACGACCCGAGCCGTTTCGAGTTCGGTGACGTGCCGCACGATCCGGAAACCACCAAGAACCTGGGTTACGCCGGTTTCCGCGTGCTGTACCCGATCAACAAGGCCGACAAGCAGGACGAGATCATGACCCTGCTTGGCGCCAGTTACTTCCGCGTGGTCGGTAAGGGCCACGTGTACGGCCTGTCGGCCCGTGGCCTGGCCATCGACACTGCGCTGCCGTCGGGCGAAGAGTTCCCGCGCTTCACCGAATTCTGGGTCGAGAAGCCCAAGCCCGCCGACAAGCATCTGGTGATCTACGCCCTGCTGGACTCGCCGCGCTCCACCGGTGCCTACAAGCTGACCCTGCGCCCTGGCAACGACACCGTGGTCGATGTGCAGTCCCGCGTGTTCCTGCGTGACCATGTCAGCCGCCTGGGCATTGCCCCGCTGACCAGCATGTACCTGTTCGGCCCCAACCAGCCGTCCAAGGTCCTCAACTACCGCCCGGCCCTGCACGACTCCGAAGGCCTGTCGATCCATGCCGGCAACGGCGAGTGGCTGTGGCGCCCATTGAACAACCCGAAACACCTGGCCGTGAGCAACTTCAGCGTCGAGAACCCGCGTGGTTTCGGCCTGATGCAGCGCCAGCGCGCCTTCAGCGATTATGAAGACCTCGACGACAACTACCAGAAGCGTCCGAGCGCCTGGATCGAGCCTAAGGGTGACTGGGGCAAGGGCACCGTCGACCTGGTCGAAATCCCGACTGCCGACGAGACCAACGACAACATCGTGGCCTTCTGGAGCCCGGAAAAGCTGCCTGAGCCAGGCAAGCCATTCGAGTATGCCTATCGCCTGCACTGGACCATCGACGAGCCGAAGTTCCAGGCCTCCGAGCTGGGCTGGGTCAAGCAGACCCTGCGCTCCACCGGCGACGTCAAACAGTCCAACCTGATCCGCCAGCCAGACGGCAGCGTGGCCTTCCTGGTCGACTTCGCCGGCCCGGCGCTGGCCGCCCTGCCGGAAGACACCGCCGTGCGCAGCCAGATCAGCGTGGGCGACAACGCCGAGGTGGTCGAGAACAACCTGCGCTATAACCCTGAGACCAAGGGCTGGCGCCTGACCCTGCGTTTGAAGGTCAAGGAAGCCAACAAGTCGACCGAAATGCGTGCCGCGCTGGTGCGTGACGTGCCGGTCGAAGCCGCCAAGCCTGCCAAGGACGCCAAGCAGGACAAGGCTGCAGCCAAGCAAGCCAAGGCCGAGAAAGCCGCCAAGGCCGAACAACCTGCCGCCGATGCGGCGCCCACCAACGGGACCCCGGCCACCACCGAGAAGGTGCTGACCGAGACCTGGAGCTATCAGTTGCCTGCCGATGAGTAACTCAAGCGCAAGGCCGGAATCGCTTCGCGAGTACCTGGCCCACCTACCACTGAGCGACGAGCAACGGGCGGAACTCGCCAGCTGCACGTCATTCAGTGAGCTGCACCAACGCCTGGCGGCCAACCCGGCCGCCAGCTCTGCCGAGGCCGTGCAGGCCTCGGTGGGCCCGCGCCTGACCGTAGGCAGCGCCGCCGAGCTGGAAGACGCCGAAATGCTTGGCGTCGACGGCAGCGGCCGGCTGTGCCTGAAAATCGCCCCGCCGATCAAGCGCACCAAGGTCGTGCCCGAGCCGTGGCGCACCAACGTGCTGATCCGCATGTGGCGGCGCATGACCGGCCGCACCAACGCCCCGCAGCCGCCCAAGCGCGAGCTGCCGCCGGCCCGCTGGCGCACGGTCGGCTCGATCCGCCGTTACATCCTGCTGGCGCTGATGATCGGCCAGACCATTGTTGCCGGCTGGTACATGAAAGGCATCCTGCCGTACCAGGGCTGGTCGTTCGTGGACTTTGACGAAGTCGTCAACCAGCCGCTGTGGGACACCGTGGTGCAGGTTTGGCCGTATGCCTTGCAGACGTCCATCCTGGTTCTGTTCGGTATCCTGTTCTGCTGGGTATCGGCGGGCTTCTGGACCGCGCTGATGGGCTTCCTCGAGTTGCTGACCGGGCGTGACAAATACAAGATTTCGGGTAGCAGTGCAGGCAACGAGCCGATCGCGCCCGAGGCGCGTACCGCGCTGGTGATGCCGATCTGCAACGAAGACGTGCCGCGCGTGTTCGCCGGCCTGCGCGCAACGTTCGAGTCGGTGGCCGCCAGCGGCAACCTCGACCGCTTCGACTTCTTCGTGCTCAGCGACACCAACGACACCGACATCGCCGTGGCCGAACAGCAGGCCTGGCTGGACGTGTGCCGCGAAACCAAAGGTTTTGGCCGCATCTTCTACCGCCGCCGCCGACGCCGGGTGAAGCGCAAGAGCGGCAACCTCGACGACTTCTGCCGTCGTTGGGGCGGCGAATACAAGTACATGGTCGTGCTCGACGCCGACAGCGTAATGAGCGGCGAGTGCCTGAGCAGCCTGGTGCGCCTGATGGAAGCCAACCCGGATGCCGGCATCATCCAGACCGGGCCGAAGGCTTCGGGCATGGACACCCTGTATGCGCGCCTGCAGCAGTTCGCCACTCGCGTGTATGGCCCGCTGTTCACCGCTGGCCTGCACTTCTGGCAGCTGGGCGAATCGCACTACTGGGGCCACAACGCGATCATCCGCATGAAGCCGTTCATCGAGCACTGCGCCCTGGCGCCGTTGCCGGGCAAGGGGGCGTTCGCCGGTGCAATCCTCTCCCACGACTTCGTCGAAGCTGCGCTGATGCGCCGCGCCGGCTGGGGCGTGTGGATTGCCTACGACCTGCCAGGCAGCTATGAAGAACTGCCGCCGAACCTGCTCGACGAGCTCAAGCGCGACCGCCGCTGGTGCCACGGCAACCTGATGAACTTCCGCCTGTTCCTGGTCAAGGGCATGCACCCGGTGCACCGTGCGGTGTTCCTTACCGGGGTGATGTCGTACCTGTCGGCGCCGCTGTGGTTCCTGTTCCTGGTGCTGTCGACCGCGCTGCTGGCGACCAACACGCTGATGGAGCCACAGTACTTCATCGAGCCGTACCAGCTCTACCCGCTGTGGCCGCAGTGGCACCCGGAAAAAGCCGTGGCGCTGTTCTCCACCACCATCGTGCTGCTGTTCCTGCCCAAGCTGCTCAGTGTCATCCTGATCTGGGCCAAGGGCGCGACCGAGTTTGGCGGGCGCATCAAGGTCACCCTGTCGATGCTGATGGAGATGCTGTTCTCCATGCTGCTGGCACCGGTGCGCATGATCTTCCATACCCGTTTCGTACTGGCCGCGTTCCTCGGCTGGGCCGCGACCTGGAACTCGCCGCAGCGTGACGACGACTCCACGCCGTGGAGCGAAGCGGTGCGCCGCCATGGTCCGCAGACCCTGCTGGGCATTGCCTGGGCGGCGCTGGTGGCCTGGCTGAACCCGAGCTTCCTGTGGTGGCTGGCGCCAATCGTCGGTTCGCTGGTACTGTCGATCCCGGTTTCGGTGATCTCCAGCCGCACCCGCCTGGGCCTGGCGGCCAAGGACGAGAAGCTGTTCCTCATCCCCGAGGAATACGCCACCCCGCAAGAGCTGCTGGCCACCGACCAGTACACCCACGAAAACCGCTGGCATGCCCTGCATGACGGTTTCGTGCGGGCTGTGGTCGACCCGCGACAGAACGCCCTGGCCTGCGCCATGGCCACTGCCCGTCATGGTCAGGCGGCACCGATCGAGGCACTGCGTGCCGAGCGCGTGGCCAAGGCGATCGAAGTCGGGCCGAAAGGACTGGACCTCAATACCCGCCTGGCCCTGCTCAGCGACCCGGTGGCGCTGACCCGCCTGCACGAGCAAGTGTGGGCCGAGCACAACGCGGCGTGGATCGATGTGTGGCGTGCGTCGATCAAGAACGACCCGCATTCGCCGCTGTTGCCGCTGCATCCGGAGAATGAAGGCCAACCGGCACTCGTCGGCGCCTGATCGGGCCTCTTCGCGGGCACGCCCGCTCCCACAGGTACAGCGCATGCCTCAACGGCTGTGCAGTACCTGTGGGAGCGGGCGTGCCCGCGAAGCTTTTAGGGCCTTCCCTCTATTTTGGCCAACAAAGTCCCCCCCGGCTCTAGGTCCCCGGGCCGCCATGCGTTAGCATCCCCCTCGATATGACGCATCGGCCGCCAGGGCCATGCCAACAATAAGATTCGCTACTTTTCTTGCTAGGGGACTTGGTGATGATCAAGAAATACCTTTCGCGACTGCTGGTCGGTGTCACCGCCCTGGTCGCCGTGACAGCGGCCCAGGCCGGCGCCATCGATGACGCGGTCAAGCGCGGCACCCTGCGGGTGGGCATGGACCCGACCTACATGCCGTTCCAGATGACCAACAAGCGTGGCGAAATCATCGGCTTCGAGGTCGATATCCTCAAAGCCATGGCCAAGTCCATGGGCGTCAAGTTCGAGGCGGTCTCCACCGCCTATGACGGCATCATCCCGGCCCTGCTGACCGACAAGTTCGACATGATCGGCAGCGGCATGACCCTGACCCAGGAGCGCAACCTGCGCCTGAACTTCAGCGAACCTTTCATCGTGGTTGGCCAGACCCTGCTGATCCGCAAGGAGCTGGCGGGCGAGATCAAGTCGTACAAGGACCTGAACAACGAGAAGTACCGCCTGACTTCCAAGCTCGGTACCACGGGTGAAATGGTTTCCAAGAAGCTGATCGGCAAAGCCAAGTACCACGGCTACGACAACGAGCAGGAAGCGGTGATGGATGTGGTCAACGGCAAGGCTGATGCCTTTGTCTATGACGCGCCCTACAACGTGGTGGCCGTGGAGAAGGCCGGTGCCGGCAAGCTGCTGTTCCTCGAAGAACCCTTCACCTACGAGCCGCTGGCCTTCGGCCTGAAGAAAGGCGACTACGACAGCATCAACTTCATCAACAACTTCCTGCACCAGATCAAGCATGACGGGACCTACGATCGTATTCACGACAAGTGGTTCAAGAACAAGGACTGGCTGAAGGACATGGAATAAGGCCCAGGCCACAAGCCCGGCTTTATGACCCCGACGCGCAGGCAAACCCTGCGCGTTCGCATTTACGGAAGTACCCCACGTGATCAAACACAAGAAAGCCCAGTGGCCCTGGCACGGTTTGACTGCCCTGGTCCTGGTGGGCCTGGCGTTCAGCCTGTACATGGCCACCTCGATGATTTCCTACGAGTGGCGCTGGAACCGCGTACCGCAGTACTTCGCCTACAAGGCCGAGGAAGCACAGCGCGCCGCCGGTTACGGCACCGTGCAGGAGATCGTCATCTCGGGTGACAATGCCCGTGTCACGCTGAAAGACGAGAATGGTGACGAGCAGGTACTCGACGTGGCCAAGGACAGCCTGCAGCTGTCTCGTGGCGATGATGTTTCCGAAGGCGACCAGATTGGCGTCACCCGCCACTGGGCGGCCGGCCCGCTGCTTTGGGGGCTATGGACCACCCTGTGGATTTCGGTGGTGTCCGGTGCCCTGGGCCTGCTGATCGGCCTGTTCGCCGGCCTCTGCCGACTGTCCAGCAACCCCACCCTGCGTGACCTGACGACGGTATATGTCGAACTGGTGCGTGGTACCCCGCTGTTGGTGCAGATCTTCATCTTCTACTTCTTCATCGGTACCGTGCTCAACCTGTCCCGCGAGTTTGCCGGGGTGGCGGCACTGGCGCTGTTCACCGGCGCCTACGTGGCCGAAATCGTGCGTGCCGGCGTGCAGTCCATCGCCAAGGGCCAGAACGAGGCGGCCCGCTCGCTGGGCCTGAACGCGGGCCAGTCGATGCGCCACGTGATCCTGCCGCAGGCCTTCAAGCGTGTGCTGCCGCCTTTGGCCGGCCAGTTCATCAGCCTGGTCAAGGACACCTCGCTGGTCTCGGTGATCGCCATCACCGAACTGACCAAGAGCGGCCGCGAGGCCATTACCACCTCGTTCTCGACCTTCGAGATCTGGTTCTGCGTGGCAGGCCTGTACCTGCTGATCAACCTGCCGCTGTCGCACCTGGCCAGCCGGCTCGAGCGGAGGCTTGCGCAAAGTGATTGAAGTCCGTGACCTGCTGAAAGTCTTCGACACCCGTGGCCACGTGGTACGGGCTGTGGATAATGTCACCACCCAGGTCGCCAAGGGCGAAGTGGTGGTGGTGCTCGGCCCATCGGGTTCGGGCAAGTCGACCTTCCTGCGCTGCCTTAACGGCCTGGAGCATTTCGACGAAGGCCATGTGGCCATCGACGGCCTGCAACTGGCTGACCCGAAGACCGACATCAACGCATACCGCCGCGAAGTCGGCATGGTGTTCCAGCACTTCAACCTGTTCCCGCACATGACCGTGCTGGAGAACCTGTGCCTGGCGCAGAAGGTGGTGCGCAAGCGCAACAAGGCCGACCGCGAAGCCAAGGCCAGGGCTCTGCTGGAGAAGGTGGGCATTGCGCAGAAGGCCAATGAATACCCGTCACGCCTGTCCGGCGGCCAGCAGCAGCGGGTGGCGATCGCCCGTGCTTTGGCCATGGACCCGAAAGTGATGCTGTTCGACGAGCCGACCTCGGCGCTCGACCCGGAAATGGTCGGCGAGGTGCTGGACGTGATGAAGACCCTGGCTCAGGAAGGCATGACCATGGTCTGCGTCACTCACGAAATGGGCTTTGCCCGCGAAGTGGCGGACCGCGTGTTGTTCTTCGACCATGGCAAGTTGCTGGAAGATTCGGCGCCGGCCGCGTTCTTCGCCTCGCCGAAAGACCCGCGTGCGCAGGCGTTCCTGCGCCAGGTGCTGTAACCCGCACTGGCCTCTTCGCGGGCATGCCCGCTCCCACAAGGGTAGCGATATACCTGTGGGAGCGGGCGTGCCCGCGAAGAGGGCGACGCGGTTTCAGATGTTGAACCGCCCGACCATCCCCCGCAGCTGCTGCCCCAACTGCTCCAGCTCGCCACTAGAAGCCGCCGTCTGTTCACTGGCCGCACTGGTCTGATCCGACACATCGCGCACATTCAGCACACTACGGTTGATCTGCTCGGCCACCACACTCTGCTCCTCGCTGGCCGTGGCAATCTGCTGGTTCATGCCCTGGATGCTCGACACCGTGTCGGTGATCTGGCTCAACGCATGCCCGGCCTTGCGGCTCAGCTCGACGCTCTGCTCGGTCAGGTTCTTGCTGCTGTCCAGCAGGCGGGTCACTTCGTCAGTGCCGTTGTGCAAGCTGTCGATCAGTTGGCCAATTTCCTCGGTTGCCGTCGAGGTCCGCTGGGCCAGGCCACGCACTTCATCGGCCACCACGGCAAAGCCACGCCCGGCTTCACCCGCCCGTGCCGCTTCGATCGCCGCGTTCAGGGCCAGCAGGTTGGTCTGCTCGGACACCGACTTGATCACATCGAGGATGCTGCCAATGCGCTGGCTTTCGCCCGCCAGGTGCTGCATGGCGGCCAGGCAATGGTCCATCTGCCCGGCCAGTTGCTCGATACGGCCGATAGCCTCGGCCACCACCTGGTCGCCCATCTGCGCCTGCTGGTCGGCATTGGTCGCGGCCAGCGAGGCCTGTTCGGCGTTCTGCGCCACTTCCTGCACGGTGGCGCTCATCTGATTCATGGCAGTCGCCACCTGGTCGGTTTCCTCGCGCTGCTGGTTGATGCGCAGCTTGGTATCCTCGCTGCTGCCTGCCAGCTCCGAGGCAGCTTGTGACAGTTGGCTGACGCCCTGGTCGATACCCCCGATAAGCTCGCGCAGGCTCAAGGTCATTTCACGCATGCTGGCCTGCAATTGCCCCATCTCGTCGCGGCGTTGCACTGTTTCGACCTGGCTCAGGTCGCCCTTGGCAATGCGTGCGGCCACGGCCAGGGTCTGACGCAAGGGTTGGGTGATCTGCAGGGTGATCAGCCAGGCGGCCAATACGCCCACCACCAGCGCCAGCAGCGCCACGCTGGTCAGCAACGAGCGGGCAGCCAGGGCTTCGCTGTCACGTTGCTCGATCTTGCGCTTGCCAAGCTCCAGGCTTACCGCGCGCAACTCATTGCCCATCTTTTCCAGGCTGTTCTGCAATTGCTCGACGTGCACCGCGGCGCGTCGGTACTGGTCCAGGCTGGCGCGGTATTTGCCCAGCTCGACACCGGGTTGCTCGGTAACGGCACGTGGCAGACGCAGCGGTGCAAGGCTCTTGAGCAGTTGCCCCAAGCTGGCATCGGCAGCGTTCAGGGCGTTGTCGCCAACCTTGGCGAAGTCCTCGACAGGGGTGAAAGTGTAGGCAGGTACCAAGCTCTGCTGGTTGGCGCCATCGACATGCCGGCTGAGGGTATCCATCAGGCCCAGCACAGCGCCTTGCTGACTGTCGGCAGGCATCTCCAGCAAGGCCTGGGTCTGCAGTTTGTCGATCGCCTCGTTGAGCGTCTGCTCCTGCAGCTGCATGGCCTCGCGCAGGGCGACACGGTTGGCGACGCTGCGTTGCAGTTCGCTGAAGTCATCGCGCAAGCGTTGCAGCAGCGTCAGCTTTTCGGTCAGCAATTGCCGCGATTCATCGACGCTGCTGCGTTGTTGCAGGGTGGTCAGCATGTTGTGCAGTTGTTCGAGGATGCTGGCTATCCGCGATTTGCTGGCATCGTCGTTGAGCACGCGGTAGGTAATGCTTTCCGCGCGCAGGTCTTTGGTCAGGTCGTTGATCAGGCCTATTTCACTGAGTTGCTGTGAGCGCACGATGGCGTCATCCAGCGCGCGCCAGCCACTGATGGTGGTGGCCAGGGTGAGCAGCAGAACCACGGCGAAGCCGAGGGCCAGCTTGGCAGCGACACTGATGTTGCCAAGCTTGCGGTTGAGGTAGCCGAGCATGGTGAGCCTCCGGGCGATTGAGAGAGGGGATGCGGGCGGATTGCCGGCATCACACCTCTGCCAATCGGCAGCGGAGCTGTAGGACTTGACCTGATAATCAGGTAGGAAATTTCACTTCAACACGTAGGAATGCTCCGCCTGTGCCGGCCTCTTCGCGGGCTTGCCCGCTCCCACAGATACTGCACAGACTTTGAGAGCTGTGCGGTCCCTGTGGGAGCGGGCAAGCCCGCGAAGAGGCCGGAAAAGGCGGCCCATTCTTCAGATCAGAGCCTGAACCGCCCCACCAACCCCTGCAAATGGGTACCCAGCCGCGCCAGCTCCACGCTGGAGCTGGCCGTCTCTTCACTGGCCGCCGAGGTCTGATCAGAAATATCCCGCACGTTCATCACGCTGCGGTTGATCTCTTCTGCAACGGCCGTCTGTTCTTCCGCCGCAGTGGCAATCTGCTGGTTCATCGCCTGGATCGACGACACGGTGCGAGTGATGGTTTCCAGTGAGCTGCCGGCGCGGCGGGTCAGTTCAACGCTGCTATCGGTCAGCTGGCGGCTGCTGTCCATCACGCTGGCCACGCGCTGGGTGCCGCTCTGCAGGCCGGCAATCAGCTCTTCGATCTCTTCGGTCGATTGCTGGGTGCGCTGCGCCAGGCTGCGTACCTCATCGGCTACCACCGCAAAGCCACGCCCGGCCTCGCCGGCACGGGCCGCTTCGATCGCCGCGTTGAGGGCCAGCAGGTTGGTCTGTTGGGCCACCGACTTGATCACGTCGAGTACGCTGCCGATCTTGTCGCTCTCGGCCTTGAGCTGGTTCATCGCTTCGCTGGAGTTGACCACTTCGCCGGCCAGGCGCTCGATCTGCGCCACCGCCTCGCCCACCACACGGTCGCCTTCACGGGCTTGCTGGTCGGCCATCAACGCGGCTTCGGAGGCCTGCTCGGCATTGCGTGCCACTTCATGCACGGTGGCGGTCATCTGGTTCATGGCGGTCGCTACCTGATCGGTCTCGACCTTCTGGTTGTTGACCCCGGCGCTGGTCTGCTCGGTCACCGCCGACAGCTCCTCGGCAGCGCTGGCGATCTGCGTGACGCCATCACCGATGCCGCCGATCAATTCACGCAGGCCCTGGGTCATGCGCTGCATGCTGGCTTGCAACTGGCCCAGTTCGTCGCGGCGTTGTACCTGCAGGTCCTGGGTCAGGTCGCCACTGGCCACGCGTTCGGCGGCGCGCAAGGTCTGGCGCAGCGGGATGATGATCTGCCGGGTGATGGCCCAGGCCGCCAGCAGGCCGAGGGCCAGAGCCAGAGCGGTGGCCACGGCGAGCAGGGTCTTGGCCTGGGCCGCGCCGGCGTCACGCACCTCGGTCTGCGAGGCGGTCATCGCCTGGCTGGTCTGCAGCAGTACCGTACCTTGCTCGGCCATGTGCTGAAGGGCTTGCTCACTGGCGGCCTGGGCATTGCCGAACTGGGTGACTGCGTCGCGGTAGCCGGCCATGGCAGTGGCGGCATCGTCCAGGCTGGCGGCATGTTCCGCCGGTACTTTGGCCGGCAGCGCGCGCAATTCGGCCAGGGCCTGGTCTATGGCCTTCAGTGCCGTTTGCTGGAAATCGGCATTGCCGCTGTAGGTGTAGCCACGCACCTGGAAGCGCGCCTGTTGCAGCAAGGCGCTCACGTCCACCGCGTGCTGGTACTGGTTGATATCGCCACCTTGCAGCAGCCCTCGCTGTACCCGGCCGATCAGTTCGGCAGCCTTATCGGCGCTGTCGCCCAGCACGTCACGGCTGGCTTCGCGGCGTTGGCCGGCCTGTTTCAGCTCGTTGAACGCCTGCTGGTACGCACGCACGGCCTCGCGTTGTTGCTCCAGGCGCTGGCGGTCGGTGGGTTGTTCGATCTGTCCGAGCATCAGCTGCACCTGGCGGTCGAGGTTGCCCAGGGCCTTTTCCAGCTCAGCCACCGAGGCTTCGTCACGCTGGCGCTGGTAATGCTGGCGGGCGATACGCAGTTCCTGGGTGTACTGCTGGATGACCGAGATGTTTCCCAGCTTGTCGCCACGGTCAATGATGCTGTCCATGCCGTGCCAGCCGGCCAGGGTGATGGCTAGCGTCAACAGCAGCACCAGACCGAAGCCCAGCCCCAGTTTGCGATTGACGCTCACATTACCCAATGATTGGGCGAACCATTGATACATGTACGACTCCCCGGCGGCTTGGCAGCACCATTAATTGTTGTGTTGCCAAGGCAATCGGCCTGGGGAAGGGAAACTTTATGGGTAAAAATTGACTTGTGTGTCAGAAAATCCGTGAAAGCAGCGCCGTTACTGCCGTCTCGACCCGCAGGATACGCTCGCCCAGTTGTACCGGTGCCAAGCCTGCCTTGCCCAGCAGGTCCACTTCATAAGGGATCCAGCCACCCTCGGGGCCGATGGCCAGGGTCACGGGCTGCTCCACGGCGCGCGGGCAGGCAGGGTAGGGGCCGGGGTGGCCGACCAGGCCCAGGGTGCCTGCGGCGATGGCCGGCAAGCGGTCTTCGACGAAGGGCTTGAAGCGCTTCTCGATGATCACCTCGGGCAGCACGGTGTCGCGCGCCTGTTCCAGGCCGAGGATGAGGTTCTCGCGTATGCTGTCCGGGTGCAGGAAGGGGGTTTGCCAGAAGCTTTTCTCGACCTTGTAGCTGTTCACCAGGATCAGCCGCGGCACACCAAGGGTGGCCACGGTCTGGAACAGCCGGCGCAGCATCTTCGGCCGGGGTACGGCGAGCACCAGGGTCAGCGGCAGTTTGGCCGGTGGCTGCTGGTCAAAGGCGACTTCCAGTTCGGCTTCGTGTTGTTCCAGGCGCAGCACCGTGGCTTTGCCCATCAGGCCGTTGATACGGCCCACGCGCAGGTTGTCGCCCACCGCCACACGGTGGATGTCCTGCATGTGGGTGAAACGCCGGTCAGCGAGAACGACGCGGTCGGCCGAGACGAAGTCGGCCTCTTCAAGGAGCAACAAGTTCACGGTTGGGTCGCTGGTGGCTGGTCGTTGTGGTCGTTGGCGGCGCTATCGTCGGCTTCACTGCGTTTGCGGATCAGGCTGCCGCACAGCACGCCGATCTCGAACAGCAGCCACATAGGTACGGCCAGCAGGGTCTGGGAGAAGATGTCCGGTGGGGTAAGGACCATGCCGACCACGAAGCAGCCGATGATCACGTAGGGGCGAATCTTCTTCAGATACTTCACGTCGACCACGCCGATCCATACCAGCAGCACCACCGCCACCGGGATTTCGAAGGCCACGCCAAAGGCGAAGAACAGCGTCATCACGAAGTCGAGGTAGCTGGCGATGTCGGTCATCATCGACACACCTTCCGGCGTGGCGCTGGCGAAGAAGCCGAAGATCAGCGGGAACACCAGGAAATAGGCGAAGGCCATGCCGGCATAGAACAGGAAGATGCTCGACACCAGTAGCGGAATGGCGATGCGCTTTTCATGGCGGTACAGCCCGGGCGCGATGAAGCCCCAGATCTGCTGGAGGATGAACGGGATCGCCAGGAACAGCGAGACGATCATGGTCAGCTTGAACGGCGTGAGGAACGGCGAGGCCACGTCGGTGGCGATCATCGTCGCATTGGCCGGCAAGTGCTCGCGCAGTGGAGCTGAGACCAGGGTGTAGATCTGCTGGGCGAAGGAGAACAGCCCGGCAAAGATCAGGAAAATGACGGCAACGCAGCGCAACAGGCGGGTGCGCAGTTCGGTCAGGTGCGAAACCAGCGGCATTGGCTGGTCGTGTTCCGGATTCTCGCTCATGGGGCTCGCGGCGGTTGAGGCGGTTCAGAAGGCGTGGCCGGGGTGGCAGTGGTTTCGACCGGCCTGGCTTCGAGCCCGGCGGGCGGCTGCACGGTGGCGGTGGTGACAGGCGGCTGCGCCGGTGGCGTCATCGGGTTGAGGATACGCTTGGCTTCCTCTTCCATCTGCAGGATGTGCTCGTTGTGCAGCTGGCGGCGGATTTCGTCGGCGCCGATTTCGCGCTCCACTTCCATCTTGATGCTGTTGAAGCTGCGCTTGAGCCGGCCGATCCACAGGCCTGCCGTGCGCGCGGCACCGGGCAGGCGCTCGGGGCCGAGCACCAGCAGGGCGACCAGGCCGACGAGCAGCAGCTCGCTGAAACTGATGCCGAACATGGGTCAGTCTTTCCGCTGCGGCTCTTGGGCCGGCTGGGCCTGGCCTTCGATGGTGTGGCCCTGGTTCTGCTGGGCAGTGTTCTGCACCGGTGGAACGGGTTGGGCAGGCGGCGGGGCCTGCTCGGCCGGCTTGTTCTCTTCGTCGCTCATGGCCTTGCGGAAGCCCTTGATCGACTCGCCCAGGTCACTGCCGAAGTTCTTCAGCTTCTTGGTGCCGAACACCAGCACCACGACCACCAGCAGGACGATCCAGTGTTTCCAGTCAAAGATACCCATTTCGTACTCCTGAAAAATGTGTGTACAGCAAATCGATCCGGCAACACGGTCCCTGTGGGAGCGGGCAAGCCCGCGAACACCGGCGCAGCCGGTGCCATGCATTGCGTCGCATGCTTCGCGGGCATGCCCGCTCCCACAGGAGGCGAGCAGCACCCGCCTCAAAATACGTCAGGCAGATGGTTGCCGCGCGGCCTTCTCATCATGCCCGGAAAGCCCGAAACGGCGGTCCAGCTCATCCAGCACGGCTTGCGGATGCTGGCCCAGCGCGCTGAGCATTACCAGGCTATGAAACCACAGGTCGGCGGTTTCGTAGATGACATCGCTGTAATCCTTGCTGATCGCGGCATCCTTGGCGGCAATGATCGTCTCGATCGACTCTTCGCCGAGCTTTTCGAGAATCTTGTTCAGGCCCTTGTGGTACAGGCTGGCCACGTAGGAGCTGTCGGGCGCCGCTTGCTTGCGTTGTTCAAGCACTTCGGCCAGGCGGTTGAGGGTGTCGCTCATGTCAGTGTCCTGCGCTGTAGATGGCATCCGGGTCTTTCAGGACCGGGTCGACGGTTTTCCACTGGCCGTCTTCGAAGACGCGGTAGAAGCAGCTTTCACGGCCGGTATGGCAGGCGATATGGCCCAATTGCTCGACCATCAGGATGATCACGTCGGCGTCGCAGTCCAGGCGCATTTCATGCAGCTTCTGCACATGGCCGGATTCCTCGCCCTTGCGCCACAGCTTGCCACGCGAACGCGACCAGTAGATGGCACGCTGTTCGGCGGCGGTCAGAGCCAGCGATTCGCGGTTCATCCAGGCCATCATCAGCACGCGTCCGGTCTTGTGGTCCTGGGCGATCGCCGGTACCAGGCCTTCGCTGTTCCACTTGATCTCGTCCAGCCAGTCTTTCATCGTCGACTCCAAAGCGGGCCCGCTCCTGTGCCGGGCCCTTTGCGCTAGTGTGCCAGCCATGGGCGCGGCTGGCTATTGGCGCACGATCAGGTAAAGGCCGGCGGCCAGCATCAGCCAGGCCGGCCACGCGGTAGGGGCGGCCAGGCTGGCGGCCTCGGCGGCACCAGCGGCCAGTACCGCGCCGCCGCCCAGCAGGCCGGCACCCAGCAGGCGCAGTGGCCAGCGGTCGCCCTGGCGACGGCGTTCGGGCAGTTGCGGGTCGTGCAGGTGCGGTTGTGACAGGCGTTCGAGGACGTCACGGGCCATGTCGGCCAGGTGCGGCAACTGCTCGACCTGGCTGTGGATGTTGCCAAACACGGCTTTGGGGCTCATGCGGTCACGCATCCAGCGTTCGAGGAATGGCTTGGCGGTGCTCCACAAGTCCAGGTCGGGGTACAACTGGCGGCCCAGGCCCTCGATGTTGAGCAGGGTTTTCTGCAGCAGGACCAGCTGCGGCTGCACTTCCATGTTGAAACGCCGTGCCGTCTGGAACAGACGCATCAGCACCTGGCCGAAGGAAATATCCTTTAACGGTTTTTCGAAGATCGGCTCACAGACGGTGCGGATCGCTGCTTCGAATTCATTGACCTTGGTGTGCGCCGGTACCCAGCCCGAGTCGATGTGCAGTTGCGCAACGCGGCGGTAGTCTCGTTTGAAGAAGGCGATCAGGTTACGCGCCAGGTAATCCTGGTCCTCGTCCGTCAGGCTGCCGACGATGCCGCAGTCGATGGCGATGTACTGCGGGCTCCAGGGGCGTACCGTGCTGACGAAGATGTTGCCGGGGTGCATGTCGGCGTGGAAGAAGCTGTCGCGGAACACCTGGGTGAAGAATACTTCCACGCCGCGTTCGGCCAGCATCTTCATGTCGGTGCGCTGATCGGCGAGCGTGGCCATGTCGGTCACCGGGACGCCATAGATGCGTTCCATCACCAGTACTTTCGGCCGGCACCAGTCCCAGTACACCTGTGGCACATACATCAGCTCGGAGCCTTCGAAATTACGGCGTAGCTGGCTGGCATTCGCCGCTTCGCGCAGCAGGTCGAGTTCGTCGTAGATGGTTTTTTCGTAATCGCCGACGATTTCCACCGGGTGCAGGCGGCGAGCGTCGGCGGAGACACGTTCGGCACCTTTGGCTATCAGGAACAGCCAGGCAATATCAGCGGCGATCACCGGTTTCAGGCCTGGCCGGACAACCTTGACCACCACCTCTTCGCCACTTTTCAGGCGGGCAGCGTGAACCTGGGCTACCGATGCGGAGGCCAGAGGCTCGACGTCGAAGCGGCTGAAGACTTCGCCCACCGTGGCTCCGAGCTGTTCTTCGATCAGCGCCACGGCCTGCTGCGGATCGAACGGTGGTACGCGGTCTTGCAGCAACATCAGCTCGTCAGCGATGTCGGTGGGCAGCAGGTCGCGGCGGGTCGACAACAACTGACCGAACTTGATGAAAATGGGACCCAGGTCTTGTAGCGCCAGTCGCAGGCGTGCGCCGCGGCTGAGCGCGGACGGGCTACGGGGTAGCCAACGCCACGGCATCAGCAGGCGCAGGCTCATCAGCCACCAGGGTAGCGGGTAGTCGAACAGCAGGTCATCCAGCCGGTAACGGATGACTACACGCTGGATGCGAAAAAGACGGCGGACGGCGAGCAGCTTCATGCGTTATCGCTGGTATCAAGGGATCGGGAGAGGCGCTTGAGGCGCGCCTCGAGGCGTTCTGTATCGAGTTTCAGGGCGTCGAGTTCGCTGAAGGCGGCTTCGGCTTCACGCTTGCCCACCAGGGTGCGGGACTCTTCGGCCAGGTACTCGGAAAGATTCTGGCTGAAGCGCGCCAGGCCCTGGCGGGTCCAGCGTGCGCGCAGGCGGATGTGGCCGGCCACCAGCGCCGTGGCAACCGGGCCGAGCCAGCGTTGCAGCTCATGCTCCCAGTCAAGTTCCAGGTCCTGCAGCACACCGAACAGGTCGAGCAGCACGGCACTGTCGCCATGCAGCTCGACCTGGGGGCTGTGCAGCACGGCAGTCTTGTCCCTGGCCAAGGCCAGTTGCGCCAGGCTGCCGGCCGGGGCGCGCAGGCTGCAGTCGACCTCGCCCTCCCAGTGGGCAGCCAGCATCAGGCCCTCTTCATCGGGCAGGATGAACACCTGCAGGGCCGGTTGGCGGCAGTCGATCTCGATGACCTTGCCTTCCAGCGCAGCCAGCCGCGGCAGGGCCGTGCTGTCCATGCGCAGGACGCGGTTCAGGCCATGTTCGACGCTGGCGAACAACCCGGCCAGCAACATCAGGGCTTGATTCCCCGGTGCACGGCGACGATGCCGCTGGTCATGTTGTGATAAGTGACGCGGTCGAAACCGGCCTCGACCATCATGGCCTTCAGCGTTTCCTGGTCGGGGTGCATGCGGATCGACTCAGCGAGGTAACGGTAGCTCTCCGAGTCGTTGGTGATCAGCTTGCCGGCCAGCGGCATGAAGGCGAACGAGTAGGCGTCGTAGGCCTTGGACATGAGCTTGTTGGTCGGTTTGGAGAATTCCAGCACCAGCAGGCGACCGCCCGGCTTGAGCACGCGCAGCATCGAGCGGATGGCTTCGTCCTTGTGGGTGACGTTGCGCAGGCCGAAAGCGATGGTCACGCAGTCGAAGTGGTTGTCCGGGAATGGCAGCTTCTCGGCGTCGGCCTGGACGAACTCGATGTTGCCGGCCACGCCACGGTCGAGCAGGCGGTCACGGCCGACCTTGAGCATCGATTCGTTGATGTCGGCCAGCACTACCTGGCCGGTCGGGCCGACCAGCCGCGAGAACTTGGCGGCCAGGTCGCCGGTACCGCCGGCGATGTCCAGTACACGGTTGCCGGCGCGTACGCCCGACAGCTCGATGGTGAAGCGCTTCCACAGGCGGTGCATGCCGCCGGAAAGCACGTCGTTCATCAGGTCGTACTTGGCCGCTACCGAGTGGAACACCTCGGCGACTTTTTTCGCCTTCTGGCTTTCAGGGACGTCCTGGTAACCGAAATGGGTGGTGGGTTCGGCGTGGTCGCCTTTGCGCTGGTCGTTCATATCGCTTCACCGGAAAAAATTACCGCCATTCTAGGGCGAACGGGCGGATTTGTCTTGGCGGGGTGTGCCAGTGGGCAGGGGCGGGCATAATGCCCATTATGTCTTCATCTTCAGGAACACCCGCATGACTCAGATCAGCGTCGAACGCAAACATTCCCTCGGGCGCGATGCCGCCCGTGCCAAGGCCGAAGCGCTGGTCGACAGGCTGACCCGCGAATACGACCTCAAGGCCACCTGGAACGGCGACCGGGTCGACGTGGCGCGCAGCGGTGCCAACGGCAGCGTGCATATCTTCGATGACCGCATCCGGGTCGAATTGAAGCTGGGCATGATGTTGTCGATGATGAGCGGCACCATCAAGGGTGAAATCGAGCGGGCACTGGACAAGGCCCTGGCCTGAGGCCAGGGCGGTCGGCAGCAAGGTGTGGCTGTCACCGGGACGGGAAGGGGATCACACCCTCGACCTGGGCCAGGCGCAAGTCGCTACGATAGATCTGCAAGCGCTCCGCTGCGCTGCTGGCCTCTTCCATTTGCGCGTCGCGGGCCTTGCCCCGCGGCTCCCAGAATTTCAGGTGGCCTTTGACAAAGGCCCGGGCCGGGGCATCTGCGCTGCGGTAGTGGAAATGCGCTTCCCAGAGCACCGCTTGGGGAGCCTGGACGTCCCTGATCTGGTACACGTCGAGATAGTCGTCGGGCTTGCTCAGCGCCTTGCGTGCGGTAGTCCGGGCAATTTGCAGGCGTTGCTGCTCGCTGAGGTAGCGTAACGCCTTGCTGTCCGGATGACGGGTGTTCAGGTAGACATTCGTGAGCAGGCGGCTTTTTTCAAGCGTGACCGTTTCGACGGCCTGGTTCAGTTCACTTGCCAGTTCGAGGTCTTTCGGTTTGCTGCTGCCGGCCAATTGCCGCGAAGCCTCACGCATATCTTCTATCTGCCAGTCCATCAGGTCGGCCAGGCTGTTCGGCTCCTCGGTATAGAGCGCGGCGATTGCCATGCGCTTGTCCTTCTGCGCCAGCAGGCGGGCTGCACGGTGCCGCAGTTGCGCCCGGTCCGGCGCCGCGGGCTGCTGTTGGCCGGGCACCTCGAACCATACGCCGTCACGTTGTTCGTACTCGCCAGCGGGTTGTTGCGTGAGCGGGTTGCGCTGGATGGCCTGGTTGCCTTCGCGCCCAGGCTCGACCAGGAGCGAACGGCCTCGAGAGGTGTGTATCACTGTTCGCCTGCCGGCCCTGACGCGGTGGGTGACACGCGGTACTGCCGGCGGTGCGCTGGTCTCGATACCGGTCAGGGCCGTGTTCAGTTCGAGTTCGGTCAGCTTCACCAGGGCTTGCAGTTGCGCGACGTAATCCGCAAGCATGGCCGCGTCGATGGCTGGGTCTTCATAGGTTTGCAGGTAGCTGGCCTTGCCCAGTACGGCTCGATACTCACGCAGTGCATCGCCGAGAATCTCCGCCTGTTGCGAGTAGGGCAGGTTGGCTGCGGCCAGGCCGTCGTGGCTCCACAGCATCGAAGAAAAATGCTGGTCGCAGAGGGCATCCTGCAATGGCAGCAGTTCGGCGGCTGTTTCAGGGGTGAGCAGGCTCTTGTCCAGTGTGAGGTAGGCCATGTCGCTGAGGGTTTGCGCACGTACGATCAGCGTCGAATAGGGGCGCAGCTCGATGGCTTGCTCGATTTTGGTTTTCTTCTGGGCATAACGGACGCGGTTATCATCGAGTGCCAGGGGCAATGTCTGGTCCAGCCTTTCGCTGACCACCAGAATGCGCCGGGCGACATCGAGAGCATCGCGCGTGGCCTTGCGCAGCTTGGCATAGCGCGACAGTTGCTCCTGCCCCACCGGGAATTTCTGCAAGCCACGGGCAAGCTCCCGAAGCTGCTCATGGTCTGGCAGCTCGAACAGGCGACGGAGCAGCAGCATGTCGTTGTCGATGGCGGTCTCGGTCCACTCGCTGAAGCTGTGTTCGATGCGGCCAGCACGGTCGTATCTGGCAAAGCGCGGTTCCAGCATCTGCCTGAATGCGTCGACGTTCTCTTTCAGCACCGTGGCCTGTTTTTCCAGAAACCAGGCTCACCCCCTTCAGGTCGAGCAAATGATGTTCGCGCAATGCCAACAGTTGCTGACGTTGCGTCTGAAGGGCCTCTGGCAGTGGGCTGCGCTGGGTTTCGGGAAGGGCCTGGTAAGCCACGTTGAACGCTGCTGCCAGGTCATCATAGTCCTGCAGCTTCAGACGGCTTTTCTCCATGAGCGGTTCCAGCCTGGATAATGTCGTTCGGTTCGCCTTGGTGGTTTCCAGCAATTGCTCGTAGGCCTGGTGGTTGTGCGAGCGGACCTGTTCGGTATTGGGCATGCCGCCGGGCCCTGAGACGTTGATCACCCATTCCTCATTCCAGCGGGTCAACCATGGGCCTCGGCTGCGCTCACGGCCGACGATGTGGTAGCCGTCGTCGGCACCACCCCATTGCGCGACCCATTCGCTGCTGCTCTCGTCCGGGCCGATGATTTGCACGCCACCCCAGGTCTGCTGCACCTCGAAGGCGATATCCTTAAGTTTCACGTAGTATCGCTGGTCCACTTCGTACAGGCCGCGCAGCCGCCCCGTGCCCAGTGGCGTATAACCCTGCAGTGACTGCCTGGCCTGCAGCCTGACCAGTGCCCGGATCCCTTCCGGCGTGACGTTGGCCAGGCGCTGGTTGGCACCCCAGCTATCCACGCTGATGGGCCGTGGTCGTGGCTCCGCCGTGGGTCTTGCCCAAGGCCGCTCTTCCATTGGTCCGGCCGAACGCCCTGATGCTGCGTTGCGCTCGACAGGTTCGCTGAAGCGCACTGCCACAGGTGCTTCGGTAGCTGATGTGGCATGCGCCACGCGATGGGCCAGCAGCATCGCCAGGTTGGTCAACAGATCGGTGGCCGCCACGATCCGCTCATCGCGACCGCCATCGGCCAGTATTGCCAGGTCGTCCTTGGCCGCCGACAGCGCCGCCAGCAGCCAGGCGACGTTGGCCAGCAATCCGGACCAGAATACCGTTGCGGTATTGAACACCGCCCATGCAGCCTCTTTCGCCAGGGCCCATCGCTCCTGCGCGTTGGACACGCTGCGGGTGGATGCGACGTGCAGGATGGCTTCGACCCTGGCGTCAAACAGGTGGCTGTCGAGGTTTTCTGTCCAGGCCTCGAACGAGGCATCCACCGGCCGCCTGAGGTTGTCCAGGGCGGTAGCTGTCAGCGCCGAGTTGACGCCGAACAGGTGCGCCAGGCTAGACAGCTTGGGGTGCAGGTGGGGGAAGTTGAAGCCATCATTTTCATACACCTCGCGTACTTCGTCCTTCAGCCAGTGCAGGACGCTGCGCTGCAGCTCGCCCTGTTTGCGGATAGCAACCATCAGCGACGCCAGGCTGGTGAATTCCTGTAGCGTCTGGTCGGCATAGAACGGTCGGTACAAGATCCAGCTGTGCAGGCCCGGCAGTTCGATGACGAACATGCCATGCGCTCGATCGCTTGCCGAGGCGCCGGGCGCGCAGCGAAAGGCCAATGGGGCGATACGCGGCTGTTCGAGGCTATCGCCAATACCTGTGCAGAAGTTCAATAGTGCCCGCCGTGTGTGTTCGCTGAGCTGCTCGCTGATACTGGCCTTGAGCACGCTGAAGCGCAGCCCGGAACGCCATTCCCAGGCGTACTGGCTGATCCGTTGCGCCCTGCGCGGCTGTACCTCGACCTGCTCTCGCAGAAAGCCCGGGTATGAGCCACCGATATCCACCTGGTGAATCAACTTGTGTACCTGATCGATGCTCAACCAGCTGCCAGCCGGGGCGCTGACCCGGGTCATGACTTCGTTCACTGGCAAGCGGGCGACGGCCAGGCTGGTCAGGCTTTCGTGGCGCAGGAACAGGTATTGCGGGTTTTCGGCTGAACTGTTCGGGATCAGTTCCGAAACGGCAATCAGCACCGTGTCAGGATCGTAGACGGCGTTGTCGGGATAGGTGGCCTGGGTCTGCTCACGTAGCCGGCGGTTGGCATATTGCTCGATGGTTTCGATATCGCCAAGCGAGGTCGCGCCCCCGCTGTGGCCTTGGCGGGCGGCGAGATCAAGCAGTGCGGCGTGGTATTCGAAGCGGTCTTCGGGCGTAGCCCCTGCGAGCCAGCCTGGCAGCTGGAGGGTTGGCACGCCTTCGACCAGGTATGGCTGCTGCAAAAAGTGCAGCGATGGATCGCTGACATGTGCATAGGCGTCTTCCATTTCGCTGACTGTCTGCACGTGTGCAAGGCTCAGGCGGCGGATATCGTCGAGGATCACGTTGAGCATTTGCCTGGCTTGGTAGGCAAACGGGTCGCCTTCCAGCGCGGTACGCGACCAGGTCAAGCGGTCGAAGTGATAACGCTCAGCCATTTCGTCCTGTAATGCGGCCGAGAACGCTGCCTGGTCCGGGTAGCTCCGAATGGTGCCGCAGGGTTTGCACCACAGCAGCTGGGAAGCACCGCGTGTCGTGCTCAGCAGCAGGTCTGGCACTGGTCGCTCGAAGGTCTGCCAGCCGACGCCGAACTCAAGCCGCATGGCGCTGATGGTAATGCCGGTTCGAGTGCCATCGAGCATGGCGTACAGCGTGGCTGTCGCATCTGCATCAAGGCCTTGGCGCTGCACATTGCTTAGCATTGCAGCCTTGATCAGCAGCTCAAGCCAATGTAGGCGGGATACCCCCGAAAGTGGGTCCGAGCCGCTCCAGTAACTGATCTGAGCCTGCTGAAACGCCTCTGTCAGGGTATCCAGAAGACCATCGAGATCGCTGGACACCTTGTACATGTCCAAGGTTATCCCTGGCTGGGCAATGCTGTTGGCACCTTGTTCCTGGGCGAGGAACACCTGCGGCGGACTGATGCTCAACGCGTCCGAACCCTTCAGTTGCAGGTGTTTGCCGGTACGCAAGTGTTCCAGTAGTGCATCCAGCAGCAAGGGTTGCCGGGCGGGTTCGCCTTGGCCGGCTGGGGCCTGGAGGATGTGGAAATCATCAAGCGATGCCAGTTGCGGGTGATTGCTGCGGATAAACGGGTAGCGGTCGACAAGGGCATTGAAGCCTTGCAGGGACAATACCTCGCGCAGGCCTGGGCGTTTACCGAAGCAGCTTGCTACCCGTTGTCGGAAAGTGGCTATGGGAGTGGAATCGGTCATGGCATCGGGCTCCAGTCAAGTGAGGCCCGGCAGGCTAGGCGATACGGCCTTCGCTGCTGCGGTATATGTATGGGTACGCCGTGCAGCTTAGGGTGAGGTTTCTAATTTTTATCCCTACCTTGTGCTCAAGCCCAACCTCCATGGGCGGTTACTCCTCCACTCATGAGCATGAGGTACAGAGCATGGCCAAAGTGACTGTGAAGAAAAAGGACGACGCCCCGGGTACGCTGGGCGAGGTGCGCGGCTACGCGCGCAAGATCTGGCTGGCGGGTATCGGCGCCTATGCACGCGTGGGCCAGGAAGGCTCCGACTACTTCAACGAGCTGGTCAAGGCCGGTGAAGGTGTCGAGAAACGCGGCAAGAAGCGTATCGACAAACAACTGGACGCGGCCAACAACCAGATCGATGAAGCGACCCAGGCCGTTAGCCGCGTCCCTGGGCGAGTCGAAATTCAACTCGACAAAATCGAAAAAGCTTTCGACGCACGGGTAGGGCGCGCCTTGAATCGCCTGGGCATTCCGTCTAAACATGACGTTGAGGCGTTGTCCATCAAGCTTGAACAGCTGCATGAGCTGCTTGAGCGCGTCGCGCACAAACCATAAGGAGAGCAGGATGGCTGGCAAGAAGAACACCGAGAAAGAAGGCAGCTCCTGGGTCGGCGGGATCGAGAAGTACTCCCGCAAGATCTGGCTGGCGGGGCTGGGTATCTATTCGAAGATCGACCAGGACGGCCCGAAGCTGTTCGACTCGCTGGTGAAGGATGGCGAGAAGGCCGAGAAGCAGGCGAAGAAGACCGCTGAAGACGTGGCGGAAACCGCCAAGTCGTCGACCACCTCGCGCGTGTCTGGCGTCAAGGACCGTGCGCTGGGCAAGTGGAGCGAACTCGAAGAGGCTTTCGACAAGCGCCTGAACAGCGCCATTTCGCGCCTTGGCGTGCCGAGCCGCAACGAGATCAAGGCCCTGCACCAGCAGGTGGACAGCCTGACCAAGCAGATCGAGAAACTTACCGGTGCTTCGGTTACGCCGGTTTCGTCGCGCGCTGCGGCCAAGCCGGCTGCGAGCAAGGCGGCGGCCAAGCCCCTGGCCAAGACGGCAGCGGCCAAGCCGGCGGCGAAAACCGCGGCGGCCAAGCCGGCGGCTAAAACTGCCGCAGCCAAGACCGCAGCGGCTAAACCTGCTGCCAAGACTGCGGCGGCCAAGCCTGCGGCGAAACCGGCAGCGGCCAAGCCGGCTGTGGCGAAGAAGCCAGCAGTGAAGAAAGCCCCGGCCAAGGCGGCCGCCGCCAAACCGGCGGCTCCAGCGGCCAGCGCCGCTCCGGCACCTACCGCAGCACCGGCACCTGCCGTCGCCCCGGCCAGCAGCACGCCGTCGGCACCGACGGGCACCGGCACTCTGATCTGATACCGCGTCGCCTTATTCGCGGGCTTGCCCGCTCCCACAGGTCCTGTGTGCACTCAAGCACTGCATTTCACCTGTGGGAGCGGGCATGCCCGCGAAAGCCGCGACACCGAAACGACAGGCTTACCCTTCCAGATACCGCACCGCCAACTGCTCCGCTGCCCCCCGCGCCTGGGCCTGCAGATGCGGCGCCACCAGCATCATTACCTGATACACCACAATTCCCACATCCCCTTCGCGCCCCAGCACCCGCTGATAATCCAGCGAGAACATCAGCGTCAATGTGATCTGCTCCACCAGTTGCCCCAGCGCCTGGGTCTCGCTCTCCACCAGCCCCTGGCCCTTGAGGCTGGCCAGCAACGCCGCCAGCGTGCGCTTGAGTGCATTGATCAGGCTGCGCATGCCGCGGGCCAGTTTGGGCAGGCGCCCGGTCAGGTTCGACAGGTCCTGGAACAGGAAGCGGTACTGCGCCATGCGTTCGACGATCAGGTGCAGGAACAGCCAGTAATCCTCGGCATCCAGGCGTACCTCCAGCGGTGGGTCGAGCAAGGGCATCAGCGCTTCTTCAAAACGCTCGAACAGCCCCAGCACCAACGGCTCCTTGCCATGGAAGTGGTAGTAAAGGTTACCGGGGCTGATGCCCAGCTCGTTGGAAATTTCCAGGGTGGATACGTTCGGTTCGCCCTGCTGGTTGAACAGTTGCAGGGCACATTCGAGGATACGGTCGCGAGTCTTCATCCGGTCGGCATGCTCATCGAGTCAGCACATAGGTGCCCGGCGCGGGGCCCAGAGGCGGGTAGGTGGCATTGCCCAGCTCGCTGCGCGGTGCCTTGAGCGGGCCGGAGCGCGGGGTGATCCACTCCAGCCACAACGGCCACCAGCTGCCTTCGCTGCGCTTGGCGTCGTGGAACCAGGCACGCGGGTCGCTGGGCAGCCTGGGGTTGGCCAGGTAATAGGCCTTGGGGTTGCCGGGCGGGTTGATGATGCTCTGGATGTGCCCGCTGTTGGCCAGCACGAAGCGCCGGTCGCCACCCAGCAGCAAGGCCGAGCGGTACACCGCGTCCCACGGGGTGATGTGGTCGTTGCTGCCGGCTACGGTGAAGCTGTCCAGCTCGACCTTCTGCAGGTCGATGGGCGTGCCGCACACCTCCAGGCCGGCGGGGCGGGTCAGCGGGTTGTGCTTGAAGAAGTCCAGCAGGTCGCCGTGCAGCGCGGCGGGCAGGCGCGTGCTGTCGGCGTTCCAGTAAAGGATGTCGAAGGCCGGTGGTGTCTTGCCAAGCAGGTAGTTGTTGACCCAGTAGTTCCAGATCAGGTCGTTGGGCCGCATCCAGGCGAAGATCCGCGCCACCTCGGCGCCATCCAGCACGCCGCGCTGGTAGGAGCGGCGCTTGGCGGCCTCGATGGTCTGCTCGTCGGCGAACAGACTGGCGGGGCTTTCGAACTTGCTGTCCAGCAGGCTGACCAGGTAGGTGGCGCTGCGCACCCGGCGCAGCTGGTGCCTGGCCTGCAGGTGGCCCTGCAGCGCGGCCATGGTCAGGCCGCCCGCGCAGGCGCCCATCAGGTTGGGGTCGCGGTTGCCGCTGATGCTACGGCAAGCGTTGAGCGCTTCTTCCAGAGCCTGCACGTAGC
Organism: Pseudomonas putida; assembly: GCA_029953615.1. NCBI lineage: Bacteria > Pseudomonadati > Pseudomonadota > Gammaproteobacteria > Pseudomonadales > Pseudomonadaceae > Pseudomonas > Pseudomonas putida. The sequence goes on along the minus strand of CP124529.1, from coordinate 1,862,855 downwards.
TGGACAGTCCCCATTCGCGGTGGCGCGGGTCGGGGTTGCGCCAGCTGACCATGAACACCTGCAGGCCATTCTTGAGCATGTACTGGACGAAGCTGTTGGTCGAGCTGAGATCGAAGATATAGAACTTGTTGATCTGCGGTGGCACCACCAGCAGTGGCCGGGCGTGTTGCTTTTCGCTCATCGGCTTGTACTGGATCAGCTCCAGCAGTTCGTTGCGAAACACCACCGCGCCGGCGGTCGCGGCCAGGTTGCCGCCCACTTCGAAGGCGCGCTCGTCGACCTGGCGTGGCAGGCCGTCGTTGTGGCGCAGATCATCGAGCAGGTGGGCCACGCCACGTACCAGGCTCAGGCCACCGCTGTTGAACATCTCCTTGACTGCCAGCGGGTTGAGTAGCGAGTTGCTTGGTGCCAGGGCGTCGTTGATCTGGTTGAACAGGAAGTGCGCACGGGCCCGGTCATCGTCGTCCAGGTGGCTTTCCTCGATCCACTGGCGGGTCTGCTTCTGCCAGGCCAGGTAGGCCTGCAGGCCGCGCCGGTAGAACGGGTTCTGGCTCCAGGTCGGGTCGTTGAAGCGCGGATCGCGCGGGTTCGGCTGAAACGGTGTGTCACCCAGCATCACCCGGCCCAGCTGGCCGCCCAGAGCCAACAGGTGGTGGGCGGTGTGCAGCGGGTGGCGCAAGCTTTGGCGGCTGACATTGCGCAGCGTGGAAATCAGGTCACGGCCACGCAGACCGAGGATGGCGTTCTGCACGTTCATGCTGGTGGCGGGAAGCGTTGTCGTTCCTTTGGCCGGTTTGTCTTTCATGGCAACACTCCCTCGTCTAAGCCGTTTCGCTGTCGAGACCTTCGCGGGCATGCCCGCTCCCACAGGTTTACAGCGCCGTCCCTGTGGGAGCGGGCGCGCCCGCGAAGAAGGCCGCATCGATCTACCCGCCCGAAGCCGGGCGAGGGTGCATGACGGCGCGCTGTCGTTCTTGCTGAAGGAACTTCATGATGATCGGAGCGACGGCCTCGGCCCGGGTGATCAGGAACAGATGGCCGTCGTCGATAATGTGTAGCTGGGCATTGGGAATTCGCCAGGCCAGCAGGCGCATGTTGATCAGCGGGATCAGCGGGTCGTCGTCGCCGGCCAGCACCAGGGTTGGCTGCTGGATCTTGTGCAGCCAGTGGATGCTGGTCCAGCCAAGCCCGGCGAACAGCTGCCAGTAGTAGCCCATCTTGCCGCCGGAGCGCACCTTGGCGGCATGCTGCATGGCCAGGTCCGGATCGCGGCGGAAGCCACCACCATAGATCAGCGGCGCAATGCGGATAACGTGCGACGGCTGCACGTAGCGCCGTGGGCTGGCCATCATCCACAGCACCTTGGGCTTGCCTGGCACCATCACGGCACCGGCGGCGGTGGCGGCGAGCACCAGCTTCTTGCAGCGCTCGGGGTAGTCGTGGGCGAACTGCTGGGCCAGGGCACCGCCCCAGGACACGCCGATGACGTTGACCTGGCCGTAATCGAGGTAATCCAGCATCCGTGCCGTGAGCTTGGCCAGCCCGGGGAACCGGTACGGGTGGCGAGGTGTTGACGAACCGCCGACCCCGGGTACATCGAAGGCGATGACTTCCAGGTCCGGATCCAGTGCTTCGATGAACGGGAACACCAGCTCCAGGTTGGCGCCGATACCGTTGAAGATCAGCAACGGCGTCAGGTGCGGCTTGCCCGGGCGGACGGCGGTACGGATGGACTGGTTATCCAGCTCTACAGTCCTGAAGATATAGGGTTGCGGCATGCGCATGACTCTCGGGTGAAATGAACACCGTGGCACCCCGCAGGGGCCACGGCGCTGCAGCTCAACGCTCGTGAACGTAGGTGCCCGGTGCGGCTTCGCCAGCGGCATAGGCTCGATTGCCCAGGCGGGTCGGCGCTTTTTTCAGCTCACCGGCACGTTCGCCCAGCCAGCTCTGCCAGTGCAGCCACCAGGAATCGGCATGCTTGGTGGCATTTTCCTGCCAGGCCAGCGGGTCACCCGGGCGGTCGGCACCGGTCATGAAGCGCGCCTTGGGGTTGCCCGGCGGGTTGAGGATGCTCTGGATATGCCCGCTGTTGGACAACACGAATTCGATCTTGCCGCCGAACAGGTGCGCCGAGCGGTAGCACGACTGCCACGGGGTGATGTGGTCAGCGGTGCCGGCCACGCTGAAGATGTCGCATTGCACCTGCTTCAGGTCGATCGGTGTGCCACACACCTCCAGGGCATTGGGGCGGGTCAGCGGGTTGCTCTTGAACATTTCGATCAGGTCGCCATGGAAGGCGGCCGGCAGGCGCGTGGTGTCGTTGTTCCAGAACAGGATGTCGAATACCGGCGGCTCGTTGCCGAGCAGGTAGTTGTTGACCCAGTAGTTCCAGATCAGGTCGTTGGGGCGCATCCAGGCGAACACCTTGGCCATCTCGCTGCCTTCCAGCACGCCAGCCTGGTAGGAGTGGCGCTTGGCGGCCTCCAGGGTTTGCTCGTCGACGAACAGCGCGACCTGGTTGTCCATGGTGGTGTCCAGCACGCTGACCAGCAGGGTCAGGGCATTGACCTTGTTCTCGCCAAGGGCGGCATAGTGGCCGACCAACGCGGTGCACGTGATGCCGCCGGAGCAGGCACCGAGCATGTTCAGGTCCTTGCTGCCGGTAATTGCCAGCACCGCGTCGACCGCTTCCTTGAGCGCATCGATATAGGTCGACAGGCCCCATTCGCGCTGGGCCTTGGTCGGGTTGCGCCAGCTGATGATGAAGGTTTGCTGCTGTGAGCGCAGGCAGTAACGCGCCAGGCTCTTTTCCGGGCTGAGGTCGAATACGTAGAACTTGTTGATCTGCGGCGGCACCACCAACAGCGGGCGGGCGTGTACCTGCTCGGTGATCGGGCTGTACTGGATCAGCTCCAGCACATCGTTGCGGTACACCACGGCACCTTCGCTGGTGCCCAGGTTCTTGCCCACTTCGAAGGCATCCATGTTCACCTGGCTGGGCATGCCACCGTTGTTGACCAAGTCCTTGGCCAGGTTTGACAGGCCATCGAGCAGGCTCTTGCCGCCGGTTTCGAAGAAGCGCTTGACCGCCGCGGGGTTGGACAGGGTATTGGTCGGCGCCATGGCCTCGGTCATCAGGTTGATGACGAACTGGCCGCGGCTGATGTCCTGGGGCGACAGGTCGCTGCTACCGATCCAGTCCTGCAGCTCCTTGCGCCAGGCCAGGTAGGTTTGCAGGTAGCGGCGGTAGAGCGGGTTGTGGCTCCAGGCCGGGTCGTTGAAGCGACGATCATCGCTTTCCGGGGCCAGGCTGGATTTGCCCAGCAGCACATTCTTCAGCTCCAGGCCGAAGTGGGCCACATGCTTGGCGCTGTGCAGCGGTTGGCGCACGGCCTGGCGCAGCACGGTGCGTGCCGAACTCAACAGGTCCTTGCGACGAATACCGATGACCGGGTTCAGCCCCAGGGTGTTTTCCGAGGCTTGCCGCTGCAGCTCATCGTTGTTCTTGTTACTCATCTACGACGCTCCGTTGTCCTGAGACGAGTACCGGTTTGCTGTGACGGGTGCACAGTGCTGAGCCCGGTACTGCTACTCGGGTGACCAGTGATAAGGAACAGCGGTGCTGCGAGGGTGCTGATTACCTGCAAGGTGATGCAGGGAACTTGCCACTCCCCATTGGTTACCCGACTTTCATGTATTGCGCAAGACAGCCCTTCATTGGGCTGTCTGTAGGGCATTCAAACAGATGATTCTAGAAAATGCGCTCTAAACCCCAGGGCCCTTGCGCTAGAGCATCAGTTTGACCACCGACTCGGCGGGGTCGCGGGATTTGCCGGCCTTGTGCAGCTCGTCGAGGTACTCGGCCCACAGTTGTTCCTGGCGCAGGCATAGCTGTTCGAGGTATTCCCAGGTGAACAGGCCGCTGTCATGGCCGTCGTCGAAGACCAGTTTCAGTGCATATTGGCCGGCAGGTTCAAGGCCGCTCAGGCCGACGTTGATCTTGCCGAACTGCAGGATGGGGTTGCCGTGGCCCTGGACCTCGGCAGAGGGGGAATGCACGCGCAGGAATTCGGCGGGCAGGTGGTAGACCTCGCCGGGGGCATAGGTGAGGCTGAGGGTTTTCGAGGCTTTGTGCAGGTTGATGGCGGTGGGCAGGCGGGCCATGGGCAGAATCTCTCGGGAGCTGATGAAGCAAGCTTCCAGCTTATGATGGAGGGATTCAAGGGCCTCTTCGCGGGCACGCCCGCTCCCACAGGATCATCACATGCTTTGGGTCTGTGGTGATCCTGTGGGAGCGGGCGTGCCCGCGAAGCAGTCGACGCCGTTTTTACAGGATGTAGCGCGACAGGTCTTCGTTCTGCGCCAGCTCACCCAGGTGGCTGTTCACATAGGCCGCGTCGATCTGGATCGGCGCTTCGTCATGGGTGCTGGCCAGGTCGCCGGCACTGAACGACACCTCTTCGAGCAGGCGCTCGAGCAAGGTGTGCAAGCGGCGGGCACCGATGTTCTCGGTCTTCTCGTTGACCTGATAGGCAATCTCGGCCAGGCGCTTGATGCCGTCCGCCAGGAACTCGATGTTCAGCCCTTCGGTCTTCAGCAGGGCCTGGTACTGTTCGGTCAGCGACGCGTGCGGCTCCTGCAGGATACGCTCGAAGTCTTCCGGGGTCAGGGCCTTGAGCTCCACGCGAATCGGCAGGCGGCCTTGCAGCTCGGGCACCAGGTCGCTCGGCTTGCTCAGGTGGAACGCACCCGAGGCAATGAACAGGATGTGGTCGGTCTTGACCATGCCCAGCTTGGTGTTGACGGTGCAGCCTTCGATCAGCGGCAGCAGGTCGCGCTGCACACCTTCGCGGGACACGTCGGCACCGCCAACATTGCCGCGCTTGGCAACTTTGTCGATTTCGTCGATGAACACGATACCGTGCTGCTCGACCGCTTCCAGGGCCTTGGCCTTGAGCTCTTCCTCGTTGACCAGGCGGCTCGCTTCTTCATCACGAACCATCTTCAGGGCTTCTTTAACCTTCAGCTTGCGCGCCTTGCGCTTGCCTTTGCCCATGTTGGCGAACAGGCTCTGCAACTGGTTGGTCATTTCTTCCATGCCGGGCGGCGCGGCAATTTCGACGCCTACGGCATCGGCCACTTCGATCTCGATTTCCTTGTCGTCCAGCTGGCCTTCGCGCAGGCGCTTGCGGAACAGCTGGCGGGTGTTGGAATCGGTGCTGGTCTGCGCGGCTTCTTCGCTGAAGCTGGTCACGCGGGCCTGTGGCAGCAGGGCATCGAGGATACGGTCTTCGGCGGCGTCTTCGGCGCGGTGGCGCACGCGAATGATCTCCTGCTCACGCAGCATCTTCAGCGCGGCATCGGCCAGGTCGCGGATGATCGACTCGACGTCGCGGCCCACGTAGCCCACTTCGGTGAACTTGGTGGCTTCGACCTTGAGGAACGGCGCGTTGGCCAGCTTGGCCAGGCGGCGGGCGATTTCAGTCTTGCCGACGCCGGTGGGGCCGATCATCAGGATGTTCTTCGGGGTCACTTCGGCGCGCAGCTCGGCGGGGAGCTGCATGCGCCGCCAGCGGTTGCGCAGGGCGATGGCCACGGCGCGCTTGGCGTCGTCCTGGCCGATGATGTGGCGGTTGAGTTCGTGGACGATCTCGCGGGGGGTCATGGACATGATCAATTGGGTCCTTGGGCAGATGAGTCAGCGTGGAAAAGCCCCCGCACCGGGCGGGGGCGCCAGAACAGCTGAATCACTCGGCCAGGTCCTGCTCCTCGATGGTCAGGTTGTGGTTGGTGAACACGCAGATGTCGCCGGCAATGTTCAAGGCGGTTTCGGCGATTTCGCGGGCCGAGAGGTCGGTCTTGTTCAGCAGGGCGCGGGCTGCGGCCTGGGCGTAGGCGCCACCGGAACCCATGGCGATCAGGCCGTCTTCGGGTTCGACCACGTCGCCGTTGCCGGTGATGATCAGCGATGCGTCCTTGTTGGCCACGGCCAGCATGGCCTCCAGGCGGCTCAGGGAACGGTCGGTACGCCATTCCTTGGCCAGTTCGACGGCGGCACGGACCAGGTGGCCCTGATGTTTCTCGAGTTGGCCCTCAAAGCGCTCGAACAGGGTGAACGCATCGGCGGTAGCGCCGGCGAAGCCCGCGATGACCTGGCCGTGGTACAGGCGGCGCACTTTCTTGGCGTTGCCTTTCATCACGGTGTTGCCGAGGGATACCTGGCCGTCGCCGCCCATGACGACTTTGCCGTTACGGCGGACAGAAACGATGGTGGTCAAGGGGAGAGTCTCCACGCAGCGGGGCGAAAGTGCCTGATGCAGACTCATATGGGGGTGGGGCGAAGGATTTCAACCGTGGGGGATGAATGGTCGCGCTTGGCAGGGGGAACCGTGCGAGGGCATTCGCGGGCATGCCCGCTCCCACAGGGTTACCACATGCCTTGGAATTGTGGTGATCCTGTGGGAGCGGGCGTGCCCGCGAACAGGGTTAGTCAGGCCTCGTGGCAGACATGCCCATCGACCAAGGTATAACGCACCGCACCCGGCAGGCAGTGACCAATGAACGGGCAGTTCTCGCCACGCGAGAACCACTGCTCGCCGGCCACGGTCGAGGCTTGTGGATCGAACAGCACCAGGTCGGCCGCACCACCCACTTTCAGCTCACCGGCCGGCAGGCGCAGGGCCGCCGCCGGGCCGCTGCTCAGGCGGGCCAGCAGGGTTGGCAGGTCGAGCAGGCCGTCCTGCACCAGGGTCATGGCCAGCGGCAACAGCAATTCGACGCTGCTGATGCCCGGCTCGGTGGCGCCGAACGGGGCCAGCTTGGCGTCGCGCTCGTGCGGCTGGTGGTGGCTGGAAATCGCCTGGATTACCCCCGACTTCACTGCCGCACGCAGGCCGTCGCGGTCTGCGGCGGTGCGCAGCGGTGGTTGCACATGGTACAGGCTGGAGAATTCACGCAGCGATTCGTCGGTAAGAATCAGCTGGTACAGCGCCACGTCGGCGGTCACCGGCAGGCCAAGCTGCTGGGCCTGCTCGATCAGCCGCGCGCCACGGGCGCTGGTGATCTGGGTGAAGTGCGCACGCACGCCGGTCTGTTCCACCAGCAGCAGGTTGCGCGCCAGGGCCACGGTTTCGGCGGTTTCCGGAATGCCCGGCAGGCCGAGGAAGCTGGCCATGGCACCTTCGTGGGCCAGGCCGCCGTGGGCCAGGTCGCGGTCCTGCGAGTGGAACACCACGGTCAGGTCGAAAGTGGCGGCGTATTCCAGGGCGCGGGCCAGGGTACGGTTGTTGGGGATTTCCTTCAGGCCATTGCCGAAGGCCACGCAGCCGGTGTCGCGCAGGGCTACCAGCTCGGCCAGCTGCTCGCCTTCCAGGCCTTTGGTCAGGGCGCCGATCGGGTAGACCTTGCTGTTGGCGGCCTCGCGGGCGCGGTCGAGGATCAGTTCGGCCACCGCCGAGGTGTCCAGCACCGGCTTGGTCTGCGGCGGGCAGCACAGGCTGGTGACGCCGCCGGCGACGGCAGCGCGGGTTTCACTGGCGATATTGCCTTTGCGGCTATAGCCCGGCTCACGCAGGGACACGCCGAGGTCGACCAGGCCGGGCGCGGCGACCAGGCCATCAGCCTGGATCGTGCGGCTGGCGCTGAACCCGGCCGGGGCGGCGCCGATGGCGGCAATGCGGCCGCCGTCCAGGTGCAGGTCGGTGACCTGGTCCAGGCCGCTGTTGGGGTCGATGACCCGGGCGCCGAGAATACTGAGGGTCACTGGGCGTTCTCCTGGTCGAATTGACGTTGCGCGTTTTGCCCGCTCATGGCCATGGACAGCACGGCCATGCGCACGGCGATGCCGTAGGTGACCTGGTTGAGGATCACCGGAGTGCTTGCCGTCGGCCACCGCCGACTCGATTTCCACGCCACGGTTGATCGGGCCCGGGTGCATGACGATGGCGTCGGGCTTGGCCCCGGCCAGGCGCGCGGTGGTCAGGCCGAACAGGCGGTAGAACTCGCCTTCGCTGGGCAGCAGGCCGCCGGCCATGCGCTCACGCTGCAGGCGCAGCATGATCACCACATCAACGTCCTTCAGGCCTTCGGCGAGGTCGGTATACACCTTCACGCCGTATTGCTCGATACCGATCGGGATCAGGGTTTTCGGGCCGACCACGCGGATGTCCGGGCAGCCCAGCGCTTTGAGCGCCAGCATGTCGGAGCGGGCCACCCGCGAATGCAGGATGTCGCCGACGATGGCCACCGACAGGTTCTCGAAGCTGCCCTTGTGGCGGCGGATGGTGAGCATGTCGAGCATGCCCTGGGTCGGGTGCGCGTGGCGGCCGTCCCCGCCGTTGATCACGGCGACTTCCGGGCACACGTGTTCGGCGATGAAGTGCGCGGCCCCGGAGTCGGAGTGGCGCACCACGAACATGTCGGCGGCCATGGCTTCGAGGTTGCGCAGGGTGTCGAACAGGGTCTCGCCCTTGCTGGTCGAGGAGGTCGACACGTTCAGGCTGATCACGTCGGCCGACAGGCGCTGGGCCGCCAGTTCGAAGGTGGTACGGGTACGGGTGGAGTTCTCGAAAAACACGTTGCATACGGTCTTGCCGCGCAGCAACGGGACTTTCTTCACGGCCCGGGCACCGACTTCCAGAAAGGAATCGGCGGTGTCGAGGATCTCGGTGAGCAGTTCGCGGGGCAAACCGTCGAGCGAGAGGAAGTGGCGCAGCTGGCCCTGATCATTGAGCTGCAGCGGGCGCTTGGCGTCGATTGGCGTCATCGCGGGGGACTCTTAAAGGGCGGAAGCGGAGGCGAGGTCCTGGCGCTCGAGGGCGAGCGGTGCGGGTCCGGTCAATTTTACCCGTTCATGGGCGGCCAGTGACAGGGTGGCGCCGAGCACATTCGGGCGGATCGGCAGTTCGCCGGCATCCAGGTCCAGCAGGCAGACCAGGGTGACGCTGGCCGGGCGGCCGTAATCGAACAGTTCGTTGAGCGCAGCGCGCACCGTGCGGCCGCTCATCAGTACGTCATCCACCAGTACCAGGTGCTGGCCCTCGACCTCGAACGGCAGCTCGGACGGGCGCACTTGCGGGTGCAGGCCGTTCTGGCTGAAGTCGTCGCGGTAGAACGAAACGTCCAGGGTGCCCATGGGGCTGGTGTCGCCCATGGCTTCCTGCAGGGCCTGGGCAACCCAGACGCCGCCAGTGCGGATACCGATGTAACGCGGCTCGCTGATTGCCCGGCGGGCCAGGTGGGCGCGAAGGTCGACAGCCATCTGCCGAATCAGCTCGGCGGGATCGGGTAGGCTCATTGCGGGCTCCTCGGGAGGGGGCGCCGGGCGCGCCCGGCGGCAAAAATGATCAGGTATTGGCCTCCAGCCAGCCTTGCAGCAGCAGGGCGGCGGCGATGGCATCGACCGGGTTGTCGCGGTAGCTGCCGCGCTGGCCGCCACGGGCCATGCGCTCACCCTTGGCCTCGAAGGTGGTCAGGCGTTCGTCGTGGGTGTGCACGGGCAGGTTGAAGCGGCCGTTCAGGCGGCGGGCGAACTTTTCCGCACGGGCGCTCATTTCGCTGGGGGTGCCGTCCATGTTCAGCGGCAGGCCGACGACGATGGCATCGGGCTTCCATTCGGCAATCAGCTTTTCAACCTGGGCCCAGTCGGGCACGCCGTTCTGCGCCTTCAGGGTGCACAACTCGCGGGCCTGGCCGGTGACCACCTGGCCGACGGCCACGCCGATCTGTTTGCTGCCGTAGTCGAAGCCCAGCAGCAGACGTGGTTCAGGGTGCAGTTCAGCCATCAGGCGTGGCCCGCCTGGCTGGTCAGCAGGTTCAGGTTGATCCCCAGGCTGGCGGCGGCGGCGTCCAGGCGCAGGTCGCTGGCCTTGCCGAAGATGATTTCCGGGTCGAACGGGCAGTTGAGCCAGGCGTTGTCGGCCAGTTCCTCCTCCAGTTGGCCCGCTTCCCAGCCGGCATAGCCCAGGGTGATCAGGCTCTGTTTTGGGCCGACACCGGCGGCGATGGCCAACAGAATGTCCTGCGAGGTGGTCAGCGACAGCCCTTCCAGCGCCACGGTGGCCTGGAAACTGCACTCGCTGCTGTGCAGCACGAAGCCACGGTCGGTCTGTACCGGGCCACCTTGGTAGATCGGCACCCGCAAGGTGCTGGCCGGTGGCATTTCGTCCGGGCGCAGCTGCTCGAGGATATCGGCCAGGTTCAGCTCCTGCGGCCGGTTGACCACCAGGCCCATGGCGCCATGGGCGTTGTGCTCGACGATGTACGTGAGGGTCTGGGCGAAGTTCGGATCGGCCATGTGCGGCATGGCGATCAGGAACTGATGCTTGAGGTAGCTCGGCGTGAGGGTTTTCATGGGGGATAGTGTGGCGCCAGGTGGCGAGGCTGACAAGGTGCGGATTTGTGTCGTTTGTGCCGGCCTCTTCGCGGGCACGCCCGCTCCCACAGGTACCCCCACAGGCTTCAGGTTCAGTGAAGATCCTGTGGGAGCGGGCGTGCCCGCGAAAGGGCCGGTACAGCCAGCAGATCAGTTACTGGACAAACGGTCCCCACGGGCAAAGCGCCAGGTGCGGATGATCTCCAGCCGGTCGAATTCGGCCAGGTCCCCGGTAAACGGTGCAAACGGCGCCGCCAGCCGCACGATGCGCTGCGCCGCCTGGTCCAGCACTGGCTGCCCGGACGACTCCAGCACCAGCACCTCGTACAGCGAACCATCGCGGTTGATCGACACCATCATGCGCAAGTTGCCGTAGATCTGCTGCCGACGCGCTTCGTCGGGGTAATTCAGGTTGCCCACCCGCTCAACCTTCTTGCGCCACTCTTCCTTGTACCAGGCGCCCTTGTCGCGCATGGTCGAGGCGGCGTTCAGGCGGTGGATGCGCGGGCGCTTGGCGTACATTTGCTGTTCGTTGGACAGCTCCGCCTCCAGGCTGGCGATCTGGCTGGACAACTGTGAGCTGTCGAAGTCCGGTGCCGGCGCGGCCGGCTTGGGCTGCGCCTTGCTTTCCTTGGGTTTGGGCTCGACCTTCTGCGGTTTGGATGCCGTGGTCGCCACTGCCGACTTCTGCGGCGTAGGGGGCGGTACCACTTCGGGCCTGGCCGCAGGTGGCGGGGTGATCTTGTTGATCTTGCTGTCCTGGAACGGTGCCAGTTCGGTGGTCTTGGGCACCGCTTTCTTGTCCAGGGTACCGCTGCCCTGCTGGTTGTCCTGGGCCTGGAAATCGGCCTTCTCCGGCGCTTTCTCGCTTTTGAAGGTGGCCAGGGTGATGTCCATGGTGTGGCGGATTTCGGCAGGCTTGACCACGCTGAAACCGACGCCAAGGATCAGCGCCAGGTGCACCAGGGCAGCCAGGAACAGGGTGAAGCCAAGCCGGTCCACCGGGCGAACACGGGGGGGCAGCATGTCGGCGGGGATGTCAGCGGGCAGCGTCATCAGGTTTCCAGCAACCGCAGGGCGGGGTAGCAGGCCAGGCTAAAAGGACCCGCATCATACCCCACTCTGGGTTGTTGCCGTGCGTCGGCGGTCAGCGCGCCTTCAACTGGCGATCAATGGCATCCATCAGCTTGCCGCCGATATCGGTGTTGTAGGCGGCATCGATCTCGCGGATGCAGGTGGGGCTGGTGACGTTGATTTCGGTGAGGTAGTCGCCGATCACGTCCAGGCCCACGAACAGCAGGCCCTTCTCGCGCAGGGTCGGGCCGACCTGGGCGGCGATCCAGCGATCGCGGTTGGTCAGCGGGCGCGCCTCGCCACGGCCGCCGGCGGCCAGGTTGCCACGGGTCTCGCCGCTGGCCGGGATGCGCGCCAGGCAGTAGTCCACCGGCTCGCCGTCGATCATCAGAATACGCTTGTCGCCGTCGACGATCTGCGGCAGGTATTCCTGCGCCATGATCTGCTGGTTGCCATGCTGGGTCAGGGTTTCCAGGATAACCGACAGGTTCGGGTCGTCCTTGCGGTGGCGGAACACCGAGGCGCCGCCCATGCCGTCCAGCGGCTTGAGGATCACGTCACCGCGGCTGTTGGCGAACTCGCGCAGGATGTCGACACGGCGGCTGACCAGGGTCGGTGCCATGCACTGCGGAAACTGGGTAGCGAACAGTTTTTCGTTGCAATCGCGCAGGCTCTGCGGGCGGTTGACCACCAGCACGCCTTCGCGCTCGGCCTGCTCCAGCAGGTAGGTGCTGTAGACGAACTCCATGTCGAAGGGCGGGTCCTTGCGCATCAGGACCACGTCCAGCTCGGCCAGCGCGCTGTCCTGCTCTTCGCCCAGCTCGAACCAGCGGGCCGGGTCGGCGAACACTTTCAGCGGGCGCATCTGCGCACGGGCCTGGCCGGCGCCCAGGTACAAGTCGCGCTGCTCCATGTAGAACAGGCTCCAGCCGCGTGCCTGAGCGGCCAGCAGCATGGCCAGCGAGCTGTCCTTCTTGTAGGAAATGGACGCGATGGGGTCCATGACAATGCCGAGGCGAACGCTCATGGGGTGGTTCCTCTTGGCGGCGCGTGGCCGCGATGGATCGAAAGAAAAGTGGCTCAGGGTGGCGCCGTGAACGCCGCCGGTCAAGGGGCGCCGCAGATGGAACGGCCACCCGGAGTGTGCTAAAAATGCCAGTCATAGTGCTATACAACAGGCCTTTGGGGCTGCTGCGCAGCCCTATCGCGACGCAAGGCCGCTCCTACAGGAGATTGCGGTCCCATGTAGGGGCGGCCTTGTGTCGCGATAGGGGCGCGCAGCGGCCCCACGATTTCGGCATGAACAGCGATGGTAGCCCAACAGATGGAACAACCCCTGAAGGTGATGGTGATCGACGATTCGCGCACGATCCGCCGCACCGCGCAGATGTTGCTCGGTGAAGCGGGCTGCGAGGTGATCACCGCCAGCGATGGCTTCGATGCCCTGGCCAAGATCGTCGACCACCAGCCCAGCATCATCTTCGTCGATGTGTTGATGCCGCGCCTGGACGGCTACCAGACCTGCGCGGTGATCAAGCACAACAGTGCCTTCAAGGACACCCCGGTCATTCTGCTGTCGTCCCGTGACGGCCTGTTCGACAAGGCCCGCGGTCGGGTGGTCGGCTCCGACCAGTTTCTGACCAAACCGTTCAGCAAGGAAGAACTGCTCGACGCGATCCGCGCCCACGTGCCCGGTTTTGCCGCAGCCCAACAACACGCACCCTGACCGTGCCCCGCCATGGCACGGTCTTTCTTTCCTGATGGGGAACCAGCATGGCCCGAGTTCTGATTGTCGACGACTCGCCGACAGAGATGTACCGATTGACCGAGTGGCTGGAAAAGCACGGCTACCAGGTGCTCAAGGCCAGCAACGGTGCCGATGGCGTGGCCCTGGCCCGGCAGGAAAAGCCTGATGCGGTGCTGATGGACATCGTCATGCCCGGCATGAATGGCTTCCAGGCTACCCGCCAGCTCAGCAAGGACCCGGAAACCAGCGCCATCCCGGTGATCGTGGTCACCACCAAGGACCAGGAAACCGACCGCATCTGGGCCACGCGCCAGGGCGCCCGTGACTTCCTGACCAAACCGGTGGAAGAGGACGCGCTGATCGCCAAGCTCAAAGAAGTGCTTGGGGCTTGACCACCCGCCCGCAGGGCGCGTCGCTGACCGCCTTCGAATTGTTGCTGGACATCGACCGGCGCTGCCGCCTGCTGGTCGCCGACCAGCCGCCGCAGGACAACCGCCTGCAACAGTGGAGCGGCATCGGCTTTCGCATTGCCGGGCAATGGTTTGTCGCGCCCATGGGCGAGGTCGCCGAGGTGTTGCGCGAACCGCGCAGCAGCCGCGTCCCGGGCGTGCAGCCATGGGTGTGCGGGGTGGCCAACCTGCGCGGCCGGCTGCTGCCGGTGATGGACCTGAGCAGCTTCTTCGGCCTGGGCCACGCCGCCCCTGGCAAGCAGCGACGAGTGCTGGTGCTGGACCATGAGGACCTGTTCGTCGGCTTGCTGGTGGACGAGGTGCTGGGCCTGCAGCACTTTGCCCTGGACAGCCTGCAACTGTCGCCGCCGCAACCCCTGATCCGCGCCGCTGCACCTTTCGTGCAGGGGCATTTCCCGCGTGAACGTAACTGGGCGATCTTCAGCCCCTTCGCCCTGGCCCAGGCGCCGGGCTTTCTCGATGTGGCGTTATAGGACCTGTGAACGTGAACAAGCCTGCCACCCCCGTCACCACCGTGACCCCACGTACCCGCAGCATCGCGCAGATCACCGTGCTGTTCCTGATCCTGATCCTGTCGATCATCCTGCTGTTCGCCAATTTCGCCTACCTGAACACCCAGTCCAACTACGACAAGCAGTACATCGGCCACGCCGGCGAACTGCGGGTGCTGTCGCAGCGCATCGCCAAGAACGCCACCGAAGCCGCCGCCGGCAAGGCCCTGGCCTTCAAGCTGTTGTCGGACGCGCGCAACGATTTTGAACGGCGCTGGGGTTACCTGCGCGAGGGTGACAAGTCCACCGGCCTGCCGCCTGCGCCGCCCACGGTGCGTGACGAGATGGAAGCGGTACGCCGCGATTGGGAAAACCTGCGCAAGAACACCGACACCATCCTGTCCAGCGAGCAGACCGTGCTGTCGCTGCACCAGGTGGCGGCGACCCTGGCCGAGACCGTGCCGCAGTTGCAGGTGGAATACGAGAAAGTGGTCGAGATCCTGCTGCAGAGCGGTGCACCGGCCAGCCAGGTGGCGGTAGCCCAGCGCCAGCTGTTGCTGGCCGAACGCATTCTGGGCTCGGTCAACACCGTGCTGGCCGGTGACGATACTGCGGCCCAGGCGGCCGATACTTTTGGCCGCGATGCGGGGCGCTTTGGCCAGGTGCTCGAGGGCATGCTCAATGGCAACGCGGCGATCCAGGTGACCCGTGTCGAAGACGCCGACGCCCGCGCGCGGCTGGCCGAAATCGCCGAACTGTTCCAGTTCGTTGCCGGCTCGGTGGACGAAATCCTCGAAACCTCGCCGGAACTGTTCCGTGTGCGCGAGGCCGCGGGCAACCTCTTCAGCCTGTCGCAAACCCTGCTCGACGAGGCCTCCCACCTGGCCAACGGTTTCGAGAACCTGGCCGGCGGGCGTACCCTCGACACCGTTGGCGGCTACGCCCTGGGCTTGCTGGCGCTGGCCTCGATCATCCTCATCGGCCTGGTCATGGTGCGCACTACCAACCGCCAGCTGCGCGAGACGGCGGAAAAGAACGAACGCAACCAGCAAGCGATCATGCGCCTGCTCGACGAGATCGAAGAGCTGGCCGACGGCGACCTGACCGTGACCGTATCGGTGACCGAAGACTTCACCGGTGCCATTGCCGACTCGATCAACTATTCCGTGGACCAGTTACGCGATCTGGTCGCTACCATCAACCACAGCGCCATGCAGGTTGCTGCCGCCGTGCAGGACACACAGAACACCGCCCGCCAGCTGGCCAAGGCCTCCGAGCACCAGGCCGAGCAGATCAGCGAGGCTTCCGAGGCGGTCGGTGACATGGTCGAGTCGATCGACCGGGTTTCCGCGCACGCCTACGAATCCGCCAAGGTGGCCGAGCGTTCGGTGGCGATCGCCAACAAGGGCAATGAGGTGGTGCATAACACCATCAACGGCATGGACAACATTCGCGAGCAGATCCAGGACACCGCCAAACGGATCAAGCGCCTTGGTGAGTCCTCCCAGGAAATCGGCGATATCGTCAGCCTGATCGACGACATTGCCGACCAGACCAACATCCTGGCCCTGAACGCGGCGATCCAGGCCTCGCTGGCCGGTGAGGCCGGCCGTGGGTTTGCCGTGGTTGCCGACGAAGTACAGCGCCTGGCCGAACGCTCATCCTCGGCCACCCGGCAGATCGAGGCGCTGGTGCGCACCATCCAGGCCGATACCAACGAGGCGGTGATCTCCATGGAGCAGACCACTGCCGAAGTGGTGCGCGGTGCCCGCCTGGCCCAGGATGCCGGGGTGGCGCTGGCCGAGATCGAAGGCGTGTCGCAGAACCTCGCCGACCTTATCCACAGCATCTCCGATGCCGCCCAGTTGCAGACATCGTCGGCCGGGCAGATTTCCCACACCATGGCGGTCATCCAGCAGATTACCGCGCAGACCTCTGCCGGCTCCGGCGCCACCGCCGACAGCATCCGCCATTTGGCGCGCATGGCCAGCGAGATGCGCCGTTCGGTGTCCGGGTTCACCCTGCCGCCACCCGCAGAGCCCAAGTGAAGAGCTCAACCGATGAGCTCGACTGAAGAGCCGCGCCGAGGAGTGCCCATGGCTGTAGCCGCAGTAAGCCCCGAGCGCCACGACACGGTGGCGCTGGCCTGGACCAAGGCCGCCATCCTCGACTGCCTGGGCCAGGCGCGCCAGGCGCTGGAGCGCTTTGCCGGCGAGCCTGGCGACTTGTCGATGCTGGCATTCGTGGTCGACAACCTGCATCAGGTGCACGGCTGCCTGCGCATGCTCGAACTGCGCGGCGCCACGCGCCTGGCCGAAGAGCTGGAGCTGTTCGCCAAAGCCCTGGCCGATGGCCAGGTCAGCCCCCGCGGTGATTGCCTGGGCGCGTTGTTCCGCGGCCTGGAGCAACTGCCGTCGTACCTGGAGCGCTTGCGCGGCGCCCGCCACGACCTGCCACTGGTGATGCTGCCACTGCTCAACCAGCTGCGTGCCTGCCGGGGGGAGGAGCCATTGGCCCAGGCCAGCCTGATCAGCGGCGCCACGCAACGCTTTGCCGGTGCCGATGACCTGGCCAATCTCGACCTGTCGCTGGGCAACTGGCGCGAGCAGTTGCAGGCCGGCCCGGGCCGCGATGCCTTGCGTTCGGTGGTGACCGCGCTTTGCGATGACCTGATGCGCATCAAGGAGCGCCTGGACCAGTTCGTGCGCGGTGACCGCCAGCACAGCGAGCAGCTCGATGCCTTGCTGGCACCCCTGCGCCACGTGGCCGATACCCTGGCAGTGCTGGGCTTTCAGCAGCCACGCCGGGTGATCATCGACCAGGTGCTGGCGCTGCAGGCTCTGGCCCAGGGCGAGCGGGTGGTGGACGACGCGGTGTTGATGGATGTCGCGGGGGCCCTGCTATACGTGGAGGCCACGCTCAATGGCATGGTCGGCCCGCTGGAGGAAAACGGCCAGGGCGGCCTGCCTGGCTCGGACCTGGTCGAGATCCGCCAACTGGTGTTGAACGAGTCGCTGAACGTGCTGCAGCAGGCCAAGGACCTGATCGGCGATTGCCTGGAGTCCGGCTGGCCGCGGCAACGCCTGCAACCCTTGCCAGGGTTGTTGCAGCAGATTCGCGGAGCGCTGGCGATGTTGATGCTGCCGGGCGTGGCCGAGCTGTTTGCCGGTTGCGCCAGCTATGTGCAGCGCTGGCTGCAGCACCTGGAGGTAGAACCGCCAGCCGACGAACTGAAGCACCTGGCCGAGGCCCTGAGCGCCGCCGAATGCTACCTGCAATGGCGGGTGGCGGACCCGTTGGCGGACGGCCAGCCGTTCATCGATATGGCGCGCGCCAGCCTGGCGACGCTGGGCGTGCACTGCGCGCAGGTCGAGGCCGCTGCCGGCCACGGTGGCAGCACAGATGGCATCGATGACGAGTTGCGCGAAGTATTTCTCGACGAGGCCGGTGAACTGCTGCCGGAAATCGAGCGCCACTGGCTGCGCTGGCGGGCCGACAACCAGCTGCGCGAGGCACTGGGTGAAGTGCGCCGCGCCTTGCATACGCTCAAGGGCAGCGGCCGCATGGTGCATGCCGAGGCGGTGGCCGAGCTGGCCTGGGGCGCCGAGCACCTGCTGAACCGGGTACTCGAAGGCCGCAGCGTGCTCAGCCCGGAAGGGGTAGTGGCGTTGCAGCAGGTGTTTGTCCACCTGCCCGACCTGCTGGCCGACTTTGCCGCCGGCCAGTTGCCGCAACTGACGGACATCGAGCAACTGGCCGGGCACCTGCACGCCCTGGCAGAAAACGATGCCCCGGTGGCGACCGACATCGATGGCCTCGACCCACAGCTGCTCGCCATTTTCCGCAGTGAGGCGCAGGGCCACCTGGCCAGCCTGGATGCTTTCCTGCAGAGCGCCGACGGCCACGACACGTCAGTCAGCGATGGCCTGCAGCGTGCCCTGCACACGCTCAAGGGCAGTGCCGCCATGGCCGGGGTGATGCCTGTCGCCGAACTGGCTACCGCCTTCGACCGCCTGGCACGTGAATACAAGGGCCACCAATTGCCCCTGCAAATGGCCGAGATCGAATGGCTGGAAGCGGCGCGCTCGCTGTTCCACCTGGGCCTGGCGCAACTCGACAGCACGCCGCTGGCGGCCATCCCCGGCGCGGCGGAGCTGATCGAACAGGTCGGCCAGGCGGTGGACGGGCACCTGGCCAGCTTGCATGACGACCCACAGCATGCGCGGCGCGGCAAGCGCGACCCGCAATTGATTGCCAGTTTCCTGGCCCAGGCCATGGACATCCTGCTGAATGCCGAGTCGTTGCTGTCGCGCTGGCAGGAACAGCCTGGCCAGCGCGATGCGCTGGACACTCTGCTCGACGAACTGACCACCCTGGGCCACGCCGCGCACCTGGCCGACCTGTGGCAGATGGATGAGGTGTGCGAAGCCTTGCTCGACCTGTATGGCGCCGTGGAGGAGGGCAGCCTGCCCGCCGATGCGCGCTTCTTCGCCCAGGCGCAGCGGGCCCATGAGGCCCTGCTGGACATGCTGGACGAAGTGGCGGCCGGGCAGGATATCCCGCCAAGGCCGGAGCTGGTCGACAGCCTGCGTGAGCTACTAAGCCAGGCCTTGGCTCCGGAGGCCACTGGCCTGGTGGGCATCGACGCGGTAACGCCGCTGCACCCGGACATGGACCTGGCCGATACCCTTGGCCTGGGGCTGGCGCACACCCCCTTGCTGCCGGCTGTGGCCGAGCCGCTGGTCGAAGAGCCGGAAAGCCCTGGCGAAGAGCTGCTGGAAGTGTTTCTCGAAGAAAGTTCGGACATCGTCGAGAGCGCTGCCGCAGCCCTGGCGCGTTGGCAGGCCGACCCACGCAGCAGCGTCGAAGTGGACAACCTGATGCGCGACCTGCACACCCTCAAG
Organism: Pseudomonas putida; assembly: GCA_029953615.1. Lineage (NCBI taxonomy): Bacteria > Pseudomonadati > Pseudomonadota > Gammaproteobacteria > Pseudomonadales > Pseudomonadaceae > Pseudomonas > Pseudomonas putida. Next base: position 1,843,794 of record CP124529.1, on the reverse strand, counting down.
GGTGTGGCGCGCATGGTCGAAATTGCGCCGATCGGCGACCTGGCCCATGAACTGGAGTTTCTCTACGAGCTGCTGGCCGCTGGCCGCCTGCCGCCGAGCGCGCCATTGTTCGCCCTGCTGCAGAACTGCCACGACCGCCTGGCGCACATGCTCGATGCCGTGCGCCTGGGCCAGCCTCTGCATGCTGCCACGGCGCTGATCGATTACATTCGCAACTTCAGCAGTGCGGCGCTGACCGACAGCGCCGCGGGCCAGGGGCCGGTTGGCGCCGCCACCAGCGAGGTGCCGGCGGCAGCACCGGAGCGGGCGCCAGGCGACATGGTCAAGGTCGATGCCGAGTTGCTCGACGACCTGGGCAACCTGGCCGGCGAGCACTCGGTCATCCGCGGACGTATCGAGCAGCAGGTCAACGATGCGCAGTTCACCCTCAACGAGATGGAAACCACCCTTGAGCGCATGCGCGACCAGTTGCTGCGCCTGGACATTGAAACCCAAGGGCGGATCTCCAGCCGGCAGCAATTCGAAGGCGATGCCTATGACGACTTCGATCCGCTGGAAATGGACCGCCATTCGCAGCTGCAGCAGCTGTCGCGGGCCCTGTTCGAGTCCGCCTCGGACTTGCTCGACCTCAAGGAGACCCTGGCCCAGCGCGCCCAGGAGGCCTATAGCCTGCTGCAACAGCAGGCGCGGGTTAACAGCCAGTTGCAGGAAGGCCTGACCGCCACTTTGATGGTGCCTTTCGAGCGCCTGGTACCGCGCTTGCAGCGTGTGGTGCGGCAGGTGGCCAGCGAGCTGGGCAAGCAAGTGGAACTGGTGGTCGGCAACGCCGAGGGCGAGCTGGACCGCAGCGTGCTCGAACGCATGGTGGCGCCGCTGGAACACATGCTGCGCAACGCCGTCGACCATGGCCTTGAAAGCCGCGAAGCGCGCCTGGCCGCCGGCAAGCCGGAGCAGGGCACCATTCACCTGAACTTGCTGCATGAAGGCGCGGACATCGTTATCGAAATGACCGACGACGGTGCCGGCGTACCACTGGAAGCGGTACGCCGCAAGGCCATCAAGCGCGGCCTGCTGGACCCGCAGGCGCAATTGAGCGATCACGAGATCCTCCAGTTCATCCTGCGCCCGGGCTTTTCCACTGCCGAGAAGATCACCCAGATTTCCGGGCGGGGCCTGGGCATGGACGTGGTCCACGAAGAGGTCAAGCAACTAGGCGGCTCGATGAGTATCGAGTCGGCCCAGGGCAAGGGCGCGCGCTTCCTGATCCGCCTGCCATTCACCGTGTCGGTCAACCGTGCCCTGATGGTGCACCTGGGCGAAGAACAGTACGCCATTCCGCTGAACACCATCGAGGGCATCGTCCGTGTGCCGCCGGCCGAACTGGCCGCGTGTTACCAGCTGGACGCCCCGCGTTATGTGTACGCCGGCCACGAGTACGAGCTGCGCTACCTGGGTGAGCTGCTGCAGGGCATGCCACGCCCGGCGTTGCTCGGGCAGAGCGTGCCGCTACCGGTGCTGCTGGTGCATTCCCAGGAGCAGTCATTCGCTATCCAGGCCGACAGCCTGTCGCCCAGCCGCGAGATCGTGGTGAAGAGCCTGGGGCCGCAGTTTGCCGCGGTTGCCGGGTTGTCGGGGGCGACGCTGCTGGGCGATGGCCGGGTGGTGTTGATTCTCGACCTGCTGGGCCAGTTGCGTGGCCAGCAGCGGCGCCTGGCGCGCCTGCCGGGTGGCAGCGGTGCCCAGCGCCAGGTGTTCGGCCCGGCGCCACGGCGGGCGCTGCTGGTAATGGTGGTGGACGACTCGGTGACCCGTGCGCAAGGTCACCAGCCGCCTGCTGGAGCGTCATGGCATGAGCGTGCTGACGGCCAAGGACGGGGTCGACGCCATGGCCCTGCTGGAAGAACACCGGCCCGATGTGTTGCTGCTGGACATCGAGATGCCACGCATGGACGGTTTCGAGGTGGCCACACGCATTCGCCGTGACGAGCGGCTGAAAGACTTGCCGATCATCATGATCACCTCGCGCACCGGGCAGAAGCATCGCGACCGTGCAATGGCCATCGGTGTCAACGAATACCTGGGCAAGCCGTACCAGGAATCGGTCCTGTTGCAGAGCATTGCCCACTGGAGCCAGGCCCATGCTTGAACTGATCGCCGGCCAGCGCAGCAGCCTGACCGGGCTTTTGCTGCCGTTGGGCGACCGTACCCTGGTGTTGCCAAACGTGGCGGTGGCCGAACTGAGTGGCCAGCGCAACCTGGTGTGCCAGCGCGGCGAGCCGGCCTGGCACCTGGGCTGGATCGACTGGCGCCAGCAGCGCCTGCCGCTGATCGGCTTCGAGGCTGCGTGCGGAGGCGAGACGCCCTGTGGTGAGCGGGCGCGCGTGGTGGTGCTCAATGCCTTGGGCGATACCGGGCTGCGTTACCTGGCGCTGTTGCTGCAAGACATTCCGCGCTCGTGCAAGCTCGACAGCCAGCTGAACTACGTGGATGTGGCGTTGGGGCGGCTGGAGCTGGCGGCGGTGCAGGTGGGCGAACAGGTGGCGCGGGTGCCAGACCTGGTCGGGCTGGAACGGCTGGTGCGTGACGCGGAACTGCAACCTGACCTTGGGTAGGATGCAAGGCGCAGGGCCCTTTCGCGGGCACGCCCGCTCCCACAGGAAAAATCATACACTTCAAGGCAAGTGGATAACTGTGGGAGCGGGCATGCCCGCGAAGAGGCCATCAGCATCACATCAGGAACCCAGCCCACCTCAGGAGGTCTGTGTTTGCATGTACTACGGTGAACGCTTCAACGCCTGGACCCACCTGGTCGGTGCCGTCCTGGCCTGTATCGGTGCCATCTGGCTGATCGTGGTCGCGGGCCTGCAGGGCGACCCGTGGAAAATCGTCAGTTTCTCCATCTACGGCAGCACCCTGTTGTTGCTGTACAGCATTTCCACCCTGTACCACAGCACTCGCGGGCGGGCGAAGGTGATCATGCGCAAGCTCGATCACCTGTCGATCTACCTGCTGATTGCCGGCAGTTACACACCGTTCTGCCTGGTCAGCCTGCGCGGCCCCTGGGGCTGGAGCCTGTTCGGGGTGGTCTGGGGGCTGGCAGTGATCGGCATGCTGCAGGAGATCAAGCCACGCTCCGAGGCGCGCATTTTGTCGATCATCATCTATGCGGTGATGGGCTGGATCGTGCTGGTGGCGGTCAAGCCATTGCTGCACTCGCTTGGCAGCGCCGGCTTTGCCTGGCTGGCCGCCGGCGGGGTGTTCTACACCGTCGGCATCATCTTCTTCGCTTTCGACAGCCGCTTCCGCCACTGGCATGGCATCTGGCACCTGTTCGTGATCGCCGGCAGCCTCATGCACTTCGTGGCGGTGTCGTTCTACGTGCGCTAGTCAAAAGTCGCCCCACAGTTGCTGTGCCACCGACAGTGCCACCACCGGTGCGGTTTCGGTGCGCAGCACGCGTGGGCCCAGGCGTGCTGCGTGGAAACCGGCAGCCTTGGCCTGGTCGACCTCCGCCTCGCTCAGGCCGCCTTCGGGGCCGATCAGAAAGGCCAGGGTGGCAGGCTTGGCATGGCTGCTGAGCGGTTCGGCCACCGGGTGCAGGACCAGTTTCAGGTCGGCCTTGGCGCTGTTCATCCATTCGGCCAGGGTGACGGGTGGGTGGATGACCGGCAAGGTCGAGCGGCCGCATTGTTCGCAGGCACTAATCGCCACCTGCCGCCAGTGCGCCAGGCGCTTGTCGGCGCGTTCGTCCTTCAGCCGCACCTCGCAGCGTTCGCTGACGATCGGGGTAATTTCGTTTGCGCCCAACTCGGTGGCCTTCTGGATCGCCCAGTCCATGCGTTCACCTCGGGACAGACCTTGGCCGAGGTGGACATGCAGGGGGGAGTCGGCCTGGCCGGCAAGAGCCTGGTCGAGGCTGACGCGGACGGTTTTCTTGCCCACTTCGAGCAACTGGCCGCGGTATTCCTGGCCACTGCCGTCGAACAGCTGCACGGCGTCGCCGGGAGCCATGCGCAGCACGCGGCCGATGTAGTGGGCCTGGGCTTCGGGCAGGTCGTGCTCGCCAAGGCTCAGGGGGGCGTCGATGAAAAAGCGGGACAGTCTCATGGCTTTGCTCGGTAGAAGAGAGACGCAGATCCCCTGTGGGAGCGGGCATGCCCGCGAACAAGGGCGAAGCCCTTGCCAGGCACCGCGGTGCCTGCTTCGCGGGCACGCCCGCTCCCACAGGGAAAGTGGTATGGCTATCTGTCCGGGCTTAGCCCGGGTCACGGAAGTCGGGGTGGAAGTTGGCCGGTACGGCCACGCTCACGCTATCGCGGGTGGCAATGTCGATGCCTTCGCTGGCAACCTCGGCGAGGAAGTCGATCTGCTCTGGCGTAATCACATACGGTGGCAGGAAATACACCACGCTTCCCAGCGGGCGCAGCAGGGCGCCACGGGTCAGGGCGTGCTCGAACACTTTCAGGCCACGGCGCTCCTGCCATGGGTAGGCGACCTTGCCGGCCTTGTCCTGGACCATCTCGATGGCCAGGGCCATGCCGGTCTGGCGAATCTCGGCGACATGTGCGTGGTCGGCCAGGTGCGCGGTGGCACTGGCCATGCGTGTGGCCAGGGCCTTGTTGGCTTCGATCACCTTGTCCTGCTCGAAGATGTCCAGTGTTGCCAGCGCCGCGGCGCAGGCCAGCGGGTTGCCGGTGTAGCTGTGCGAGTGGAGGAATGCGCGCAGGGTCGGGTAGTCGTCGTAGAACGCCTGGTACACCTTGTCGGTGGTCAGGCAGGCGGCCAGCGGCAGGTATCCGCCGGTCAGGGCCTTGGACAGGCACAGGAAGTCCGGGCGGATGCCGGCCTGTTCACAAGCGAACATCGTGCCGGTGCGGCCGAAGCCCACGGCGATTTCGTCGTGGATCAAGTGCACGTCGTAGCGGTCGCAGGCCTCGCGCAGCAGCTTGAGGTACACCGGGTGGTACATGCGCATGCCGCCGGCACCCTGGATCAGCGGCTCGACGATCACCGCACTGATCGAGGCGTGGTGCTCGGCCAAAGTCTGTTCCATGGCCTGGAACATCGTGCGCGAGTGCTCTTCCCAGCTCATGCCTTCCGGGCGCAGGTAGCAGTCGGGGCTGGGCACCTTCAGGGTGTCGAGCAGCAGCGCCTTGTAGGTTTCGGTGAACAGCGGCACATCGCCGACAGACATGGCGGCGATGGTTTCGCCGTGGTAGCTGTTGGTCAGGGTGACGAAGCGCTTCTTGCCCGGTTTGCCGACGTTCTGCCAGTAGTGGAAGCTCATCTTCAGCGCCACTTCGATGCACGACGAACCGTTGTCGGCATAGAACACCCGGTCGAGGCCGGCCGGGGTCATGGCTACAAGGCGCTCGGACAGCTCGATCACCGGCTGGTGGCTGAAACCGGCCAGGATAACGTGCTCCAGCTGGTCGACCTGGTCCTTGATGCGCTGGTTGATACGCGGGTTGGCGTGGCCAAACACGTTGACCCACCAGCTGCTCACCGCATCCAGGTAACGTTTGCCTTCGAAGTCTTCCAGCCACACGCCTTCGCCGCGCCTGATCGGGATCAGCGGCAGCTGCTCGTGGTCTTTCATCTGGGTGCAGGGGTGCCACAGGACCTTGAGGTCGCGTTGCATCCACTGATCATTGAGGCCCATGGGCACTTCTCCTGGCTTTGCGGCGTGGTTCGACCGCGTAAGCCTAAGCAATGCCGCAGGGCAGAACAACCGCTGCTGTCGATCGGCTTGCCAGCTGCGCTTGCCAACTTGTGGCAGGGCCGCAGGCAAAAATGTCAGTGGCCAAAAGGACTTGATGTCACTGCGCTGGCAGGGCCGGCGGAGCTGACGTATTCTTAACGCATCTCTCCCGGGGCATTCCTGCCTCTCCCCGTTTCTGTAACCCCTGACTCGGAGTTCGCCGACATGGCTGCTGCTTGGGTGCGCCTGTGCGCGTTGGTATTGATTGGTGTGTCCAGCGGCGCTGCGCTGGCAAAGGACAAGACGCCTTCGGCAATCGTCGTGGGTGGTGGCCTGGCGGGCCTGACGGCCGCCTACGAGCTGCAGAACAAAGGCTGGCAGGTGACGCTGCTTGAAGCCAAACCGGGCATGGGCGGGCGCTCGGGCCTGGCCACCAGCGAGTGGATCGGCAACGCCAAGGCGCAGCCGGTGCTCAACCAGTACCTCGACCGTTTCAAACTTGAAACACTGCCGGCACCGGAGTTCGTGCGTACCCCCGGTTACCTGATCGACGGCGAGTATTTCAGCGCCACCGACCTGGCCACCAAGCAGCCGGCCACCGCCGAGGCACTCAAGCGTTACGAGAAAACCCTCGACGACCTGGCCCGTTCGATCGACGACCCGCTGAACCCGCAAGCCAACAGCACGCTGTTTGCCCTCGACCAGATCAACGTCTCCACCTGGCTGGACAAACTGCAACTGCCGTCCACCGCCCGCCAGCTGGTCAACCAGCAGATCCGTACCCGCTACGATGAGCCATCGCGCCTGTCGCTGTTGTACTTTGCCCAGCAGAACCGCGTGTATCGTGGCGTCAGCGACCGTGACCTGCGTGCCGCGCGCCTTCCCGGCGGCAGCCCGGTACTGGCCCAGGCCTTCGTCAAGCAACTGAAGACCATCAAGACCAGTTCGCCGGTGACCGCCATCGTCCAGGACAAAGACGGTGTCACGGTCAAGGTCGGCAGCGTCGGCTACCAGGCGGATTACCTGGTGATGGCCGTGCCGTTGCGCGCCCTGGCGAAGATCCAGATGACCCCGGGCCTGGACAGCCAGCACCTGGCGGCGTTGAAGGGCACCAACTATGGCTGGCGCGACCAGCTGATGCTCAAGTTCAAGAAGCCTGTTTGGGAAAGCCGCGCGCGCATGTCGGGCGAAATCTTCAGTAACGCCGGTTTGGGCATGCTGTGGATCGAGCCAGCACTCAAGGGTGGCGCCAACGTGGTGATCAACCTGTCCGGCGACAACGCCCGTCTGCTGCAGGCATTCGGCGACAAGCAGATGGTCGATCAGGTGCTGATCCGTCTGCATGCATTCTACCCACAGGCCCGTGGCTCGTTCACCGGCTACGAGGTCAAGCGCTACAGCACCGACGCCGGTACCGGCGGGGCCTACCTGGCCTATGGCCCGGGGCAGATCAGCAAATACTGGCGCCTGTGGGAACGCCCGGTGCAGCGCATCACCTTTGCTGGTGAGCATACCGACCCCCTCTACCCGGGCACCCTGGAAGGCGCTCTGCGCAGCGGCCAGCGCGCCGCCAGCCAAGTGCAGGACCTGCTGGCCGGCAAGTCGTTCGACCCGGCCAAAGCCGCGCCGGTTGCCGCGGCAGCAGCGGCAGGCGCAGTGGCGGCCAAGGAGAGCAAGGGCGGGTTCTTCTCCAACCTGTTCGGTGGCTCCTCCGACAAGAGCGACAAGGCAGACAAGGCCCCGGCCAAAGCTGAGCCGAAGGCGGTCGATGAGGCCAAGCAGGACAAGCCGGGCTTCTTCAAGCGCCTGTTTGGCGGGGCGGACAAGCCTGAAGTGAAGGCCGAGCCGATTGCCAAGGCCGAGGAAGTGGCGCCGGCACCTGCGCCAGCGCCTGCTCCACAAGCCGCACCGGCTCCAGTTGCGCCTGTGGCCAAGGAAGCTGCTGCCAAGCCAGCGGCGAGCAAGGCAGCCCCGGCCAAGCATGCGCCTGCGCACAAGCCAGCTCAAAAGCCTGCCCAGACCAAGAAGGCTACCGCCAAGTCCGAGCCGGCCAGGAAAGCCGCGGCCAACACCCAGGCCAAAGCGGGTTGATTTGTTGACTATGCTGGGCCCTATCGCCGGCAAGCCAGCTCCCACAGGATCATCACAGGTTCGAAGGCCTGTGCAAGACCTGTGGGAGCTGGCTTGCCGGCGATAGGGCGGGTACTGGCAACCACTGATTGCCCGACTATCGTTAATGTTTCCTTAATGGGAAGCTTACAGAATACATATCGGATTTCTCGATAATCCAAAGCAATTTTTTCCGCTTTTCTTCGATACGTTACGCGTTAGTCTGTGCACAGCTTTCACGGGGAAACACGTCAACATGCAACTGCGCAATTCACCTTCTCGCTACGGCGTGGTCAGCATCGTCCTGCACTGGGGCGTTGCGCTGGCAGTCTTCGGCCTGTTCGGCCTGGGCCTGTGGATGGTCGGCCTCGATTACTACAGCCCTTGGCGCAAGGCCGGCCCGGACCTGCACAAGAGCATCGGCCTGGTGCTGCTGGCGGTGATGTTGTTGCGGGTAGTCTGGCGCTTCATCAGCCCGCCACCCCCGGCACCGGCCAATCACGGCGCGCTTACCCGTCTGGCAGCCAAGTTGGGCCACCTGGCCCTGTACGTGGGGCTGTTCGCGGTAATGATCGCCGGTTACCTGATTTCCACCGCCGACGGCGTCGGCATTCCGGTGTTCGGCCTGTTCGAAGTACCGGCGCTGGTCAGCGACCTGCCCGACCAGGCAGACGTGGCTGGCGTGATTCATCTCTGGCTAGCCTGGGGCCTGGTGATTTTTGCCGTGTTGCATGCCCTGGCAGCGCTCAAGCACCATTTCATCGACCGTGACGCGACCCTGACCCGCATGCTGGGCCGCAAAGCTTGACTCTCAACCTCAATTGCATAGGAAGGAAGTAAGGATGTTGAAAAAGACTTTTGCCGCTCTGGCGCTCGGTACCGCTCTGCTCTCCGCCGGCCAGGCCATGGCTGCCGAGTACAAGATCGACAAGGAAGGCCAGCACGCGTTCGTTGACTGGAAGATCAGCCACCTGGGCTACAGCTTCATTCACGGTACCTTCAAGGACTTCGACGGCAATTTCACCTGGGACAGCGCCAAGCCTGAAGCCAGCAAGATCAGCGTCGACCTGAAAACCGCCAGCCTGTGGTCGAACCACGCCGAGCGTGACAAGCACATTGCCAGCGCCGACTTCCTTGACGTGAAGAAGTACCCGGAAGCCAAGTTTGTCTCCACCAGCGTCAAGTCGACTGGCGAGAAGACTGCTGACGTGACGGGCGACCTGACCCTGCACGGCGTGACCAAGCCGGTCACCTTCAAGGCGACCTTCAACGGTGAAGGCAAAGATCCATGGGGCGGCGAGCGCGCTGGTTTCAATGCCACCACCACGCTGAACCTGAACGACTTCGGCATCAAAGGCCCGGGCGCTACTTCGCAGACCCTGGACCTGGATATCAGTGTTGAAGGTGTGAAGCAGAAGTAATTCGGCTTAGCTGAAAGACCGAGGGGGCTGCTTCGCAGCCCTTTCGCGACACAAGGCCGCTCCTACAGGTTTTGCGCAGTTTTCACTTGCAGCGCAATACCTGTAGGAGCGGCCTTGTGTCGCGAAAGGGCCGCAAAGCGGCCCCCTCATGCTTTTTGTCAGCCCTTGCGGGTCAGCAGCGCCGGGCGCTCACCGCGTGGGCGGCTTGGCAGATCATCCAGTTGCTCGGGCGTCGGGTAACGGTCGAGCTTGGACTCCTTGCGGATGATCACTGGCTGTTTTTCCGGCTGGCGCGGGTTGCGCACGGCCGGCTCTTGCCGGGCAGCATCGTCACGGGCCGGGCGGCCACGGCCACCACCATCACGGCGGGCACCGCCACCGTTGTTGGCGCGGCCCGGGCGTTTCTCGCTGCCGCCACCGCCATTGCGCTGCTGGCCAGCATTGCGACCCTGGCCACCCGCGTTGCTGCGTTGGCCACTACCTTGAGCCTGACCTTGGCCGGCACTGCCACCCGGGCGGCGGTTGCGGCCCTGGTTCTTGCCCTGGTACGGGCTGACATAGTCGGCACGGTTGCCAAAGTTGTCGATATCGTCGTCCAGGAACTCTTCCGGGTCACGGTCGGCAGGCACTTTCGGCACGCTGCTGTTGCTGGCCTGCTGTTGCTGCTGGCGCGGTTTCTTGTCACGCGGCTTGCGTTGCTGCTGTTGCTTGTCGCCGCTCTTTTCCTTGTCGGCTGGCTTGTCCGCAGCCTGTTGCTTGGTCTTGCCTTTATCCTTGCCCTTGTCCTTGCGGCCGCCGTTGGCGTCTTTGCCGCCTTCGCCACGAGCCTGCTGGTTGCGGCCACCACGGCCGCTGTTCTGCTGGCGTTCACGCACTTCAGGCTTTTCGGCTTCTACCTGGCTGGCGTCGAAGCCCATCAGGTCGCCGTCCGGGATCTTTTGCCTGGTCACCCGTTCGATGCTCTTGAGCAGCTTCTCTTCATCCGGCGCGACCATGGAAATGGCCTCGCCCGAACGCCCGGCGCGGCCGGTACGGCCGATACGGTGGACGTAGTCTTCCTCGACGTTCGGCAGCTCGAAGTTGACCACGTGTGGCAGTTGGTCGATGTCCAGGCCACGGGCGGCGATATCCGTGGCGACCAGTACGCGCACGCTGTTGGCCTTGAAGTCGGCCAATGCCTTGGTGCGGGCGTTCTGGCTCTTGTTGCCATGGATCGCGGCGGCGGTCAGGCCGTGCTTTTCCAGGTACTCGGCCAGGCGGTTGGCGCCGTGCTTGGTGCGGGTGAACACCAGCACCTGTTCCCAGGCGCCCTGGGTGATGAGGTGCGCCAGCAGTGCGCGCTTGTGGCTGGCCGGCAGGCGGTAGACACGCTGCTCGATACGCTCGACGGTAGTGTTCGGCGGGGTGACCTCGATACGCTCCGGGTTGTGCAGGAGCTTGTCGGCGAGGTCGGTGATGTCCTTGGAGAAGGTGGCCGAGAACAACAGGTTCTGGCGCTTGGCCGGCAGGCGGGCAAGGACCTTCTTGACGTCGTGGATGAAGCCCATGTCGAGCATGCGGTCGGCTTCGTCCAGTACCAGGATTTCCACGTGGGCCAGGTCAACCTTGCCTTGGCCGGCCAGATCGAGCAGGCGCCCAGGGCAGGCAACCAGCACGTCCACGCCTTTGGCAATGGCCTGGATCTGCGGGTTCATGCCGACCCCGCCGAAAATGCAGGCGCTGACCAGTGGCAGGTCACGGGCATAGACCTTGAAGCTGTCATGCACCTGGGCTGCCAGTTCGCGAGTCGGGGTCAGGACCAGTACGCGGGGTTGGCGTGGGCCATGGCGCTGCGACTTGTCGGGGTGGCCGGCCGGGAACAGACGCTCAAGGATCGGCAGGGCGAAACCGCCGGTTTTACCAGTACCTGTCTGTGCGGCGACCATCAGGTCGCGGCCTTGCAACACGGCGGGAATCGCCCGCTGTTGCACGGGGGTCGGCTGGGTATAGCCCGCAGCCTCGATAGCGCGGACAAGAGCCTCGGAGAGACCGAGGGAAGCAAAGGACATGGGCAATCCTGTTCTCGTGTGGGCTGGGCCCGTTTGGGATGTTCTGCCTGGCGCGACGGGCATCGGTGGGATGCGATCGCGTCCGGTCCAGCTGGGCTTTCACTGCGCATCCGGGTAACGGAGGGTGGACGCGAAGGCGCGTCGATGCCGATCGGGATGCCTGTTGCGAGGCCGAGCGTCCGGGCGTGAGCCGGGCGGGAAGGCCCGAGTATAACAGAGCTAACGCGCTGTGCTGCTTTCCTGCTGCTCAACGGCGTTGAGAATGTTTCCGATGTCGCCTGTGTAGCGGTTGCTGATCGCTCTATAGGCGGGTTCCTGCTTGAAGCGCCCCAGTTCCAGGGCAAAGGCCTGGGCCAGCGCCTCTCGCCCGGGCTTGCGTGCCAGCCCCAGGAATTGCGCCTGGCGGCTGATCACCAGCGGCAGTTCCTCGATTTGCTGTTGCAGGCCCAGATGCCGCAGCAGGTAATGGCCGACCCTGCGGTCGGTGATTGCCAGGTCGATGCGGCCCAGCATCAGCTTGCCGAAGTTGGCTTCATGGGTGGGCGCGGCTTCACGCCTGAAATGTGCGGCCTCGTTGAACGCTGCACCATAGGCGTAGCCGGGCGAGGTGCCGACGGAGAGGCCGGCAAGGTCATCCAGACCCTTGACGCCATGGCGACGTGTGCGGGCCTGGAACAGGACGAACTCGACCTCCGACAGGGGTTCGTCGGCATATACCAGGTAGGGCTGGCGTGAGTCGGCCTGGAAGATGTCGAGGATGCCGTCGGCCTGGCCTTGTTCGATCATGAGCAGACAGCGCTTCCACGGCAGGAATTGCACTTCCACCTCGAACCCAAGGCGTTCGAACACCCGGCTGGTGACTTCATAGTCGATGCCGGCCGGCTGGCCGTCGCGCTGGTACACATAGGGTGCCCAGTCGTCGGTTACCAGGCGCAGGCGCTCGCCCAGGGCCAGCGGGCTCAGGCAGGCGAGCGACAGGATCCAGAACAGACGGGCGACGAGTGGCATGGCCGGAGATTACGCGCTCGGCTATTGCAAGGCCAGCGTCCCGGGACAACTGTAATGCCATGCGCCACCCCTGTGGGAGCGGGCATGCCCGCGAACACCGGCGAAGCCGGTGCCATCTATCGCGTTGCCTGCTTCGCGGGCTTGCCCGCTCCCACAGGGATTGCGCAAGGCAATGGCTCCTGCGGACACCTCAGCCTTGGGAGGTTCTCAGCAGATGCGCCTCGATATCCTTGCGCCGCTCACCCAATGACAGGCGCAACCCCGGGTGGCGCAAACACTGGCGCAGTTGCTCGGGCTCCATGTGGCCATGGCGGGCATTGAGGTTCTCCAGGGCCTTGTCCCACCAGGCCGGCGCGCAGGCGCGGTCGAACTCGTTGGCATAGGGGTAGCAGCCATACAGCAGCTCGCGGGCGAACTGGCGTTCGTGGCGGGGCAGGGTCATGCTCAGCGCCTTGTAACCCAGGCGTTGCAGGGCTGGTGGCCGTGGTAGCTGGTCATTGACCAGCGGCACGTCGGCCTGCGCCGCCTGGCTCAGCAGGTCGTGGCCGTGCTTGCGCAGCCAGGCCTGGATCTTGGCGCGGAACTGCGCCTTGCGGCTCCAGTAGTGGTGGATGACATCGGTGCATTCAGCCAACTCCAGCGTGCGGTAGGCCGCCACCGCCAGGCAGAACTCCTCGAGGGTATAGGCTTCGCGAGCCAGTGGGTGGAACTCGTCCATCAAGGCGATGGAGCGGTCCAGGGTGCCGGCGTCTTCGGCAGTGAGGCCGATCACCCCTGAGTTGACCAGTGGCATCTGGCAATCGGCCAGGCCCCGGGATTCGAGGATGGCCAGCAGGTTCTTGTACAGCAGGCACTTCTGGTTGCTGCCGTAGCGCGCGCCGATGGCATTGCACAGCAGGCGGCCTGGGGCTACCCGGGCGAACAGCTCCAGCGGCGACTTGCGGAAGAAGGTGTCGGTGTCGATCAGCACTGCCAGCGGGTGATCCTGCAGCACCTGGCGCAACAGCACATGCTTGCTGCGAAAGTGATAGCCGTGGGGGGCGTTCCATGCCTTGCGCGTGGCTTCGTCCAGCAGGTGTACGCTGACCGGAAGGCCGGTATAGGGCTGCGGGTTGTCGGTGTAGACCTGGATGTCCATGGCTTCGCCTGGGCCCAGGTGGGCTAGGGCACTGACGATGCTGAAGCAGGCTTCCTGATGGTAGGTTGCCGGGCCAAAAGCCAGGTAGACGAGCTGTGGACGCGATGGCTGGGGGGGCTGCATGGCAGGCAAGACCTGTGTAACCGGAAAATGAATAAGGCTTTAGTCTATGACCAAAGCCTTAATCAAATCTTAAACAGATTTTGCAAAAAATTTCAGCGTGGCAGCTTCAGGTTGTTCCAGATCGCCAGGCTCGGCTCGGCCTGGTTCAAGGTGTAGAAGTGCAGGCCCGGTGCGCCGCCTTGCAGCAGCTGTTCGCACATGCGAGTGATCACTTCTTCGCCGAAAGCCTGGATGCTGGCGGTGTCGTCGGCATAGGCTTCCAGCTGCTTGCGGATCCAGCGCGGGATCTCGGCGCCACAGGCATCGGAGAAGCGCGCCAGCTTGCTGTAGTTGGTGATCGGCATGATGCCGGGTACCACCGGGATATCCACGCCCAGTTTCTGTGCCCGCTCGACGAAGTAGAAGTAGCTGTCGGCGTTGAAGAAATACTGGGTGATGGCGCTGTCGGCACCGGCCTTGACCTTGTGCACGAAGTTGGCCAGGTCAGCCTCGAAGTTGCGGGCCTGGGGATGCATCTCCGGGTAGGCGGCCACTTCCAGGTGGAAGTGATCGGCGGTTTCCTGGCGAATGAATTCGACCAGGTCGCTGGCGTAGCGCAGTTCGCCACTGGCCATGCCCATGCCCGATGGCAGGTCGCCACGCAGGGCGACGATGCGCTTGATGCCAGCGGCCTTGTATTCGGCCAGCAGAGTGCGCAGTTCGGCCTTGGTGTCACCTACGCACGACAGGTGCGGCGCGGCAGGTACCTTCACTTCGCTTTCCAGCTGCAGCACGGTGTTCAGCGTGCGGTCGCGGGTCGAGCCACCGGCACCGTAGGTGCAAGAGAAGAAGTCCGGGTTGTAAGCGGCCAACTGGCGGGCGACGCCCATCAGCTTTTCGTGGCCGGCATCGGTCTTGGTCGGGAAGAACTCGAAACTGTAACGGCGTTCCTGGGACATCAGGCGTTCCTCTAGCAGCAAGCTTCATGCAGCGGGCTGCAAGTAAAAGCCAGATCGGTTATGGCCGGCCTGGCTTGGGCATCGTTCAAGATCCTTGATGCTTGAGCTGCAAGCGGCAATGGCACGGTCTGCCTTTGATTGCCGCTTGAAGCTTCAAGCTGGCCGCTTAGTAGCGGTAGGCGTGTGGCTTGAACGGGCCTTCGACGGTGACGCCGATGTAGTCGGCCTGCTGCTTGGTCAGCTGGGTGACCACGCCGCCGAAGCCGCGGACCATTTCCAGGGCCACTTCTTCGTCGAGCTTCTTCGGCAGAACTTCAACGGTCAGGCGCTCGGCTTTCTTCTCAGGCGACAAATCGGCGAATTTCTGCTCGAACAGGAAGATCTGCGCCAGTACCTGGTTGGCGAACGAACCATCCATGATGCGGCTTGGGTGGCCAGTGGCGTTACCCAGGTTGACCAGGCGGCCTTCGGCCAGCAGGATCAGGTAGTCGTCGTTCTGCGGGTCGAAGCTGCCAGCGCCGGTACGGTGGATCTTGTGCACCTGCGGCTTGACCTCTTCCCAGGCCCAGTTCTTGCGCATGAAGGCGGTGTCGATCTCGTTGTCGAAGTGGCCGATGTTGCACACTACGGCACGCTTCTTCAGCGCCTTGAGCATGTTGGCGTCGCAGACGTTGACGTTACCGGTGGTGGTCACGATCAGGTCGATCTTGCCCAGCAGGGCCTTGTCGATGCTGGCTTCGGTGCCATTGTTGATACCGTCGATGAACGGCGAAACCACTTCGAAACCGTCCATGCAAGCCTGCATGGCGCAGATCGGGTCGACTTCGGTGACCTTGACGATCATGCCTTCCTGACGCAGGGACTGGGCCGAACCCTTGCCCACGTCACCGTAACCGATCACCAGGGCCTGCTTGCCCGACAGCAGGTGGTCGGTACCGCGCTTGATGGCGTCGTTCAGGCTGTGACGGCAGCCGTACTTGTTGTCGTTCTTGCTCTTGGTGACCGAGTCGTTGACGTTGATCGCCGGGACCTTCAGTTCGCCCTTGGCCAGCATGTCCAGCAGGCGGTGCACGCCGGTGGTGGTTTCTTCGGTCACACCGTGCACGCGCTCCAGCACTTGCGGGTACTTCTTGTGCAGCAGTTCGGTCAGGTCGCCACCGTCGTCGAGGACCATGTTGGCGTCCCATGGCTGGCCATCCTTGAGGATGGTCTGCTCCAGGCACCACTCGTATTCTTCCTCGGTTTCACCTTTCCAGGCGAACACCGGGATACCGGCGGCGGCGATGGACGCGGCGGCCTGGTCCTGGGTGGAGAAGATGTTGCAGGACGACCAGCGCACTTCGGCACCCAGGGCAACCAGGGTTTCGATCAGCACGGCAGTCTGGATGGTCATGTGGATGCAGCCCAGGATCTTCGCACCCTTGAGCGGTTGCTCGGCCAGGTACTTGCGACGCAGGCCCATCAGTGCAGGCATTTCCGATTCGGCGATGATGGTTTCGCGACGGCCCCAGGCGGCCAGGGAGATGTCGGCGACTTTGTAATCGGTAAAACCGGCAGGCATGTTTGCAGCGCTCATGAGAGCCTCCATTCGTAGTGTGCGAATGGGCGCCGTTGTGCGTTAAGCGCCCGCGAGAGCGAGCAACGCCCCATCCGAGCCTGACAGGCCTAGCCTGCTGCAGCGCCCCTCGGACGGGTGGCGGGCATGGCGCCGCTGTGGGCGGCCATGTGAAGCGGCGAAGATTATAGCCGCGCCCGTCGGCTTGCCCAAGGCTTTCTGTCGATTAATCGCGACGATAGTCGATGTTCAATGGAGCGACAGCGGCCGCTCTGCCATCATTGCTACACGTTATCCAGGCAGGTCAGGAGTACAAATGAACTTTCATACCCGCAAGTGGGTTAAACCCGAAGACCTCAACCCAAACGGCACTTTGTTCGGTGGCAGCCTGCTGCGCTGGATCGACGAAGAGGCAGCGATCTACGCCATCGTCCAGCTGGGTAACCAGCGCGTGGTGACCAAGTACATATCGGAAATCAACTTCGTCAGTGCCTCGCGCCAGGGCGACATCATCGAGCTGGGCATCACCGCCACCGAGTTCGGCCGTACCTCGATCACCCTCAAGTGCGAAGTGCGCAACAAGATTACCCGCAAGGCCATCCTCACGGTCGACAAGATGGTCTTCGTCAACCTTGGCGAGGATGGGTTGCCGGCGCCGCATGGGCGGACCGAGATCAAGTACATTCAGGACCAGTTCCCTGATTCGGCGGTGGAATAAGATCAGTGTTCGGCGCTTCGCGGGCTTGCCCGCTCCCACAGGTACGCCACCGTTTCTGAAACTTGTGGTGTACCTGTGGGAGCGGGCGAGCCCGCGAAAAGGCCGGAAACTATCTCAAGGCTGGGCGCTGACCTTGCGCACCACCCGCCCGATGCTCAACCCCTGCACCAGGATCGACGACAGCACCACGATGTAGGTGATCGACAGCAGCAGGTCACGCTCATCGCCCTGCGGCAGCGACAGTGCCAGGGCCACCGACACACCACCGCGCAGGCCACCCCAGGTCAGCACTCGCACCGTGCCCTTGGGTACCGGGCGCCAGCGCCGCAGCAGCACGATCGCCGGGGCCACGGTCAGCAGGCGCGACAGCAACACCGCCAGCGCCAGTACGCTACCGGCCGCCAGGTGCATCCAGTTGAATGGCAGCAGCAACAGCTCCAGGCCGATCAACGCGAACAGCAGGGCGTTGAGCATGTCGTCTATCAGTTCCCAGAAACCGTCCATGTAGCGACGGGTCATGTCGTTCATCGCCAGGTTGCGCCCCAGGTTGCCGATGATCAGCCCGGCCACCACCATGGCGATTGGCGCCGAAACGTGCAGCTCGTAGCACATCGCCGAGCCACCGATGACCAGCGCCAGGGTCAGCATCACTTCCACCTGGTACTGCTCGACGCTCTTGATCATGCGGTAGGTGGCGTAGCCGATCAGGCCGCCGAACAGCACGCCGCCAATGGCCTCGCGGACGAACAGGATCGCCGTGTAGGCCATGCTCGGCGTTTCGCCCAACTGGATGATGCCCAGCAGCACGGTGAACACCACCACAGCGGTGCCGTCGTTGAACAGCGACTCGCCGACGATGGTGGTTTTCAGCGGTTTGGAGGCATTGGCGGTACGCAGCGCGCCCAGCACGGCAATCGGGTCGGTGGGCGAGATCAGTGCACCGAACAAAAGGCAATAGATCAGCGGTACCTGCCAGCCGAACAGGGCGAACACCCAGTGCGACAGGTAGCCGATGACTACGGTGGCAATCAGCACGCCGACGGTGGCCAGCAGGCCGATGGGCCAGCGGTAGTTGCGCAGGTCGGAGAGGTTGACGTGCAAGGCGCCGGCGAACAGCAGGAACGCCAGCATCCAGTGCATCAGCAGGTCGTTGAAGTCGATCTGGTTCATCAGCCCTTCGACGCGCGCTTCCAGGCCGGGGAAGCCGATCAGGCTCAGGCCCTGCAGCATCAGGGAAAACAGCAGCGCCGTGACCATCACGCCGATGGCGGGGGGCAGGCCGATGAAGCGGTAATTTACATAGGTGAGGAGGGTGGTGAGGCAGATAAATGCGGCAACTAGTTCAAGCATCCCGAATCCTGTAACAGTGGCTTCCAAGTCATAACCCGAACGGCTCGGGCAGTTCTTTGATGAACTGGCGCGGGGTTCGGGACACAGGCTTTGACCGGATTCGTTCCAATCGTTCCCGTACAAGGGGCTGCTGCGCAGCCCAATCGCCGGCAAGCCAGCTCCCACAGGGACTGCACATGGCTTGAGTTCAATGCGGTCCGATGTGGGAGCTGGCTTGCCGGCGATTGGGCCGCACAGCGGCCCCCGAACGCTATATATTCACAGCCATAAAAAGCCACAAGGATAAGAAGGCGTGCTGGCAACTTCCCTGGTGCTGGTCGCTGCCCTGCTGCATGCGACCTGGAATACCCTGATCAAATTCAGCGGCGAGCGCCTGCTGGTGATCGCCAGCATGGATACGGTGGCGTTGGCCTTCGCGGTGCTGGCGGTGCCCTTCGTCGAGGTGCCGCCGGCCACCATCTGGCCTTGGCTGCTGGCTTCGGCGCTGGCCGAGCAGTTGTACCGCTTCCTGTTGATCCAGGCCTACCGCGTGGGCGACCTGGGGCTGGTCTATCCTCTGATGCGCGGGCTGTCGCCGCTGGTGGTGCTGGGGCTGACCCTGGCCTTTGCCGGCGAGTCGCTGAGCCAGCAGCAGATCATCGGCATCCTGCTGATCCCCTGTGGCATGGCTTGCCTGCTGTGGCAGGGTGGCGGCGGTGACCGGCTGCCCTGGTCGATGCTGCCGGTGGTCGCCCTGATTGGCCTGTGCATAGGTTGCTACACCTGGTTCGACGGCCAGGCCGTGCGCCTGTGGGGTAAGCCCTGGGATTACCTGGTGTGGCTGACCTTGCTCAGTGCCTGGCCCTTCCCGCTGCTGGCGAGTGTGGCCCGGCGGGCGCCATTCGTGCTGTTCTGGCGCCTGCAGTGGCGCCTGGGGCTGGCGGTGGGGTTGTGCGTATTGCTCAGTTACGCGCTGGTGCTGTGGGCCATGCATCTGGGGTCGGTGGCCGAGGCGGCGGCACTGCGCGAATTAAGCGTGATTCTGGTGGTGCTGCTGGGCATGCGCTACCTGAAAGAACCTTTTGGCGGGCCGAGACTCCTAGCTTGCGGGCTGGTGTTGGCCGGCATGCTGGTAATGAAGCTTTGACCTGAAGACTGAACAAGGAGTCCTGTCCATGACTGTTGCCCTGTGGTGCATCCTGATTGCGCTGGTCTTGCCGCCACTGTGTGGTTTGATCGCCAAAGTCGGTAGTGGCCGCTTCCGGATGCGCGACAACCATGACCCGCGTGCGTTCCTGGATACCCTGTCCGGGCTGCCGCGGCGCGCGCATGCCGCCCAGCAGAACAGTTTCGAAGCCTTTCCGGCATTTGCTGCGGCGGTGCTGGTGGCGGATATCGTCGGCAATGCCGAGCAGGTGACCCAGGATGTGCTGGGGGTGATGTACATCACCAGTCGGCTGCTTTACATCATCTGCTACCTGGCTGACTGGGCTGCCTTGCGATCGCTGGTGTGGTTTGCCGGGATGGCGATGATCGTGGCGTTCTTCGTGGTTTCCATCTGAGACCGCGTTGCCTTCTTCGCGGGCAAGCCCGCGAAGAATCTACCACCGATCAAGGCACTTTCGGCACCTCAGGCAGCGGCTTGCCCTTGGGCCACAGCATCCAGATCTGCCCCTGCTGCTTCATGTTCCCGGCCAGTTCCCCGGCCTCCGGGCCGGTGCCCCAGAATAGGTCGGCCCGCACCTCGCCAGTAATCGCCCCGCCGGTATCCTGAGCCCCCACTGGCCGTACTACCGGCGTACCGTCCGGGCGTGTGGTGGAGAGCCACAGCAGGCTGCCCAGCGGAATCACCTTGCGGTCGATGGCCACGCTGTAGCCAGCGGTCAGCGGCACGTTCAGCGAACCTCGCGGCCCTTCGTTGCTGTCCGGGCGGGTGCTGAAGAACACATAGCTGGGGTTGCTGGCGAGCAGTTCAGGTACCCGCTGCGGGTTGGCCTGGGCCCAGGCATGGATAGCACCCATGCTCACTTCTTCCTTCTTCAACTGGCCCTGATCCACCAGCCAGCGCCCGATCGGCCGGTAGGGGTGACCATTCTGGTCGGCGTACCCCAGGCGCAGCTGGCGACCATCTTCCAGTTGTACCCGGCCGGAACCCTGGATCTGCAGGAACTGCAGGTCCATCGGGTCGGTCAGCCAGGCCAGCACCGGTGCCTTTACGCCGTCACGGTTGATCACCTCGGCGGTGTCGTAAGGCTTGAGCACCCGGCCGTCAAGGCGACCGCGCAGGCGCTTGCCCTTGAGTTCGGGGTACACGCTGGCCAGGTCGACCACGATCATGTCTTCGGGTACGCCGTAAACTGCCACATGGTTGGTTGCCGACTGGCTCAGGCTGCCGGGGTAGACCGGTTCGTAGTAACCGGTGATCAGGCCGTTGGCATTGTTTTCGGCCGAACGCAGGCCGTATACCTGCAAGTTCTGTTGCAGGAAGGCGCGCACCTGCAAGGCATTGTCGGGCACGCTGGCGGCTGCTTCGCAGGTGCTGGCCCAGACGGTATCGCGCTTGAGCTTTTCACAGCCGTTGCGCCAGGCCTGGAAGCCGGCCACCAGGTCGCTGTCGCTGACGGCAGGCAGGTCCTGCCAGGTGGCATTGGCGTAGGTGGCGATGGCGTGGGGCTCGGGTTTGGCGCTTTCGCCACCGTTGCAGCCGGCCAGCAGGGCCAGCGCCGGGAGTGTCCAGGCCAGATGGCGCAGGGCAGATTTCATGAGTACGTTCCTGTCATGGGTGAACATGAATATTCACCCCTGTTTTTTATGTGGCTATTGGTCTTTGGCCCTTGGGCGGCGATACTGGCCGCCCATTTGCCTAGGCCGAAGTGACCGTGATGTTGAAGCGATTGACCGTTGTACTGCTGGCAGCAGTGGCCCTGGGTGGTTGTGACCGGGTTGACCCGAACTCCCCGCTGGGCAAGCGCAAGGTGATCTTCAAGGACATGCTCAAGACCAGCGAAGACCTGGGCGGCATGTTGCGTGGGCGGTTGCCGTTCGACGGGGTGAAGTTTGCCGACGGTGCGCTGAAGCTGGACAACCTTTCGCGCCAACCCTGGCAGCACTTTCCACAGGCGCGTGATGGTGGTGACAGTAGCGCACGGGCCGAGGTATGGGAGCGTCAGGCGCGCTTTCATGACCTGGCCCGGCAGCTGGAAGGCGTCACTGGCGAACTGGTCGATGTCACCCGCGGCCAGCCGCTGGACGCTGCGCAGTTGAAGGCGCCCATGGACAAGGTCGAAGCGGCTTGCAAGGCCTGTCATACCGAGTTTCGTAATCATTGATGGCCTGTTGCGGCCTCATCGCCGGCAAGCCAGCTCCCACAGGTATCACGCTGCCCTTGAGTGCAATGCAGTACCTGTGGGAGCCGGCTTGCCGGCGATGAGGCCAGTAAAGGCAACGCCTTATTCGAGTCTCTGTCAGCGATCCAGATCGTCCACCGCTTCCTGCAGTTCCTTGCGTGACTCGGCCAGCTTGTCCTTGCGCTTGTTGATCTTTTCCGAATCGCCTTTCTTCTCGGCTTTTTTCAAGTCCTTTTCCCGCTGCGCCACTTCGTGACGGGCTTCGAGCACCTTCTGCTCACGTTCCTTGCGCAGCCCGGCATCGGTGCAGTTTTCGACCCCTCGCAGTGCCGCTTCGAGCCCTGCGGCCTGGTCGTTGTTGCCGTGGTCTCGGGCAATCTTCAACTGGTTCTCGATGGCGCTGCGCTTGGCGGCGCAACCGGTCAGGCCGGCATCCGGCTGGGCCGCCTGTACGGCACCAGCGGCCAGGCCTAGTGTCGCGAGCAGGAAAAGGGTTGAAATACGTTTCATGAAAAGCCTCCTTGACGGGGCGGGGCAGCAAAAGTTGGGGGAAATCCTGCCTTGGTTTTGCCCATTTAGAAACCCTTGTTGGGGTTTTCCGGTTGAATCTCGGGATTTCTCTACAGGCAAATTGGTAAGAATTCATTGCTCGATGCTCTGCCTGTCGATCCGGAATCCGTCGATCCCGGCCTTCGCCAGTTGCGCTGCAATGGCTTGAACCTCGGTACTCGCAAAAAAACCTGCAAGCTGTTGCCCGCGCTTTTCGCCGATACCGGGCATGGCTTGCCATTCGAGGTTTGTGCGGGCAGCAAGCTCCAGCCAGTCGCCTGTCACCTGCATGCCGGCGGGGGTTGGCGCACCCAGTCCGCGCAAAGCCATTGGGCAAACGGCCGTGAGCGTGCTTGGTCGAAACTGCCGAGTAACTGCGCAGCTGTCGCGTCGCTGATGCCGGTTACCTGGCCCAGGCGCTCGGCATCCAGATGCAGCCAGTCGGTCATCGATGTCACCAGCCCGGCAGACACCAGCCGGCGCCAGGTGCCAGTGCCGGTGCGGGGCAGGGCCAGCCCCTGCTTGCCGCTGAGCCAGGTCAGTCGGGCAATGAATTGGTCCTGGCAGCCTGCGCTGATCTGCCAGCAACTGTGGGCATGATGTTGACCGGGCGCTGGTACGGCGACCGGTTGGCGCTCGGTGGCGCGGTGCACCACTTGTTCCAGGCGCGGGATGGTCAGCCCGGCAAGGCTGACGGCCACCTGGTCACCGGGGCGGATGTCGAGCTTGAGCCAGCGTGCCAGCGAGCCCAGGCTCACCTGGGTGATGCGCCGGTCATCGAGGGTGACCGGCAGCACCTGCAAGACGGGTGTAACCCTACCGGTGCGGCCGACGCGGAAGCGTACATCGCGCACTTCGGCCAGGGCCTGCGTGTACGGGTGCTTCCACGCTGCGATCCAGTAGGGGGCCTTGGCCTGCCAGCGCTCTGCCGGTGGCCGGACGCCTTGGCGGAGCACCACGCCATCGGTGGCGAAGGGCAGGGGTGAGCGGTACCAGTACTCGCGCCAGTGCGCCGCATCGTCTGCGGTTTCTATGCCGACGCTGTAATCCTGGCTGTGCGCAAAGCCCAGTTGTGCCAGCTGTGCGAGGCGTTCGGCCTGCTGCTCGGGGCCCTGCGGCCAGTCCCACACGAACAGGCCGATGCGCTCGCCTTGCTCACGCCCCAGCTGCTTGCGAGCCAGCAGCCCGGCTACCGTGCCTCGGGCGTTGGCGCTGCCAGCCTGGGCTTGCACGTGCGCGTCCAGGCGCAGGTACAGTTCGCCCTGCAGTTGCAGGTCGATGGCCAGGGGCAGCTGCCGATTGATGGCGTGGAGCTGGGGAATGTGACGGCTCCAGTCGTGCCCCTGCACGCCGTCGCCACGGCTGATCAGCTGCTCCAGCCGGCCCTGTCGGTAGATGAGCGAGACCGCTACGCCATCGACCTTGGGCTGTACCCACACATCGGCCTTGCCGGCCAGCCAGCGTTCTACAGCCGCGCGGTCGGCCAGCTTGTCGACGCCGGTATGCGGCACCGGATGCGGGATTGGCCCGCCAGCACTGGCCAGCGGGGACTGGGTGATCGCGATGCCAAAGCATTGCTGTAGGTGCACCAGGCGCTGGCGGCTCTGGTCGTACAGTTCATCGGCCACCAATGCGATGCCCTGACGATGGTAATGGTCGTCCCAGCGGGCAAGTGTGGCGCGCAGTCGGCTCACTTCAGCCTCGACTTGTTGCGGGTTCCAGGCGGGGCATGTGGCGGCACGTGCCAGGGGGGAATTAAGCGTCAACAGCAGGGCGAGCAGCAGCATGAACGGCATGGCCAGCATCCTTGCATGGCGGGTGGGAGCCATCAGACTAGGAAGGTTGCGTGCGGGTCGCCATGCAGCGTTTGTCAGCCCATATGTCACAAAAAAGCCCCAGCCGATTGCTCGGCAGGGGCTTTCGACCAGCGCTGCAGGAAAACTTACAGGCCGGCAGCGTCACGCAGCGCCTGGGCGCGGTCGGTGCGTTCCCAGGTGAAGGTAGTGAAGGTGTCGTCGCCGACCGTCTTCTGCTGCGGGGTACGGCCGAAGTGGCCGTAGGCAGCGGTTTCCTGGTACATCGGGTGCAGCAGGTCGAGCATGGTGGTGATGGCGTACGGGCGCAGGTCGAAGCACTCGCGCACCAGCTGGACGATCTTGTCGTCGGAGATCTTGCCGGTACCGAAGGTATTGATCGAGATGGAGGTCGGCTGGGCCACGCCGATGGCATAGGAAACCTGGATCTCGCAACGTTCGGCCAGGCCGGCGGCGACAATGTTCTTGGCCACGTAGCGGCCGGCGTAGGCGGCGGAACGGTCGACCTTGGACGGGTCCTTGCCGGAGAACGCGCCACCACCGTGGCGGGCCATGCCGCCATAGGAGTCGACGATGATCTTGCGCCCGGTCAGGCCGCAGTCACCCACCGGGCCACCGATGATGAAGTTGCCGGTCGGGTTGATGTGGTACTGGGTGCCCTTGTGCAGCAGTTCGGCAGGCAGGGTGTGCTTGACGATCAGCTCCATCACGGCTTCCTGCAGGTCTTTCTGCGAAACCTCAGGGTTGTGCTGGGTCGACAGCACCACGGCGTCGATGCCGACCACCTTGCCATTTTCGTAACGGCAGGTGACCTGCGACTTGGCGTCCGGGCGCAGCCATGGCAGCAGCTTCGATTTGCGCGCTTCGGCCTGGCGCTCGACCAGGCGGTGCGAGAAGCAGATCGGTGCTGGCATCAGCACGTCGGTCTCGTTGCTGGCGTAGCCGAACATCAGGCCCTGGTCACCGGCGCCCTGGTCTTCCGGACGGGAGCGGTCGACGCCCTGGGCGATGTTCCACCGACTGCTTGCCGATGATGTTCATCACGGCGCAGGTGGCGCCGTCGAAACCGACGTCGGAGCTGTTGTAGCCGATGTCGATGATGACCTTGCGCACCAGTTCTTCCAGGTCGACCCAGGCCGAAGTGGTGACTTCGCCGGCGATGATGGCAACACCGGTCTTGACCAGGGTTTCGCAGGCTACGCGGGCGTATTTGTCCTGAGCGATGATGGCATCAAGGACGGCGTCCGAAATCTGGTCGGCGATCTTGTCCGGATGCCCTTCGGACACGGACTCGGAGGTGAAAAGGGAGTATTCGCTCATCTCGAAGGTTCCTGAAATTTACCGATGGTGTATGTCGCCAGCCGTCCGCTGGAAATGGCGGACCTGGATCTGGAAACCGTTACGCAAGCCCACGTACAGGCTGTCCCCGGGGGACAGCCCGGCGGCGTTGGCCCAACGGGCCAGGTCGTCCTGTTCGAAGCCAAGCCACAGGTCGCCGCAGGCTTCGCGCGCCCACCCCTGGTCATGGCTGCACAGTTCGGTTACCAGCAGGCTGCCGCCTGCCTTCACCCGTTTGGCCAGCTGGCGCAAGGCCAGGGCCGGGTCGCTGAAATGGTGCAGCACCATGTTCAGCACAACGCAGTCGGCGGCCACATCCGTTGCACCCAGTGCATCGGCCAACTGCAGGTTCACGTTGTCGAGCCCCTCGCGCTGGCACACCTGGCGCGCCAGTTCGAGCATGGTCGGGCTGTTGTCCAGCGCGGTGACCTGGGCGAAGCGCCGGGCCAGGTCGGGGAGGAAGCCACCGTCGCCGGGGCCGACCTCCAGGGCGCTGGCGGCCGGGTCGAAATTCAGTTTGTCGAGCAGCGCCAGCAGGCTTTCGCGGTACTGCGGCAGGCCGGCGATCAGGTCTTGCTGGGCGCGGAACTTCTCTTCCACGCGCAGGAAGAAGTCCTGGCTGGTGGCAGCGCGGCGTTGCTGTACCTGGGCGATGCGCGCCTGCACATCGGGCGGCAGGGTCAGGTCATCGACCTCTTCGAGCAGTGCCGCATGCAGCCGACCGCCCAGGCGCAGGCTGTCGGGCAGGGCACGGCGGTAGAAGATGGCATTGCCTTCGCGGCGGGTCGCCACCAGCTCGGCCTGGGCCAGCACCTTCAGGTGGTGGCTCATGCCCGACTGGCCCACGTCGAAGATCTGCGCCAGCTCCAGCACGCCGAACGAGTCGTTGGCCAAGGCGCGCAACACGTTCAGGCGCAGCTCGTCGCCACTGGCTTTGCACAGGGCGGCCAATGCTTCGCGTTGCTCGGGGATCGATTGCGCACGGAGGTTCATGGGGCGGCAGTCTAGACATGCATCGTTGCCCTCGCAAGGCCAATATCAAAAAGTTTTGATATTGGCGGATGGGCGGAGTGCTAGCCCCGGATTTTTACCCGAAATCAATGCCAATAAGAGGAAAATCCCCCGACTGCGACCATACGTCATTGCCCCCGGCCCCCGCAGTGGGCGAAAATGGCCCCGCCTTTTTTCGTGACACCACCTATTCAAGCCCCCAGGAGATCAGCGATGCCCAGCCGTCGTGAACGTGCCAACGCCATTCGTGCCCTCAGCATGGATGCCGTGCAAAAGGCCAACAGCGGCCACCCAGGTGCCCCCATGGGCATGGCGGATATCGCCGAAGTGCTTTGGCGTGACTATCTGAAGCACAACCCGAGCAACCCGAGTTTCGCCGACCGTGACCGCTTCGTGCTGTCCAACGGCCACGGTTCGATGCTGATCTACTCGCTGCTGCACCTGACCGGCTACGACGTCACCATCGACGACATCAAAGGCTTCCGCCAGCTGCACAGCCGCACCCCGGGCCACCCGGAATACGGCTACACCCCAGGCGTAGAGACCACCACCGGCCCGCTCGGCCAGGGTATCGCCAACGCCGTGGGCTTCGCCCTGGCCGAAAAAGTGCTGGCTGCCCAGTTCAACCGTGATGGCCACACCATCGTCGACCACAACACCTACGTGTTCCTCGGCGACGGCTGCATGATGGAAGGTATCTCCCACGAAGTCGCCTCGCTGGCCGGCACCCTGGGCCTGAACAAGCTGATCGCCTTCTACGACGACAACGGCATTTCCATCGACGGCGAAGTCCACGGCTGGTTCACCGACAACACTCCGGCACGTTTCGAAGCGTACAACTGGCAGGTGATCCGCAACGTCGACGGCCATGACGCCGACGAGATCAAGACCGCCATCGAGACCGCCCGCAAGAGCGACCGTCCGACCCTGATCTGCTGCAAGACCATCATCGGTTTCGGCTCGCCGAACAAACAGGGCAAGGAAGACTGCCACGGCGCACCGCTGGGCAACGACGAAATCGCCCTGGCCCGCAAGGCTCTGAACTGGAACCACGGCCCGTTCGAAATCCCGGCCGAAATCTACGCCGAGTGGGACGCCAAGGCTGCCGGTGCCAAGGCCGAAGCCGACTGGAACCAGCGCTTCGACGCCTACGCCAAGGCCTACCCCGAGCTGGCTGCCGAGTTCAAGCGCCGTGCCAGCGGCGAGCTGCCGGCCGACTTCAGCGAGAAGGCCCAGGCCTACATCAACGAAGTGGCTGCCAAGGGCGAAACCATCGCCAGTCGCAAGGCCAGCCAGAACACACTGAACGCCTTCGGCCCGCTGCTGCCGGAGTTTCTCGGTGGTTCGGCTGACCTGGCCGGTTCCAACCTGACCCTGTGGAAGGGCTGCAAGGGTGTCGAAGCCAGCGACGCCAGCGGCAACTACGTGTTCTACGGCGTGCGCGAGTTCGGCATGACCGCCATCATGAACGGCGTTGCCCTGCACGGCGGCCTGGTGCCTTACGGCGCGACCTTCCTGATGTTCATGGAATACGCCCGCAACGCGGTGCGCATGTCGGCGCTGATGAAGCAGCGCGTGATCCACGTCTACACCCACGACTCCATCGGCCTGGGCGAAGATGGCCCGACTCACCAGCCGATCGAGCAACTGACCAGCCTGCGCAGCACCCCGAACCTGGACACCTGGCGCCCAGCCGACGCGGTGGAGTCCGCCGTGTCCTGGAAAAACGCCCTGGAGCGCAAGGACGGGCCTTCGGCGCTGATCTTCTCGCGCCAGAACCTGCAGCACCAGGAGCGCGACGCGCAGCAGATCGCCGATATCAGCCGCGGCGGCTACGTGCTCAAGGACTGCGCCGGCGAGCCTGAGCTGATCCTGATCGCCACCGGTTCCGAACTGGGCCTGGCTGTACAGGCGCATGGCAAGCTGACCGAGCAAGGCCGCAAGGTGCGTGTGGTTTCCATGCCATGCACCAGCGTGTTCGACGCCCAGGACGCTGCCTACAAGCAGTCCGTGCTGCCGCTGGAAGTGGGTGCGCGCATCGCCATCGAAGCCGCTCACGCTGACTTCTGGTACAAGTACGTCGGCCTGGAAGGTCGTGTCATCGGTATGACCACCTACGGTGAGTCGGCGCCGGCCTCGGCACTGTTCGAAGAGTTCGGCTTCACCGTGGAGAACATCCTCGGTACTGCCGAAGAGCTGCTGGAAGACTGATACAAGGAAGGCGAGGGCCTTTGGCCCTCGTTCGCGGCACAAGGCCGCTCCTACAGGGTACTGCGTATGCCGTCCCTTGTAGGAGCGGCCTTGTGCCGCGAATGGGCTGCGCAGCGGCCCCGTTCAACTGCCGGAGTTCAAGAGCTACCTATGCCCCACCTGCGTCCCTACAAAGTTGCACTCAACGGTTATGGCCGTATCGGCCGCTGTGTCCTGCGCGCGCTGTTCGAGCGGGGGGCAAAGGCCGGTTTCGAGATCGTCGCGCTGAACGACCTGGCCGACCAGGCCAGCCTGGAATACCTGACACGCTTCGACTCCACCCACGGGCGTTTCCCCGGTGAGGTGAAGGTCGACGGCGACTGTCTGCATATCAATGGCGACTGCGTGAAGGTGATGCGCAGTGCCACCCCCGAAGGCATCGACTGGGCCGCGCTGGACATCGACCTGGTGCTGGAGTGCTCCGGCGCCTACCACACCCGCGCCGATGGCCAGCGCTTCCTCGACGCCGGTGCGCCGCGGGTGCTGTTTTCGCAGCCGATGGCCAGCGAGGCCGACGTCGATGCCACGGTTGTCTACGGCGTCAACCAGGCCTGCCTGACCGGCAACGAGCGCCTGGTGTCCAACGCCTCGTGCACCACCAACTGCGGCGTGCCGCTGCTGCGCGTGCTGGACCAGGCATTCGGCATCGAATACGTGCAGATCACCACCATCCACTCGGCCATGAACGACCAGCCGGTGATCGACGCCTACCACCATGAAGACCTGCGCCGCACGCGTTCGGCCTTCCAGTCGGTGATCCCGGTGTCCACTGGTCTGGCCCGTGGCATCGAGCGCCTGCTTCCGGAACTTGCCGGGCGAATCCAGGCCAAAGCGGTACGCGTACCGACCGTCAACGTCTCGTGCCTGGACATCACCTTGCAGACCGCCCGCGATACCAGTGCGGCCGAAGTCAACCGGGTGCTGCGCGAGGCGGCGCTGGAAGGCCCGCTGAAAGGCTTGCTGGCCTACACCGAGTTGCCTCACGCCAGTTGTGATTTCAACCATGACCCGCATTCGGCGATCGTCGATGCCAGCCAGACCCGTGTTTCCGGCCCCCGGCTGGTGAACCTGCTGGCCTGGTTCGACAACGAATGGGGGTTTGCCAACCGTATGCTCGACGTTGCCGAACACTATCTGCACGTCGTTCACCCAACCCGCAACAAACAGCCCTGAAGGACTGCATTCATGACCGTGTTGAAGATGACCGACCTCGACCTGCAAGGTCAGCGCGTACTGATCCGCGAAGACCTCAACGTGCCTGTGAAGGACGGTGTGGTAGCCAGCGACGCGCGTATCCTGGCAGCGCTGCCGACCATCAAGCTGGCCCTGGAAAAGGGCGCAGCGGTAATGGTCTGCTCGCACCTGGGCCGCCCGACCGAAGGCGAATTCTCTGCCGAGAACAGCCTCAAGCCGGTCGCCGACTACCTGAGCAAGGCCCTGGGCCGCGACGTGCCGCTGGTTGCCGACTACCTCGACGGTGTCGAGGTCAAGGCCGGTGACCTGGTGCTGTTCGAGAACGTGCGCTTCAACAAGGGCGAGAAGAAGAACGCCGACGAACTGGCGCAGAAATACGCCGCGCTGTGCGACGTGTTCGTCATGGACGCTTTCGGTACTGCGCACCGTGCCGAAGGTTCGACACATGGTGTGGCCAAGTTCGCCAAGGTCGCTGCTGCCGGCCCGCTGCTGGCTGCCGAGCTGGACGCCCTGGGCAAGGCCCTGAAGGCCCCGGCCAAGCCGATGGCGGCCATCGTTGCCGGTTCCAAGGTCTCTACCAAGCTGGACGTGCTGAACAGCCTGAGCTCGGTCTGCGACCAGCTGATCGTCGGTGGCGGCATCGCCAACACCTTCCTGGCGGCTGCCGGCCACCCGGTGGGCAAGTCGTTGTACGAGCCTGACCTGGTCGAAACCGCCAAGGCCATCGCCGCCAAGGTCAGCGTACCGCTGCCGGTCGACGTGGTAGTTGCCAAGCAATTCGCCGAAACGGCCGAAGCCTCCGTCAAGGCCATCGCCGACGTTGCTGCCGATGACATGATCCTGGACATCGGCCCGCAAACCGCTGCCCACTTCGCCGAGCTGCTGAAGTCGTCGAAAACCATCCTGTGGAACGGCCCGGTCGGCGTGTTCGAGTTCGACCAGTTCGGCAACGGCACCAAGGTACTGGCCAAGGCCATTGCCGACAGCGCCGCGTTCTCCATCGCCGGCGGCGGTGACACCCTGGCTGCCATCGACAAATATGGCGTTGGCGCCGATATCTCCTACATTTCTACCGGTGGTGGCGCCTTCCTCGAGTTCGTCGAGGGCAAGGTCCTGCCAGCCGTGGCAATCCTGGAAGAGCGGGCCAAGGCCTGATGACGTCGGCGCTTGGCAAAGGGAGTGGCCTGATGGTCAAGCAATTGCCTGTGATGCTGCTGGCGGGGTTGCTGAGCGCATGCGCCGGCAGCCCGGCCTCGGATGCCGACCCGGCGCAGCCGCCCAAGGGCGGTTGCTACCAGTCCGAGTGGCAGGCCGAGACCGTGCCGGTGATCAGCAAGCGCGTGGGCCCGGAAGGCCTGGAAAAGTACGACGAAGACCACCAGCGCAAGGCGCCGGGTTGCCCTTGATCGGGTAACAGGCAACCTGAAGGCTGATTTGTGGTCTTGAGGTAGGGCCCGCTGTGCGGCCCTTCGCGGGCTTGCCCGCTCCCACAGGTACAGCGCTTGACCTGTGGAGCGGGCAAGCCCGCGAAGGGCTGCACAGCAGCCCCAAATCGAGGAAGCTGAATGAAAGCGCTTTTGGCCGTGACGGCCCTGGCGACACTGGCAGGATGCTCGCTGCTGCAACCGGCGCAACCCGCCCCGGCAGACGACTGGACCCGTTGGGTCTGTGACACCCAGGCGGAAGTGCTGTGGCGCTTCGCCGATGCGCAACGCGACCAGGTCGATGTGCGCCTTGGTGGCGGCGACCAGGTCTACCGGCTCAAGGCCGAGCCGGGCGCCTCGGGTGCGCTGTACAGCGATGGCATGCTGGCCTTCCACACCAAGGGCGAAGAAGGCCTGGTGTACTGGGTGGCAACCAACGATCTGATTGGGCGGGGCTGCAAGGCACCGTGACTGGCCGGGCCGCGAGGGTGGCCCACACTACTTGAACAGCAACCGCCCCTGCGGCAGGCTTGCACGAAACAAACGACGCTTGTCGGGAGAGAGATACACAATGGCACTCATTAGCATGCGCCAGATGCTGGACCACGCCGCCGAGTTCGGTTACGGCGTACCAGCTTTCAACGTCAACAACCTCGAGCAGATGCGCGCCATCATGGAAGCGGCCGACAAGACCGACTCCCCGGTGATCGTCCAGGCTTCGGCCGGTGCCCGCAAATACGCCGGTGCTCCGTTCCTGCGTCACCTGATCCTGGCGGCCATCGAAGAATTCCCGCATATCCCGGTGTGCATGCACCAGGACCACGGCACCAGCCCTGACGTTTGCCAGCGCTCGATTCAGCTGGGCTTCAGCTCGGTCATGATGGACGGCTCGCTGGGTGAAGACGGCAAGACCCCGACCGACTACGAGTACAATGTCCGCGTTACCCAGCAGACCGTTGCCATGGCGCACGCCTGCGGCGTTTCGGTGGAAGGCGAGCTGGGTTGCCTGGGTTCGCTGGAAACCGGCATGGCCGGTGAAGAAGACGGTATCGGCGCAGAAGGCGTGCTGGACCACAGCCAGATGCTGACCGACCCGGAAGAGGCCGCCGACTTCGTCAAGAAGACCCAGGTCGACGCCCTGGCGATCGCCATCGGTACCAGCCACGGTGCCTACAAGTTCACCAAGCCACCAACCGGTGACGTGCTGGCCATCGACCGCATCAAGGAAATCCACAAGCGCATCCCCAATACCCACCTGGTGATGCACGGTTCGTCCTCGGTACCGCAAGAGTGGCTGGCGATCATCAACCAGTACGGCGGCGACATCAAGGAAACCTACGGTGTACCGGTCGAGGAAATCGTCGAAGGCATCAAGCACGGCGTGCGCAAGGTCAACATCGACACCGACCTGCGTCTGGCCTCCACCGGTGCCATGCGCCGCCTGATGGCGCAGAACCCAAGCGAATTCGACCCGCGCAAGTTCTTCGGTGAAACCGTCAAGGCCATGCGTGACGTGTGCATCGCCCGTTACGAAGCCTTCGGCACCGCTGGCAATGCCTCCAAAATCAAGCCGATCTCCCTGGAAGGCATGTACCAGCGCTACCTGAAAGGTGAGCTGGCCGCCAAGGTCAACTGATCTTCGGCATTAATGAAAAAGCCCGCAGCGATGCGGGTTTTTTCATTTATGGTTGACAGGTTCTGCGCAGCCTGGAGGGTTTGCGGGTTCCCTGTGGGAGCGGGCGTGCCCGCGAAGCAGCCAGCACATAATTGCGGCAAAGCGACCGTTAGTCGGCTACCGTACAGTTGAGGCACTGATAGCGTTCTGATTGCATTGCGTGTTATCCGCTCAGGTCTAGAGTACTAGTGGATCCAACCGTATTCTTGAAGTCGGTCACAAAACAGAGAAGCAGCATGGATGGCGCTCAACCTCACCCCCAGCCACTGGATGGCAACTCGGTTCTTCTGGTGGTAGATGATTACCCCGAAAACCTCATCAGCATGCGGGCATTGCTGGCCCGTCAGGATTGGCAAGTATTGACGGCAAACTCGGGAATGGAAGCCCTGAGTGCGTTGCTCGAACACGATGTCGACCTGGTGTTGCTGGATGTACAGATGCCGGAGATGGACGGCTTCGAGGTCGCCCGGCTGATGCGCGGCAGCCAGCGCACCCGGCTGACCCCGATCATTTTCCTCACCGCCAACGAACAGTCCGAAGCGGCCGTGCTCAAAGGCTATGCCAGCGGTGCCGTGGACTACATGTTCAAACCGTTCGACCCGCAAATCCTCAAGCCCAAGGTCCAGGCCCTGCTCGAACAGCAGCGCAACCGGCGCATGCTGCAGCGCCTGACCCGCGAACTGGAAGCGGCCAGGGCATTCAATGCATCGATCCTGGAAAACGCCGCCGAGGGCATTCTGGTGGTGGATGCCCAGGGCATCATCCGCTTTGCCAACCCGGCCATTTCCCGTTTGTTGTCAGCGCCGGTGCAGCAGTTGCAGGGCGCCCATATGCTTGACCTGGTGCAACTGACCAGTGCCAGCCTGTGGAACGAATCGGATTTCTACCAGGCCTACCTGGCACGGAGCATCTTCCGCGTGCACGACGCCCAGTTGCGTACCCTTGGCGGCGAGCTGGTGCCGGTGGCGTTGTCCTGTGCGCCGCTGCCTGCCGAGCAGCAAGCCATGGTGGTGACCGTGCTGGACATGTCGGCGGTGCGCAACCTGCACCAGCAGCTGGAGTACCAGGCGGTTACCGACCCACTCACCGGCCTGCTCAACCGCCGCGGTTTCTACCAGGCTGCCCGAAGGCGCGCTGCTGCGCAATGAGCGCTCGGACAAGGCACAGGCGCTGATGTACATGGACCTGGATGGCTTCAAGCGCATCAACGACTCGCTAGGCCACGATGCGGGTGACCGGGTACTGCATTGGGTGGCCGAACAGCTCAAGGATTGCCTGGGCAGTGAAGCGCTGCTGGCGCGAATGGGTGGCGACGAGTTCACTGCTCTGTTCGACAGCCTGCCTTACCCGGAGCAAGCCGGGCGCTATGCCGAACGTTTGCTGGAACGCATTTCCATCAGCCACCAGGTGGAAGGCCTGGATGTGTGCCTTGGGGTGAGCATCGGCATCGCCACCTATCCGGATTGTGGCGCCAATGTGGAAGGCCTGCTGCGCGCAGCCGATGCGGCGATGTATGCGGCCAAGCAGGCCGGGCGCCAGCAGTATCGCTTCTACGATCAGGAGCTGAACGGCCGGGCGCGCTCGCGGCTGATGCTTGAAGACAGCGTACGCACAGCCGTCGAGCAGCAAGACTTCACCTTGGTTTACCAGCCGCAGGTTGGCTTCAACGATGGCCGCCTGCGTGGCTTCGAGGCGTTGCTGCGTTGGCAGCATCCCAGTGTCGGCGACGTACCGCCGGGGCTGTTCATTCCGTTGCTGGAAGAGGCGCGCCTGATCAACCGCCTGGCCAGCTGGATCTACCGCCAGGGCGCGGCCCAGCGCCAAGCCTGGTACCAGCGTTTTCCGGCAGACCTGGTGCTGGGTATCAGCCTGAGCCGCGCACAGTTTTCCATGCCCAGCCTGGTCGACGAACTGCATCGGGTCATCCAGCTTTACCAGTTGGACCCGGCGCAGCTGGAAGTTGAAGTGGCGGAAACCTCGTTGATGTATAACATCGATGCGGCGGTGAAACAGATACACCGCTTGCGCGAGCTGGGCGTGCGGGTGGCGCTGGATGACTTTGGCGCCGGCGACTGTTCGTTGCGCATGTTGCGCGACCTGCCGATCGACACCCTCAAGCTTGACCGCCACCTGGTGGCACGCCTGCCCGACTCGGCAGTGGATGCCGCGTTGGTGCGCAGCGTTATCGGCCTGTGCGCCGACTACCGAATCACGGTGATCGCCGAGGGCGTGGAGACCTCGGCCCAGGCAGCCTGGCTCAAGGCCAATGGCTGCGAGTACGTGCAGGGCTTCCTGGTGGCTTACCCGATGACCGCGACGGACGCCAGCGACTTTCCGGCGATTTTCTCGTGGCCGGGGCCATGATTGGCTAGAATCGGCATTCGTTACGCCGAATGCCGCGCCATGACCGTATTACGTTACTTGCAAGCCTACCCCCCGCACCTGCAGCAGCAGGTGCAGCAGATGATCGACAGCGACCGCCTGGGTGAATACCTGCAGCGCCGCTATCCTGACCGCCATGACGTGCAGAGCGACAAGGCGTTGTACGGCTATACCCAGGATTTGCGCCAGCAATACCTGCGCAGTGCGCCAAACCTGGACAAGGTGCTGTTCGACAATCGTCTTGACCTGACTCATCGGGCCCTGGGCCTGAACACGGCGGTATCAAGGGTGCAGGGCGGCAAGCTCAAGGCGAAGAAGGAAATTCGTATTGCCTCGCTGTTCAAGGAGGCCGCGCCGCAGTTCTTGCGCATGATCGTGGTGCACGAACTGGCGCACCTGCGCGAGCGCGAGCACAACAAGGCGTTCTACCAGCTCTGCCAGCACATGGAACCGGACTATCACCAACTGGAATTCGACCTGCGCGTCTACCTGACCTATCGGGAGCTGCCGGGCAACTGTTAAGGACCACGCAGCATGGAAGTGAGCAAGACCAAGAGCAGCTTCTACCGCCGACTGTACGTAGCCTGGCTGATCGACAGCCAGACCGCGACCAGCGTGCCCGCGCTGATGGAGGCCACCGGCATGCCGCGGCGTACTGCACAGGACACCATTGCGGCGCTTGCCGACCTGGATATCGTCTGCGTGTTCGAGCAGCAGGAAGGTGCGCGCAACCACGCCGGGTCATTACCGCATTCATGACTGGGGCGCGGTCGACAAGCAGTGGATCACCCGGCACCTGCGGCAGATTCGCGAAGTGCTGGGGTATCCGTGAGCAATCTACGCGCGCGGCCAAAATAGAGGCAAAATGACACTATTGGCCGCTGCCCTCGGCAATGGCTTTGTGTAATCTCCTCGGCAGTGTGTGCCCTCCATTGCGAAAGGACGTGAGCATGCGGCCACTGCTTTGTGTTCTGGGATTTCTGGCATTGATACTGGCGACACCTGTTCTGGCTCAAGACAGGTTGCGCCTGGTGGCGGACAACTGGCCGCCGTTTACCGATGCCAGCATGCCTGGCGGAGGCCTGGCGACCAGCATTGTCACCACCGCGCTGGCCCGGGCCGGCTACACCAGCGGGTTCGAAGAAGCGCCCTGGGCGCGGGCGTTGCTGGGTGTGAGTGAAGGGCGCTACGACGTACTGGTCAATGCCTGGTACAACGATGCGCGGGCTCGCATCGGGCAGTTTTCCAGCGCTTACCTGAGCAATCGCATTCGCCTGTTACAGCGCAAGGGCGAAGCGTTCCGCTACCAGCACCAGTCGGATTTGTACCCTTTCAGCATTGCTGTGGTGCGTGACTATGCTTATTCGCCCGAATTCGACGGCGATACCCGCTTGCACAAGGTGCCGGTGCGCAGCTTTTCATCGGCAGTGCGCATGCTGGCGGCCGGGCGGGTGAACTTGGCGGTGGAAGACGAGTACGTGGCCCGTCACAAACTGCAGCGCGAACCTCAGGATGTGCGTGATGGGGTGATGCTGGTGGAGCCGCCGCTGGGAGAGAATACTCTGCATATTCTGGTCAGCCTGAAGCACCCGGAGCATGCGCGGATCGTCGAGCGGTTCGAGCAGGCGATTGCGGCGATGAAGGCCGATGGCAGCTATGCGCGGCTGCTGCGTCAGCATGGCTTCTGATCTCTATCGCTTGAACTGGCCTATCGCCGGCAAGCCAGCTCCCACAGGTACCCCACAGCTGCTGAAACCTGTGGGGTACCTGTGGGAGCTGGCTTGCCGGCGATAGGGCAAGTTCAGGCAAAACAAGGCTCAGGCCTGCGCACCTTCCTTGATCAAATGCGCAGCCAAGGTTCGCAACGGCCCCAACTGTCGGCAGATCAACGCCAGCTGCGTCTGCACCAGCCGCTGATGCTCGTCGAGTTCTTCGGGCATCTGCTCCAGGGCATTGGCCAGCGCTTCTTCGGCATCACTGTGAATCGCCACCGGCAGCCGCGCGGCCAGGCCGTTGGCAATCTCGTCCAGGCTGCGGGCCAGGCTTTGCCCGGCGCCTTCGATCAACTGCTCCTGCACCTCCGCCGGCAAGGCCGTGTCGCGGTGCGCGCCCAGCCCCGAAAGGTAGCTGAGCAAGGTATGCGACAGCACCAGGAAGCGGAAGCCCACGTCCGCCTCCTTACGGAAATGCCCAGGCTCCATCAGCATGTTGGCCAAGGTAGTGGACAGCGCCGCATCGGCGTTGTGGGCGTTGCGCCGGGCCAGGCGGTAGGCCAGGTCGTCGCGCTTGCCGTGGGCATACTGCTGCATGATCTGCCGCAGGTACACGCTGGCGCACGCCAGGGTATTGGCCAGCGCCTTGTTCAAGCGCCGCCCCTGCCAGTCAGGCAGGAACAGGAATACCGCCAGGATGGCGATGAGGCTGCCGACCAAGGTATCGAACAGGCGCGGCAGGAACAGCCCATAGCCATCGCCGATCTGGTTGAAGCAGAACAGCACCATCAGGGTGATCGCCGCCGTGGCCAAAGTGTAGCGGGTGGTACGGTTGACGAAGAACACCACCCCGGCGACCACGGCGAACAGTGACTGGATGACCGGGTTGGGGAACAGGTCGAACAACGCCCAGCCCACTGTCAGGCCGACGGCGGTGCCGAAGATTCGCTGTACCAGCTTGCGCCGGGTTGCACCATAGTTGGGCTGGCAAACGAACAACGTGGTGAGGATGATCCAGTAGCCTTGAGTGGGGTGGATCAGGTGCACCATGCCATAGCCGATCGACAGCGCCAGCGGCAGGCGCAGGGCATGCCGGAACAACAGCGAGGTCGGCGTAAGCTGGGTACGCAGGCGCGTCCACACGTCTTTCAGCGAGCGCGGCGAGCGGTCGAGCAGGCTACTGTCGCTGGCGTCTGCCAGGCTGTCCGGGTTGCTGGCGGCGCTTAGCAGGCGGTCCAGGGTCGCCAGGTTGGCAGCCAGTGCCCGCAGCGAACGCAGCAGGCCGCGCCAGGCCGGGTTGCTCTGGATGCGCAGGTGCTCTAGCGAGGCATTGAGGTCCTCGAGTGCCTCGGGATAACCGCTGGCCAGCACGAACGGCTGGCGCAGGCGAATCGAGCGGGCCAGCTCCTGGCAGGACGAGCCTTGTTTACGCAGCAGACGCTGGCAGCGGAACATCACGTCGCTGTGGAAAAAAGCCTCGGTCAGGGCGTTGTAGGGATAGTGCGAAGCACTGACCCGTTCATGGATGTCCTGGGCCAGGAAGTACAGCTTGAGATAGCGGCTGACCTTGGAGTTCGGCTGGCTGTTGCCCACCCGGTGCAAGATGATTTCCTTGGCCGCGTTGAGCGCCGCCACCACTTTGCCGTTCTGCTGTGCCAGCTCCAGACGCCGGGCTTCGACGTCAAGGGTGCGGATCGGTTCGAACAGGCTGGCCTTGAGCTTGAGGTAGCTGCCCAGCTCGAAGAACAGCTTGGCCAGGCTCTGCTGCACCGGCTGGTTGGAAAACAGTGCCTGCCACAGCACCGACAGCAACCCGTACCAGGCCGCACCCGCCACCAGCAGCAGCGGTTCGTGCCAGAAGTCGGTGACCTGGCCACCGCGCTGGTCCACGCCGATCATGGTGTATACCGCGGTGATCAAGGTCGCCGAAGCGATGGCGCCATAGCGCTCGCCCAAGGCACCGAGCATGGTCAGGCCGAAGGCCGCCAAGGCCAGCGCAATGACGAATACCCACGGGTAAGGGAACAGCAGCTCGACCGCCAGTGCGGCGATGGCAAAACACACCAGGGTGACGGCCAGGGCGCTGAGGCGGCCCTGCCAGCTGTCATCGGTTTCGGCCAGGGCGCTGGCGATGATGCCGAGGAACAGCGGAATCAGCAGGGCCATCTCGTTCTGGTACCAGCACAGGGCCAGGCTGCCGGTAAGGGCGATGGTGACCCGGATGCTGTAGCTGAACTTGTCTTGGCCCCACAGGCGACGCAGTGACTGACGGAACGAGCTCGATGACATGATGGCCTGCTAGGCAGTGAGCGAACGAAATGCATTGCAGCACGGCCAGCAAGAAGCGTTCCGTGCTGCTGAATGGATTCTACTCTACACGAACTGCGCTGCGGCGTTGGCCGATGCCCAGGCCCACTGGAAATTGAAACCACCCAGGTGGCCGGTCACATCCAGCACTTCGCCAATGAAGTACAAGCCGGGGCTCTTCAGCGATTCCATGGTCTTGGAGGACACTTCACGGGTGTCCACGCCGCCCAGGGTCACTTCGGCAGTGCGGTAGCCCTCGGTGCCGGCCGGCACCACCTGCCAGTTCGCCAGTTTTTCGGCGATCTGTGCCAGTTCCGCCGGGGTGTACTGCTTCATGGGCCTGGACTCGAACCACTGCTCGGCCAGCAGGTTGGCCAGCTTGCGGGTGAACACCTCGCCCAGTACGGTCTTCAGCTCGGCGTTGGCGCGTTCCCCCTGCATCTGTTGCAGCCAGGTCAGTGCATCGCGATCGGGCAGCAGGTTGATCTCGAGCGTGTCACCGGCTTCCCAGAACGACGAAATCTGCAAGATCGCCGGGCCGCTCAGGCCGCGGTGGGTGAACAGCAGGTTCTCGCGGAAGCTGGTGCCGTTACAGCTGGCGGTGCAATCCAGCGAGGTGCCGGACAACTCGGTGCACAGTGCCTTGAGCTGGGGGTCGGTGATGGTGAAGGGCACCAGCCCGGCGCGGGTCGGCAGCAGGGTGTGGCCGAACTGGCGGGCCACCTGATAGCCGAAGCCGGTGGCACCCAGGGTCGGGATCGACAGGCCGCCGGTGGCGATCACCAGCGACTGGCAGGCGAACTGGCCGCCGCTGGTCTGTAGCAGGTAGCCGCCTTCGGTCTTCTCGATCTGTTCAATGCTGGTGTGCATGCGGATCTCGGCACCGGCCTCGTCGCATTCGGCCAGCAGCATGTCGAGGATGTCGCTGGCCTTGTTGTCACAAAACAGCTGTCCGAGCTTCTTCTCGTGGTAAGCCACGCCGTGCTTGCATACCAGCTCGATGAAGTCCCATTGGGTGTAGCGGGCCAGGGCCGACTTGCAGAAGTGTGCGTTCTGCGAGAGGAAGTTGCCCGGCTCGGTATACATGTTGGTGAAGTTGCACCGGCCGCCGCCGGACATGAGGATTTTCTTGCCCGGTTTGTTGGCATGGTCGAGCACCAGTACCCGGCGGCCACGGCGGGCGCTGAGCTGGGCGCACATCAGGCCGGCGGCGCCGGCGCCGAGGATGATCACGTCGGTGGAGTGCACGGTGTTACCTCATTGTTAGCCGGGGCCGCTGAGCGGCCCATCGCAGGCAAGCCAGCTCCCACAGGTACTGCACAAGCCTGAAGGCCTGTGGGGATCCTGTGGGAGCTGGCTTGCCTGCGATGGGCTGCAAAGCAGCCCCAAAAAATGTCAGACGATGCGGACTTTCAGGGAGCGGCCCTTGATCTTGCCGCTGTTCAAGCGCTGCATGGCCTGCTTGGCCAGCGCCCGCTCCACGGCCACGAACGCCTGGAAATCGAAGATGGCAATCTTGCCCACCTGCTTGCCCGGGATACCGGCATCACCGGTCAGCGCCCCGAGAATATCGCCCGGGCGCAGCTTGTCCTTGCGCCCGGCCGCGATGCACAGGGTGCTCATCACCGGCAGCAGCGGCTCGCCGCCCTTGTGCTTCAGGCTGTCCAGCTGGTCCCAGCGCAGCGGGCTCTTCTGCAGCTCCTCGATGGCCTGGGCGCGGTGGCCCTCGGCCGGTGCAACCAGGCTGATCGCAATACCTTTCTCGCCGGCACGGCCGGTACGGCCCACACGGTGCACATGGATTTCCGCATCACGCGCCAGTTCGACGTTGATGACCATGTCCAGGCCATCGATGTCCAGGCCGCGTGCGGCCACGTCGGTAGCCACCAGCACCGAGCTGCTGCGGTTGGCGAACATGGTCAGCACCTGGTCGCGGTCTCGCTGCTCCAGGTCGCCATGCAGGGCCTGGGCCACGATGCCCTTGGCGGTCAGGTGGGCGACCACATCCTCGCACTGCTGCTTGGTGAAGCAGAACGCCACGCAGGACTGCGGGCGGTAGTGGCCGAGCACGCGGGTGACGGCCTCGAGGCGCTGTTGCGGGTCGATCTCGATGAAGCGCTGCTCGATCTGGTTGTCGGCGTGCAGGCTCTCGACCTTGACCTGTTGCGGGTTACGCATGAAGTCGGCGGCCAGTTGCTTGATGCCGGCCGGGTAGGTGGCCGAGAACAGCAGGGTCTGGCGGCGCGACGGGGTCTTGCCGATGATGCTGGCGATGGCATCGAAGAAGCCCATGTCGAGCATGCGATCGGCTTCGTCCAGTACCAGGGTGTTCAGCCCGTCGAGCACCAGCGTGCCCTTGTCGAGGTGCTGCTGGATGCGCCCCGGGGTGCCAACGATGATATGCGCGCCGTGCTCCAGCGAAGCGATCTGCGGGCCCAGCGAAACGCCGCCGCACAGGGTCAGGATCTTGATGTTGTCCTCGGCGCGGGCCAGGCGGCGCAGCTCCTTTGCCACCTGGTCGGCGAGCTCGCGGGTGGGGCACAGCACCAGCGCCTGGCAGCCGAAGTAACGCGGGTTGATCGGGTTGAGCAGGCCGATGCCGAAGGCGGCGGTCTTGCCGCTGCCGGTCTTGGCCTGGGCGATCAGGTCCTGGCCCTTGAGGATGACCGGCAGGCTCTGGGCCTGAATCGGCGTCATCGAGGCATAGCCGAGGGCGTCCAG
Source organism: Pseudomonas putida (assembly GCA_029953615.1). Classification (NCBI taxonomy): domain Bacteria; kingdom Pseudomonadati; phylum Pseudomonadota; class Gammaproteobacteria; order Pseudomonadales; family Pseudomonadaceae; genus Pseudomonas; species Pseudomonas putida. The sequence continues at coordinate 1,801,982 of CP124529.1, read as the reverse complement.
GTTGGCCAGCATGGCAGTGGACAGCGGCAAGGTGGCAAAGGCGGTGGATTCGGTGGTCACGAGGCGGGCCTGCGGTGCGAAGCGAAAAATGCCGCACAGTCTACCAGCCTCGTGGCCATTCGCCCTACGACTCCATGTGTTGTTCCGGACGACGGGCACGCCTTCCGTCCGTCGGCGACAGCTGCAGGAAGATCGCAGCCGCCAGCATGGCCATCACGCCGATGGTGACGAAGGTGAGCTGGAATGCGCCCAAGGTGGTTTCCACGCCCTCGGCGCTGCCGGCTGCGGTAAACCCGCCTAGCAATGCGCCGGCGCAGGCCACCCCCAGGCTCAGGGCCAACTGCGCGACCACCGACAGCAAGCTGTTGCCGCTGCTGGCGCTGGCGTCGTCGAGGTCGATGAGCGTGACGGTGTTCATCGCGGTGAACTGCATGGAGTTCACCGCGCCCAGAAGACCGAGTTGCACCAGTAGCAGCCAATAGGGCGTCTGCTCGTCCACCAGCCCCAGGCTGGCCAGCAGCACGCCCAGCAGCAAGGTATTGCCGGTGAGAATGATGCGGTAGCCGAAGCGTTCGATCAGCGGCCGGGCAATGGACTTGGCCAGCATTGCCGCCGCCGCCAGCGGGATCATGCTCATGCCGGCCTGGGCCGGCGAGTAGCCCAGCGCCACCTGCAGCAGCAACGGCACCAGAAACGGCAGGGCGCCGCTGCCCAGGCGGGCGAACAGGTTGCCGAGGATACCGATGGCAAAGGTGCGTACGCGGAACAGGCTGGGCGAGAACAGCGGCTCCGGGTCGCGCCCGGCGCGCAGCCAGTAGGCCGCCAGGCAGGCCATGCCGGCAAACAGCAGCAACATTACCCGCAAGTGCGGCAGGTGCAGTTCGCCCAGGCCTTCCATGGCGATGGTGATCAATACCATCGCTGCGCCAAACAGCAGGAACCCTGGGCCGTCGAACGTGGTGCGCTCGGCACCGCGCAGGTCGGGGATGAACTTCCACACGGCGTAGCAGCCGATCAGGCCGACTGGCAGGTTGAGCAGGAAGATCCAGTGCCAGCTGAGAATTTCCACCAGCCAGCCGCCAACCGTTGGGCCCAGTAGTGGCCCAAGCAGGCCGGGGATGGTGATGAAGCTCATGATGCGCACCAACTCGGTGCGCGGGTAGGCGCGCAGTACCACCAGCCGCCCGACCGGCAGCATCAGCGCACCGCCCAGGCCCTGCACGACGCGGGCGAAGATCAGGAAGCCGAGGCTGTTGGCGGCGGCGCACAGCAGCGAGCCGAAGCTGAACAGCAGGATGGCGCTGAAGAAGATGCGCTTGGTGCCGAAGCGGTCGGCGATCCAGCCAGAGGCGGGGATCAGCAGGGCCACGGTGAGCATGTAGGCAATGATCACACCCTGCATGCGCAACGGGTCTTCGGCCAGCGAGCGGGCCATGGCTGGCAGTGCGGTGTTGAGGATGGTGCCGTCCAGGGACTGCATGAAGAAGGCGATGGCCACTACCCAGGGGATCCAGCGGGCAGTGACGGGGTCCAGCGGAGCGCGTTCGGGCATGACTTCCTCGTTTGTCTGTACCGGCCTCTTCGCGGGCGCGTCCGCTCCCACAAGGGTTACACGTTCCCTGTGGGAGCGGGCTTGCCCGCGAAGAGGCCGGCAATGCCAATCACAATGTCAAGGTCAACCCTTTGACCAGTGCCCCCGGCAAATGACTCGACCCGGTACTGCGCTGTCCATAGGTGCTGGTCGACAGGATCATCTCGCGCTCCTGGGTCAGGTCCTCCAGCTGGCTGCCTAGCAGGCTGTACAGGCTGTCATCGAAACGCATGGTGCTCACCGGCCCCTGGATCTGCCTGTTCTCCACCCAGAAGGTGGCGAAGCGGGTCAGCCCGGTCATGCGTGCCGCCGGCAGGTCGGAATAGTTCAGGTACCACAGGTTGCTGATGTACAGCCCGGTGCCGAGCCGCTCCAGGATCTGCTCGCCGGGCAGGCTACCTGCTGCCAGGCTGAGCGCGCACGGTGACTCGTAGCTGTCGGCGCCATTGGCCTGCAGCTCGAACTCGGCTGCACTGCGCGCACTGATCAGCCGATGCAGGGCTTCGCCTTGCCGGATCAACGGTACATCCAGGCGCGGCGAGCCTTCGTCGGAAAACGCCGGGCTCAGCGAACCGCTGACCTGTTCGGTAAAACTCACCAGCGGGCTCAGCCGCGCATCGCCATTGTACAGACGCTGCAGGGCGCTGTTGCCGGTGGCCAAGGCCTGTGCGGAAAAGCCGCCCCAGCACAGCATGCCGGCTATTTCGTCCATGGCCGCCGGGGCCAGATAGGCGCGGTAGCTACCAGGCTTCAGCGTGATTGCCGGGCGGCCAAGGAAGCCCAGTTGCTCTCGCGCCTGGCGCAGGCGTGCGGTGAAGTCGTCGGAGCTCCATACCTGCCCGGCGTAGTTGGCCTTCACCGCCTCGCCGTTTTCGTGGAACAGGCTCCAGTCGAAGTTGAAGCTGTTGGCCTGGTGCCAGCCGAAGGCCCCGAACGAGCTGGCGAAGCCCCGGCAGATGGGCCCGGCGGCGTAGATGCCGACCAGGTCCAGGTCGCCCGCCTCGTGGTCGAGCAGGGCCAGTACTTCGCTCAGTTCGGGCAGCGGCTGCTCCTGCTGGCTTTGGCTGTGCCAGGCACTTTCGTCCAGACGCAGGTACGGGTCGACAGCCAGCAGTGGCAAGGTCTGGCGCAGTTGCTCCAGGGCCGCGATCAGGCGCTGGCTATCCAGTTGCGCGTCACCACTCAAGGTCAGCTGTTGCTCTGCCTGACGGCCATCGCGGATCAGCCGCAGCTGCGCACTGGCCTGGCTAACTTCGCCAGCCTGGCGCACCTTGGCGTGGTTGAAACGCACGAATTGCGAATGTTCGGCGCTGTAGCCCAGAGTGAACTGCTCGCCTGTCTGCAGGGCTTTGCGCGCATCCCCGACCAAGGTTTCGAAAGCGTTTTTCATCAGGCGTCTCCTCCGAATACGGTCGATCTGGCGGAATACGCAGGCCGGCGAGGCGTGGCCGACCCGCACCACCTGGTTGGGTTCGCCCTTGCCGCAGTTGGGCGTGCCCAGCACCTGGAACGTACTGCTGTCGCCGACCGCCACCAGGTTGCGCCAGAACTGCGCGGAGATGCCGCGGTAGTTGGGGTTCTTGACGATGCCTTTGAGCTCGCCGTTTTCGATCAACTGGCCCCATTCGCAGCCGAACTGGAACTTGTTGCGCGCATCGTCGATGGACCAGGAACGGTTGGTACGCATCAGGATACCGTGCTCGATGCCCCCGATCAGTTGATCCAGGGATTGGTCACCCGGCTCGATGTTGAGGTTGGCCATGCGGTCGATTGGCGCACGGTTCCAGCCGCAGGCACGGCTGTTGGCCACGCCTTCCAGGCCGGAGCGGAACTGCGACAGTGCACCGCCCAGCGGGCGCAGCAGCAGGCCGTCGCGGATCAGGAACTGTTTGCTGGCCGTGGAGCCGTCGTCGTCATGGCTATAGCTGGCCAGCTCTTCGCCGATGGTCGGGTCGAAGGTCACGTTCAGCAAGCTGGAGCCATATTGCAGGTGGCCGAAGTCGCTGGCTTTGACGAAGCTGGTGCCGGCGTAGTTGCGCTCGTCGCCGAGGATACGGTCCATCTCCAGCGGGTGGCCGATGGATTCGTGGATCTGCAGCATCATCTGGTCCGGCATCAACAGCAGGTCGCGCGGGCCGCTGGGGGTGTTGGGCGCCAGCAGCAGCTGTAGTGCCTCATCGGCCACCCGGCGGGCAGCGCCGACCAGGCCGCAGCGCTCGATGATCTCGAAACCGCCCTGTTGGCCGAAATTGTCGCGGCCCAGGCTGCGGCTCTGGCTGTCCTGGCCGTCGCTGGCAGTCACGCCCAGGCCTGGGAACAGGAAGCGCTGTGCGTGGCGCAGTTCGGCGCCCGCCGAGTTCAGGTAGGTCTGCTCGACCAGGCTCAGGCCCAGGCTGGCCTGCCAGTCCACCAGGCGGTTGTCCTTGGGCAGGCTGGCCGATTCGGCCGCGAGCAGGCCGAGGCAATCGGCGAGGTTGGGCAGCGGCTGGTCGAAGTTCGGTGAAATGTGGTCGTGGCGTGCGCTGGTAACGGGTTGCTCGCGCAGGTCCAGCAGGCTGTGCCGGGCAGTCTGCCGGGCCAGGGACTCGGCGTGCTCCAGCGCGCGTTGCAGGCCGGCCTGGGACAAGTCGGCGGTAGCGGCATAGGCTTCCACGCCATTGACCCGCACGGTGAGCATGGCGCCTTCGTCCTGGCTGAACAATGGCGGTTCGGCGACATTTCGGCGTACCGACAGCGCCTGGTGCGACTGTTTCACATGGCGCAGGGAAAACATCTCGGCCGTGCTGCGCAGGGCGGCGAAGCGCTGGCGCAGCAGGGCGCTGGAATCAAACATGTGGAAGCCTCCGTGTACACGGTGGCTCCCCCTTAGAACCACTCGTCCTGCATGGTAAGGCAAGTGTCGTCGCGCGCCTCGAGCAATGCCAGCTCATTATGGCAGCCTGGTACTGCCCGGGTCAGGAAATAAAGTGCGGTCAACAAAGGCCTGGGTTTGCCGCCCCATCCTTCTGAATGGCGGCTTTCAACATATCGTTCAGATGCGACGCAACAGGGTGAGCGGTGTCCGTCAGCAGATAGACGTGGTGCTCGGGGAGTTCGGGGAAACCCATGCCTTCAACGTACGCCAGTGTGGTATCGCCACTGTCCAGCCCCTCGACAATACCGACTGCCAGGCCGCTTCTCATACAGGCCAGTACCGCTTGCCAGTTGGCGCTCTCCAGCAGGATGCGGTACGCAATGCCATGCGCCTTCAATGCCTGCAGTGCCGCCTCTCGGTACGGACAGCCCTTCAACTGCAGGGCCAGCGGCAAGGGGCGCTCAGGGTTGTGTTGGAACCCTGGGGCCGCGGCCCAACGAGGCCTGGTCGCGCGCAGCCACTCCCCTTGTCTGCATGCTTCGTTGCTGACCGCTACTGCCAGGTCCAGGCGCTGTCGCGCAAACAGGTCGATGAGCTCTGCGCTGGACCGCGCTACGGCTTCCAGTTCCAGTTTCGGATTGCTGGCGACGAAAACCGGCAGGAAATCACTCATGAGGCTGGCTGCATAGCCGTCCGGTACCCCCAGGCGGACCTTGCCGGTCATCTGCTGGGGCGACAGCGTAGCCAGCAGCCTGTCATGGGCCATCAGAAAACGTGTCGCCTCGACCAGCAGGTGCCGACCTGCCGGGGTCAACTCGACGGACTGGTTGCTGCGAGCAAACAGCTGTTGCCCGATCTGTTCCTCCAGCTTCTGGATCTGCGTGGTCACCGCCGAGGGGCTGCGATGGACATAGTCGGCGGCATCCTTGAAGCGCCCCAGTCGGGCTACTGCCTGGAAGGTTCTCAGTACGTTGATGTCGAGGCCTTTCGCCATTGAACCACCTGATTTGGCTGGATCGAACCAGCGCTTCGATTTAATCAACTGTACAGGCTTTATACCCCCTCTTACTGTGTGGGCAAGGCATAGCTCCCCCCGAAATTGCAAAGGAATGATACGGATGAGCCTGAACGACTTCGTTGTAGATGCACTCGTGCGCACCCCCTCGTACCAGAATGCACGGCTATGGACTGTCGAGAACCATGAGAAGTATTCGACTCTGGCTCAGCCTGACGCCGGTCCGCACAGCGATCACCGCTTCAACCACGAGATATTTCTGCTGATGCGCGCCTTGAATGAACAGGGCGTGGGCCAGGACGGGCTTTGCGCTGACGGACAGGGTCAAGGTGCGCTCAAGAGTGTCATCGGCAATGTCGCCGAGCGATTGGCGGCACTGGGCAGTGGGCGCCGCGTGCACTATGTCGAGCTGGGCCCCGAGCCGATCAAGAGCGCCTGCTTGTTGAAGCGAATGGCCGAGACCTCCAGCTCCATCCGCTACACCGCTATCGACATCAACCAGACCTCGGAACCCGCGATGAGCGATGCGGTGCGTCCCATAGTGCAAAGGGATGGCAGTTTCAATTACATCGCTGCCGACTATCGCACCGTAACCCATGACGTTTTGCGTCACGACCAGGAGCTCACGCTGATCACCTTGCTTGGTTTCCAGGAGGGCAACGAGTTGCCAGTCAGTACGGGCAGGTTGATCCGCAGTCTTGCGGGTGACAGGACCTACATTCTTTCGGAAATGCAGGTATACGAGGAAGGGCTGGAACGGCCAATCCTTGAGTTCTACGCCAACCCCAACATGCTCCAGTTCTCCCAGGTGGTTGCGCTTCAGCAAGGCTTCACCCCGTCGGGGAAGCATGAAGCCATCCTCGTACCTTTGCGGATCCTCGACGAAACGGTCCATGTTGCCGTGACCCTGCAGCCTGTGCAGCGCCTGCAACAACATGGCTACCTGCTGACCAATATCTGCCTCAAATATACGCCCGAACAGTTCCGTCACATCAGGGCCCGGCACTGTAACTGCAGTGTGCTGGACGAATTTGCCAGCGGGGACGGCTCGGTGCGCTATCAAATCGCGAAGTACCTCCAGTAGCGGCCAAAACAGGGACAGTCCCATCATGAATCGCTCAGATACCTTACCGTTGTTCGAGCGCGGCGTCGGCCGCGTAAAGCTGGCGCTCAAGTCAACGTTGAAGCGCACTCCGCGACTTTCGTCGATCCGCCTGGGTGAACAGGTCGCCTGGCGGGACACGTTGCTCCGCCAGCAAGGGCCTGCCGTCACCGATACGCGAACACTCGGGGAACTGGGCTACAGCCACAGTCCGCACGCAAAAATTGCAGCGGATACCATCACCGGTGTGGCGGTGGTCCATCGGTTGTTCACTGCCGAGGGAGTTGCGGCCTTGCAAGACATCTGTGGCCGCCTGGAGAAGGGCGCAGGTGACAGTGACTGGATAATTTCCCGGCGCACACGTGGGGTGACGGCGCTGTCATCGTTCATCCACGACATGATGTGCAGCCGCTCATTCCTGTTGGCCGTCTCGCGTATTGCCGGGGTGCCGCTGGTGCCTTACCCCATGCTCAACGCCCGCTCGCAGATCAACTATTACTACCCCAAGCCGGTCGAGCAACAGCAACAACTGGGCATGTGGCATACGGACGGCACCAATTATGTGCTGAACATCGTGCTGTCGGGCGCCAACGACTATAGCGGCGGCGAGTTCGTGTTCCACAACGGTACCGTCGATACCTTTGATGCCCTGGATTATCGTACCTTTGAAACCGCACGCCTGGATGCGCCAGGCGATGCCTTGTTCATCTATGGCAGTCGATTGTTCCACGGTGTTCGCCCGGTGCTGGGCGGGAGACGCATGTCACTGGTGTTGTCCTTCCATTGCCCTTACTTCAATGACGATTCCAACAGTTTCTGGCACCTCGCCTCCGATGATGGCATTCCCGCGACCATCCCCAACTGGCTGCGGTTACGCTGGGCCCTGCACCGCTCGGCGGCCCGACACTATGCACGTCTAGGCATCGAGCCGATCACGTTCCAGGAATTGCATCAAACAGGGGCGTGAATATGCCAAGCAGTGCGCCTTACCTGATCCTGCTGCAAGCCATCTTTGTCCTTTCCTGGAGTTCGGGCTTCATTGGCGCCCGGCTAGGCACGGAGGACGCGGGTGCGATAAACCTGCTGTTCTGGCGTTTTTTGCTGGTCTGCATCTGCCTGCTGCCCTTTGTCTTGCACCGGCTGCATTTACTGTCATGGGCGCAAATACGTTACAACGCCGTGATCGGATTTCTGGCCCAGTTTGCTTACCTGGTCAGCGTCTACATCGCCATCCGCGGCGGCCTGCCTGCCGGGATTGCTGCCATCATTTGCGCCTTGCAGCCATTGATCACGGCATCGATGAGCAGCAGAGGCCACGGTGAACGCAGTGGCCGTCAGGAGTGGCTGGGCCTTGTGCTTGGGTTTGCCGGTGTCAGCGTAGTCATTCTGGGAGAGTACAGCCTGTCGACGGCGCAGCTTGGCCTCTGGTTGTACGCTCTGCCGCTGATCGCTGCCATCACGTTGTCGATCGCCACGCTGTACCAGCGACGGCAATCGGTTCTGGAGACAGACCACAGCAAGGACGGTTTGCTGATGCCGCTGTTTCTGCAATCGACCGCGACGCTGGTGCTGCTCACTGCTACAGGCTTGCCGTTGGGCTTGATCGAGGTGCCTGTCAGCAGCCAGGCCTGGGTGGCTGTCGCCTGGCTGACACTGTTCTCGACGTTCATCGCCTATTTGAGCCTGTGGATGTTGCTGACCAAGCTGACGGCGACCCGCGTGTCGGTGCTGGTCTATCTGGAACCACCCGTGACCTTGTTATGGGCTGCGTTGATGTTCGGCGACGCGATCCATTGGACAACCTACCTGGGCATTGCGGTAGTCGCCGCAGGAATAGCTATTGCTCGCAACCCCCGCAGTTCGGCATCGCCCGCCAAGTGTGCCCAGTAATGCAGGTGCAGGCGCGGTCTAGTACCACGCGTCTTGCATGGCGAGGCAGGTGTCGTCGCGCGCCTCGAGCAAGGCCAGCTCATTATGGCAGCCCGGTACTTCCCAGATCAGGAAATAACGTGCGGCCTGCAGCTTGCCAAGGTAGAAGTCGCGGTCGGCGGGGGTGCCCTTGAGCAGGCCGAGTTCGGCGTGAATCGCCTGCTCCAGCCAGCGCCAGCCAATTACACAGTGGCCGAAAGCCTTGAGGTACAGGGCGGAGTTGGCAAGGGCGCCGGCGACTTTGCCTTGGGCCAGGTCACTCAGCAAGGCCAGGGTCACTCCTTGCAGTCGGTTGACCAGTTGCTCCAGCGGGTGGCGCAGCGGGTCGAGGTTCGGATGCTGGCTGGCGCGCTCGCCGGTGGCGGCGATCAGGCGAATCAGCTGCTTGAGCCCGGCGCCATTGTTCTGCGCCAGCTTGCGGCCGAGCAGGTCGAGCGACTGGATGCCCTCGGTGCCTTCGTGGATCGGGTTCAGGCGGTTGTCGCGGTAGTACTGCTCTACCGGGTATTCGCGGGTGTAGCCGTGGCCGCCGAGGATCTGGATCGCAAGTTCGTTGGCCTTGAGGCAAAAGGCCGAGGGCCAGGACTTGACGATCGGTGTCAGCAGATCGAGCAGTTCCTGCGCCTGTTTGCGGGTGCTTTCATCGCTGGCGGTCTGGGTGTCGTCGAACAGGCGTGCGGCATACAGGCCGAGGTCGAAGGCGCCTTCGACATAGGCTTTCTGCGCCAGCAGCATGCGTTTCACATCGCTGTGCTCGATGATTGGCACCGCCGGGCTGTGCGGGTCTTTGTTGTCCGGCAACCGACCCTGTGGCCGCTGGCGGGCGTATTCCAGTGAATACAGGTAGCCCGCGTAGCCGAGCATCACTGCACCCATGCCAACGCCGATGCGTGCCTCGTTCATCATCTGGAACATGCAGGCCAGGCCCTGGTGCGGCTGGCCGACCAGGTAGCCGACGCACTGGCCGTTGTCGCCGAAGTTCAGCGCGGTGGAGGTGGTGCCGCGCCAGCCCATCTTGTGGAACAGCCCGGCCAGCAGCACATCGTTGCGCGGGCCGCGGCTGCCATTTTCGTTGACCAGGTACTTGGGCACGATGAACAGCGAAATGCCTTTAACCCCGGGCGGTGCGTCTGGCAGCTTGGCCAGGACCATGTGCACGATGTTTTCCGACAGTTCGTGGTCGCCGCCGGAGATAAAGATCTTGTTGCCCTTGAGCCGGTAGCTGCCGTCACCGGCAGGTTCGGCTCGGGTGCGGATATCGGCCAATGACGAGCCAGCGTGGGGTTCGGTCAGGGCCATGGTGCCGAAGTAGCGGCCCTCGATCATCGGCTGCAGGAACAGGCGCTTCTGTTCTTCAGTGCCGAAGCTTTCGATCAGGTTGGCCGCACCCATGGTCAGGAACGGGTAGGCCGTGGTGCCGGCGTTGGCGGCCTGAAAGTGGGCGAAGCAGGCTTGCGAGACCAGGCTTGGCAGCTGCATGCCACCGACTTCGAAGTCGCGGTTGGCGTTGAGGAAGCCGGCTTCGAGGAAGGCATCGACTGCGGGTTTTACCTCGGGGATCAGCTCGGCGCGACCGTCGACGTAGCGCGGCTCGTTTTCGTCAGCCTTGCGGTTGTGCGGGGCGAAGAACCTTTCGGCGATGGTGCGCGCGGTGGTCAGGGCCGCATCGAAGGTTTCGCGGCTGTGCTCGGCGAAGCGTGGGCGCTGGGTGAGAGCTTCGGCGTCGAGGACTTCGTAGAGCTCGAAGGCGAGGTTGCGGGGGCTGAGCAGGGTCTCGGGCATGGTCGCGGTCCTGAGGCGGGATGCTGGGAGTGTAGGAGGGCGGCGGGGTGGGGGACAGGTTAATAGGTTTGGGTGATATGGGTTGTGAAAGTGTAATGAGACCTGCGGTTTGGCATCCGTACAGGTGTTGCTTTCCATGAAAGATTTTCTGCGATGAGTGGTCCGGGCAAGTGGAAGTTAACATCCATGCGTGTTAATAAACTTGCTTCGAGTGCTGCCTTTGTTGCGAATTTCCTGACATCAAGAGGAGATGAGGGGCGAGTCTTCTTGTCGTCAGGGAAAGATTTTGCGAATACGACCAGAACAGTTACGCAGGAATGGGTGCCGCTTGATGAAGATGAGCGGGATTTTTCGCCATCTTCCGCAATCCACAGATATGGAATGGAACGTAAAATAACGCAAATTTATGTGGAGGCTGATGATGCCTGGGATGTGTCGGGAGCCTCATGGCATTGGCGACCAATAATCGCAAATGAAGAATATGAGTTAAAAGATAAATGAACTGGGGCATCGGTTTGATAAGGTCAATGCGTTTGGTCGGTTTGTTTTGGGGGGGTATGGATGCTTTTTACATTTCTTTCGTTGTGGTCAGTAGCCTGAATAGAGGTGTGATCCCCTTTGTGAGTGATTTCAATTCCGCCCTTGCAAACATGGAGCAGTGGGGGGGAGGGCTTGAGTTCATGGTGTGGATGGGGCTGATTGTCCAGGTATCCCTTGTTGCCAGTAGCATATTACTTTGTATGGGGAGAAGATCCGGGTGTTATCTGGCTTTCGTTCAATTTCCATTTCGTGTCTTGTTTATAGTTCCGTCGATTTCTTTGTTTCTATTATTGCCAGACACCAGTACGTGGGTTTGGTTGAGCCTTTTCGCAGCTTCTGAAGGGGCTAAAATCCTGAGCCTTTGGTGGCTCTGGCGAAGGCTCGGATGAGCGAGGGCATCAACGGTACTTGCTTAGGTTCCTTCTATATCTGTGCGACCGAGCGGCGCTCGGTCACGCAGGCACGCTGCAAAGGGCGAGGTGAAACTTGCCAGCCCTACCGCATTTCAGTCAGCAACCCGGCAGTTTTTTAGGTTTTTGCCTATTCCATGTAGTCCATTTCCCAAACATACTCCCAACCCCCTTCTAGCCATTGCGGTGCTCTGGGTAGGGCCATAGTCTCGGGTGGTCGCTGCGAAATCAGTGACCGGCTTTGACAGGCCGACCAGGTCAAACCGCATGGCTTTGCCTTTATGGCAGCTGTGCGTGGGGCACTTCGTGTGCGCCGGGTTTTGGTTTGCCTACCGGTCTGTCAACCCATGTACAGCTGCCACCCTCTTGTTTGACAGCAGGTGTGTGGTGGCCATCATTACCAGGTGAACCATGATGCTGAAGAATGTCCCCGATCCACCCCACGATACCCTTTTCTGTGAAGACAGCCCGAAGCCGGGGCAGATGCCTGCTGTAAGGCTTTGTTGATATGTCGTCTGAACGGGCCCTTTCGCGGGCATGCCCGCTCCCACAGGTACGGTGCAAGTCTTGATGCCTGTGGTGATCCTGTGGGAGCGGGCGCGCCCGCGAAGAGGCCGGCCCAGGCAGTCAAGAATTATCAGGGGATTGAACAATGACAACAGAAGACACCCAATTCACCGTCGGCAAGACCACGTTCTATCAGGGTGAAAACGGCACCCACCCGCTGTTCCGCATCGAGCCTGGCATCCCGTGCAGGGATGCGCGCGAGCAGTCTTCGGAGTTGATGGGGTATGTGCGAGAGCTGACCATAACCGGGCTGATGGATGAGAAGCCGATGATGATCTGGGCTGCGCACTACCTGAGTGCGATGGCCAAGGCGCTGATGGATGATGCTGAGTTGGGGATGAAGCAGTGAGGGGTTGGCTTCAGGTTGCATGAAGGCTGCCAGGTGTATGCCGAGAGTTTTGCAGCGCCTATGAGATCGAGCGCCGCGCGGGCGGCGCTCGATCTCATAGGCGCAAAACATCTCAAGACATGCGCCCATAAAAAAGGAGAGCCGAAGCTCTCCCTTTTCTTCAACAACCCTCAGCCTCAGCCAATGGTCATCAAGCTGGCATTACCGCCGGCAGCCGCAGTGTTCACACTCACTGCCCGCTCGATCACCAGGCGCTCCAGCGCAATCTGATGATCCCCGCTGGACAGCCCGTGCACGCCGACGATCGCCCCGGCACGCTTGGCCACCTGCTGGCACACGCCGCGCAGTTGGTCCGAGTCGCCGTGGTGGATCACGGCGTCGAACGCCACTTCATCCTTGTTCCAGTCCGCTACCAGCTTGACCTTGGCCTGCAGCTCACGCGGCAGGCGGGCACGCAAGGCCTTGCCCGGCTCGCCGTCAGCCCATACCGCCGAGCTGCCAACCGCCAGCACTGCGGCGAACTGCGCCAGCAGATCGGCCTCGTTGTCGGCCAGGCACAGCACGTGCTCGCGCGGCAGGATGGTGTAGCTGTTGCGCTCGCCGGTCGGGCCCGGCAGCAGGCGGGCGATGCCGCTTTGCGACTGGCTGGCGAACTGGCTGCACAGCGCGGCCAGGTCGGCCAGCTGGTTGCTCTCGGCCCAGGCCTTCAGGCCGTGCAGCGGCTTGATCAGCTGTTCGTGCAGGGCGCGGTCAGGCTTGCCTTCGCCGTCCTGCTGCTGGAAGTGGCGGCCAATCGCGTCGGCCGGGCGGGTCGACAGCAGGCGGTACAGATACAGCGGGCCGCCGGCTTTCGGGCCGGTGCCGGACAGGCCTTCACCGCCGAACGGCTGCACGCCCACCACCGCACCGACGATGTTGCGGTTGACGTACATGTTGCCGGCATTGGCGGTTTCCACCACCTTGGCGATGGTCTCGTCGATGCGGGTGTGCACGCCGAGGGTCAGGCCATAGCCGGAATTGTTGATCTGCTCGATCAGCTGGTCCAGGTTGCGGCGGTTGTAGCGCACCACGTGCAGCACCGGGCCGAAGATTTCACGCTTGAGCTCGTCGAAGCTTTCCAGCTCGATCAGGGTCGGCATGACGAAGGTGCCACGCTTGATCTCGGCAGCATCGGCAATCGCCACCTGATAGACCGAGCGACCTTTCTCACGCATGCCCTGGATGTGCTTCTCGATACCGGCCTTGGCTTCGGCGTCGATCACCGGGCCAATGTCCACGGCCAGGCGGTCCGGGCAGCCCAGGCGGCTTTCGGCCATGGCGCCCTTGAGCATTTCGATCACGCGGTCGGCGGAGTCTTCCTGCAGGCACAGCACGCGCAGGGCCGAGCAACGCTGGCCGGCGCTGTCGAAGGCCGAGGACACTACATCGATCACCACCTGCTCGGTCAGTGCCGAGGAGTCGACGATCATCGCGTTCTGGCCGCCGGTTTCGGCGATCAGCGGGATCGGGCGGCCCTGGTTGTCCAGGCGACCGGCGACGTTGCGCTGCAGCAGGCGGGCCACTTCGGTGGAACCGGTGAACATTACGCCTTTGACGCGCTCGTCACCGACCAGGCCGGCACCGACGGTTTCACCGCGGCCTGGCAGCAACTGCAGCACGCCTTCCGGAATACCGGCTTCCAGCAGCAGGCGAACGGCCTGGGCCGCGATCAGCGGGGTTTGCTCGGCGGGCTTGGCCAGTACCGGGTTGCCGGCGGCGAGCGCTGCGGCCACCTGGCCGGTGAAGATCGCCAGCGGGAAGTTCCACGGGCTGATGCACACTACAGGGCCCAGTGGGCGGTGGGCGTCGTTGCTGAAGTCGTTGCGCGCCTGTACCGCGTAGTAGCGCAGGAAGTCCACGGCTTCACGTACTTCGGCGATGGCGTTGGCGAAGGTCTTGCCGGCTTCGCGGATCAGCAGACCCATCAGCGGCTGGATTTCGGCCTCCATCAGGTCGGCGGTGCGCTCCAGAATGGCAGCACGTTCGGCCGGCGGGGTGGCCTGCCAGATCGGTGCGGCATTCAGTGCGCACTGGATGGCATTTTCGACGTCGACGACAGTGGCTTCCTGCACATGGCCGACCACGTCGCGGTGATCTGCCGGGTTCAGCACGGCTGCGGCGACGCCTTCGCTGGCGGCGCAGGCCAGCAACGGGGCGGCTTTCCAGTCGTTGTGGGCGGTGGCCAGCATGGCGCAGGACAGCGACGCCAGACGGTGTTCGTTGGCCATGTCGATGCCGGCCGAGTTGGCCCGCTCGCTGCCATACAGGTCACGCGGCAGCGGGATGCGTGGGTGCGGCAGGCCGATACTGCCTTCCTGGGTGCCCATGCGCTCGATGCTGGCGACCGGGTCGGCAACCAGTTCCTGGATGGAGATCGAGTGGTCGGCGATGCGGTTGACGAACGAGGTGTTGGCGCCGTTTTCCAGCAGGCGACGCACCAGGTAGGCCAGCAGCGTTTCGTGGGTGCCGACCGGTGCATAGACGCGGCACGGGCGGTTCAGCTTGCCTTCGGAAATCTTGCCGACCACTTGCTCGTACAGCGGCTCGCCCATGCCGTGCAGGCACTGGAACTCGTACTGGCCCGGGTAATAGTTCTGACCGGCAATGTGGTAGATGGCCGACAGGGTGTGGGCGTTGTGGGTGGCGAACTGCGGGTAGATGGCTTCTGGCACGGCCAGCAGCTTGCGGGCGCAGGCGACGTAGGACACGTCGGTGTACACCTTGCGGGTGTAGACCGGGTAGCCTTCCAGGCCTTCGACCTGGGCGCGCTTGATTTCGCTGTCCCAGTAGGCGCCTTTCACCAGGCGGATCATCAGGCGGTGGCGGCTGCGCTTGGCCAGGTCGATGACGTAGTCGATCACGTACGGGCAGCGCTTCTGGTAGGCCTGGATGACGAAGCCGATGCCGTTCCAGCCGGCCAGCGACGGCTCGAAGCACAGGCGCTCGAGCAGGTCGAGCGACAGCTCCAGGCGGTCGGCTTCTTCAGCGTCGATGTTCAGGCCGATGTCGTATTGCTTGGCCAGCAGGGTCAGCGACAGCAGGCGCGGGTACAGCTCTTCCATCACGCGCTCGTATTGGGCGCGGCTGTAGCGCGGGTGCAATGCCGACAGCTTGATCGAGATGCCCGGGCCTTCATAGATGCCACGGCCATGGGAGGCCTTGCCGATCGAGTGGATGGCCTGCTCGTAGGACGCCAGGTACTTCTGTGCGTCGTGCTCGGTCAGTGCGGCTTCGCCGAGCATGTCGTAGGAATAGCGGAAGCCCTTGGACTCGAAGCGGCTGGCGTTGGCCAGGGCTTCGGCAATGGTTTCGCCGGTGACGAACTGCTCGCCCATCAGGCGCATGGCCATGTCGACACCCTTGCGGATCATCGGCTCGCCACTCTTGCCGATGATGCGGGTGAGCGAGGAGGTGAGGCCGGATTCGTTATGGGTAGACACTAGCTTGCCGGTCAGCAGCAGGCCCCAGGTGGCGGCGTTGACGAACAGCGACGGACTGTTGCCCAGGTGCGGCTGCCAGTTGCCGGTGCTGATCTTGTCGCGGATCAGCGCATCACGGGTGCCCTTGTCGGGGATGCGCAGCAGGGCTTCGGCCAGGCACATCAGCGCCACGCCTTCCTGGGACGACAGCGAGAACTCCTGCAGCAGGCCCTGGACGATGCCGGCACGACCGCCAGCGCTCTTCTGGTTACGCAGTTTTTCGGCGATACCGGCGGCCATCTTGTTGGTCGCTTCGGCCAGCGGGGCGCTCAGGCGCGCCTGCTCCAGCAGCATCGGCACCACTTCCTGCTCGGGGCGTCGGTAGGCGGCGGTGATCGCCGAGCGCAATACCGACTGTGGCAGGATGCTCTCGGCGAATTCGAGGAAGCACTGGTGGCTGTGGTCGGGTTGAACCTCACCGGCGTCGTCGGCCAGGTTGCTGGCATGGCCGTTGAGTTCGGTCAGGGTGGCACCACCCTCGAGCTTCTCCAGGTAGTTGAAGATCGCTTGCTTGATCAACCAGTGCGGCGTGCGGTCAATGGACTGCGCTGCTGCCTTGAGTCGCTCACGGGTCGGGTCATCGAGTTTGACCCCAAGGGTGGTCGTCGCCATTTCTTATCCTCGTTATTGCCACGGTTGTGGCCTAAGCTGGCGCCAAGAGTAGCTGTAGGACAATTCGGGTGCAACCAGGTGCAACCCTAATTTTCGATGAAAAAGGTGCAACTCGTCAGCTGCTCGGTTGTGCACGCTAATAAGGCGTGTTTTCGGTGCGTTTTATTCTGAAAAAGGCCCTCATTGCTCCCAAAAGGAGCAAGAAACGGGCTTTATCGGAAAATGCGCTGGAAGGTGCAACTTGCAGGTGAAAAATGGTTGCACCCGCTTCGCGTTGTTGCATAGCATTCGCCGCCTGGGTGCAACCGCCATGGGTGCGGTTGTGCATGAGATAAAAACAAACGCCAGGGCACACATATGGGCAACCCACTAACGATCACGTTCGTGATCTACATCGCGGCAATGGTGCTGATCGGCTTCGCGGCCTATCGCTCCACCAAGAACCTTTCTGACTACATCCTCGGCGGTCGCAGTCTGGGTAGCGTGGTTACCGCGCTCTCCGCCGGTGCTTCCGACATGAGCGGTTGGCTGCTGATGGGCCTGCCGGGCGCCATCTACTTCGCCGGTTTGTCCGAAGCCTGGATTGCCATCGGCCTGACCGTCGGCGCTTACCTGAACTGGCTGTTCGTTGCTGGCCGCCTGCGCGTGCAGACCGAGCACAACGGCGATGCACTGACCCTGCCGGACTACTTCTCCAGCCGTTTCGAAGACCACAGCGGCCTGCTGCGGGATCATTTCGGCCATCGTGATTCTGGTGTTCTTCACCATCTATTGCGCTTCCGGCATCGTCGCCGGTGCCCGTCTGTTCGAAAGCACCTTTGGCATGTCCTACGAAACCGCCCTGTGGGCCGGCGCGGCGGCGACCATTGCCTACACCTTCATTGGTGGCTTCCTGGCGGTGAGCTGGACCGATACCGTGCAGGCATCGCTGATGATCTTCGCGCTGATCCTCACCCCGGTGATCGTGCTGATCTCCACCGGCGGCTTCGATCAGACCTTCGCCGCTATCGAGGTGGTGAATCCGGCTCACTTCGACATGTTCAAGGGCGCGACCTTCATCGGCATCATTTCGCTGATGGGTTGGGGTCTGGGCTACTTCGGTCAGCCGCACATCCTGGCGCGGTTCATGGCCGCCGACTCGGTGAAGTCGATCGCCAAAGCTCGTCGCATCTCCATGACCTGGATGATCCTGTGCCTGGTCGGCACCTGCGCCGTGGGCTTCTTCGGCATCGCCTACTTCTCGGCGCACCCTGAGCTGGCGGGGCCGGTCACCGAGAACCACGAGCGTGTGTTCATCGAGCTGGCCAAGATCCTGTTCAACCCGTGGGTCGCTGGTGTGCTGCTGTCGGCCATCCTGGCGGCGGTGATGAGCACCCTGAGCTGCCAGCTGCTGGTGTGCTCCAGCGCCCTGACCGAGGACTTCTACAAGGCCTTCCTGCGCAAGAACGCTTCGCAGGTCGAGCTGGTGTGGGTCGGTCGCCTGATGGTGCTGGCCGTGGCCCTGATCGCCATCGCCATGGCCGCCAACCCGGAAAACCGCGTACTGGGCCTGGTGGCCTACGCCTGGGCTGGTTTCGGTGCCGCATTTGGCCCGGTGGTGCTGATTTCGGTGCTGTGGAAGGGCATGACCCGTAACGGCGCGCTGGCCGGTATCGTGGTCGGTGCGCTGACCGTGATCCTGTGGAAGAACTTCGATACCCTCGGGTTGTACGAAATCATCCCGGGCTTCCTGTTCGCCAGCATCGCCATCCTCGTGGTGAGCAAGCTGGGCAGCCCTTCGAAGGCGATGGTGCAGCGCTTCGAGACTGCTGATGCGGCGTATCACGCTGACAAGTAACACCGGCTGATTTGGTGTTGCCTTCTTCGCGGGCTTGCCCGCTCCCACAGGTGCTCCACAGGGTCTGAGATCTGTGCAGGCCCTGTGGGAGCGGGCGAGCCCGCGAAGAAGCCGCCGCCGATCAGCAGCCAGGCCTGACTCCGCCTGCAAGGCAAGGTAAACTTGCCGCCTTCGCAGGAGTTGCCATGAACTATCGTCACGCCTTCCACGCCGGCAACCACGCCGACGTCCTCAAACACATCGTGCTGACCCGCCTCATCGCCCTGATGTCGCGCAAGGAACAGCCGTTCGCCTACATCGATACCCACGCAGGGCTTGGCCTGTACGACCTGCAAGGTGACCAGGCAACCCGCACCGGCGAGTACCTGGAAGGTGTCGCCCGGCTGTGGAATCGCGATGACCTGCCGGCTATGGCCGACGACTATCTGCGTATCATCAAGCGTCTGAACGCCGACGGCGAGCTGCGCTACTACCCCGGTTCGCCCGAGTTGGCCCGCCGCCTGATGCGCCAGCAGGACCGCGCCCTGCTCAACGAAAAGCACCCCGAAGACGGGCCGCTGCTCAAAGAGAACATGAAAAAAGACCCGCGCGTGACTGTGCACCTGGGTGAAGGCTGGCATGTGCCGCGGGCCTTGCTGCCGGTGCAGGAAAAACGCGCGATCATGCTCATCGACCCGCCGTTCGAGCAGGCTGACGAACTCAAGCGCTGCACCACTGCCATGAAAGAGGCAATCGGTCGTATGCGCCAGACTGTCGCGGCCATCTGGTATCCGATCAAGGACCAGCGTTCGCTGACCCGCTTCTACCAGGACCTGACCAGCACCGGCGCGCCAAAACTGCTGCGGGTCGAGCTGTATGTGCACCACCAGGACAGCCCCCAAGGGCTCAACGGTTCAGGCCTGGCCATCGCCAACCCGCCGTGGGGGCTGGAAGAAGAGCTCAAGGTGCTGCTGCCATGGCTGGCCAAGGAGCTGGCGCAGACCGCCGGCAGCTACCGCATGGACTGGCTGATCGCTGAATAATATTGGTTGTCTGTACCGGCCTCATCGCCGGCAAGCCAGCTCCCAAAGGTACACCATCGCCCTTGAGGCCTGCGCCGTACCTGTGGGAGCTGGCTTGCCGGCGATGAGGCCGGTACAGGTTGCCGCGTTGCGCACATGTTTGCGTTATAATCCCGCCCTTTAGCCGCCACCCGCCCAAGAGGCCGCTGGCGCATTTCTACCGAATGAAGAGGCTAATCCCTTGGCATTGACGATTCTTGGCCTGTCCGGCGCCCTTAGCCATGACCCTTCCGCGGCCTTGTACATTGACGGCAAGCTGATTGCCGCCGCCGAAGAAGAGCGCTTCGTGCGTGACAAGCATGCGAAGAACCGCATGCCCTACGAGTCGGCGAAGTTCTGCCTGGAACAGGCAGGCATCAAGCCATCCGACGTCGACGTGGTAGCCATCCCGTTCGCCCCGATCAGCCTGTTCGGCAAGGCGCGCTGGCACTATGCCAAGCGCTACTGGTACGCCCCGGACCGCGCCCTTGACGCCATCCTGATGGGCAACCGTCGCTACAAGCGCTATCGCAAGAAGATCGTCTGGTGCCTGGAGCAGCTGGGCTTCGACCCGAAAAAGGTCAAGATCGAGCCGGTCGAGCACCACCTGGCTCACGCCTCCAGTGCCTACCACTGCTCGGGTTTCAAGGAAAAAACCGCAATCCTCGGCATTGATGGTAAAGGCGAATACGCCACCACCTTCTTTGGCTACGGCGAAAACGGCAAGATCCACAAGATCAAGGAATTCTTCGACCCGGACTCGCTGGGTGGCCTGTATGGCGCAATCACCGAGTTCCTCGGCTTCGAGATGCTCGATGGCGAGTTCAAGGTCATGGGCATGGCGCCATATGGCGACGCCAGCAAGTACGACTTCTCGCGCCTGGCCAGCTTCGAAAACGGCGAACTGGTGATCAACACCGAATACGCCAACGTCATCGGCCTGCGCCGCTATAAAGAGAAGGGCAAGGGCTTCTACTTCTCGCCGAAGCTGATCGAATGGCTGGGCCCCAAGCGCGAAGGCGACATCGCCGACGAGCCGTACATCCATTACGCGGCCAGCATGCAGGCGCTGTTCGAAAAAATCGCCCTGCAGATGATCGACCACTACCTGGGCGACACCCTGCGTGAGACCGGCAAACTGGCCTTTGCCGGCGGTTGCGCGCTGAACGTCAAGCTCAACCAGAAGATCATTGCCCGCCCAGACCTGAAAGAGCTGTTCGTCCAGCCGGCTTCCGGTGACGCCGGTACCGCCGTTGGGGCTGCCGCCTACGTTTCCCACGCCCGTGGCGTGCCGGTCGAGAAGATGGAACACGTCTACCTCGGCCCGTCGTACTCCAACGAGGACGTGATCGCCGCCTGCGCCCGTCACCCGAACGCGCCGAAGTGGCGCAAGCTCGACGACATGCCGCAACGCATCGCCAGGATCATGGTCGACGGCAACCCGGTGGCCTGGTTCCAGGGCCGCATGGAGTTCGGCCCGCGCGCCTTGGGTGGCCGTTCGATCATCGGTTGCCCGAGCGTGCCGGGCGTAGCCGACCGCATCAACGAACAAATCAAGTTCCGCGAGCGCTGGAGACCCTTCTGCCCGTCGATGCTCGACACCGTTGCCCCGCAAATGATCAAGGTCGACCACCCGGCGCCGTTCATGACCTTCACCTTCGAAGTGGCTGAAGAGTGGAAGACCCGGGTGCCGGAAGTGGTTCACGAGGACGGCACTTCGCGTGCCCAGGTGCTCAAGCGCGAGTACAACCCGCGCTATTACGACATGATGAAGGCGCTGGAAGACCTGACCGGCAACGGCGTGTCGCTGAACACCTCGCTGAACCGTCGTGGTGAACCGATGATCTGCTCGCCGACCGACGCCCTGAACATGTTCTTCGGCTCGGACCTGCAGTACCTGATCATGGAAGACATCCTGGTTGTGAAGGACGGCGCGGCCCCGTATGACCAGCCGCTCTGAACCGCGCATCCTGCAGTTCTGCCATGGCTATGACGGGCCGTTCCTGGACTGTGCCCGTCAGTACGCCAGCCTGTTCCAGGGGCGTGGCTACCAGGTCACCACGGTGTTTCTCACCGGCGCCGCCGACCCGCAGGTAGCGGCAGGCTGCGCGTCGGACGAGGTGCTGTTCCTGGAGTTCAGCTCCAAGGCCGTGCGCGGCCTGAAGCTCGGCGCCATCCGTGCATTGCGGCGGATCGCGGCCGAGCGCGATTTCGCTTTCTGTATTGCCCACCGCTTCAAGCCGATCTACGTGGCGCTGCTGGGTACCGGCTTGCCGGTGATCGGTGTGCACCATGCTTTCGGTGACTACCAGCGCAAGGGGCGGCGCCTTTTCGCCAACCTGTTCAGCAAACGCCTGAGCTTGCTGGGCGTGTCGGACGCAGTACGCGACGACATGCGCCGCTGTCTGCCACAGTGGCCGGCAGAGCGTATCCAGACCCTGTACAACCGCATCGACATCGACGCCCTGCAAGCGGCCCTGGTGCCACGCGCCGAGGCCCGTAAGGCCTTGGGCCTGGATGCGCAGGCATGGATTGTCGGTAACGTTGGGCGCCTGCATCCGGACAAGGACCAGGCCACCCTGCTGCGGGGCTTTGCCGAAGCGTTACCGGGGCTGCCGGCCGGCGCCCGCCTGGCGATCCTCGGCAAGGGCCGCCTGGAAGCCAGGCTCAAGGCCCAGGCCGCCGAGCTGGGCATTGCCGGGCAAGTGGACTTCCTTGGCCAGGTGCCGGATGCGCGCCGTTACTTCCAGGCGTTTGACGTGTTCGCCCTGAGCTCCGACCATGAGCCGTTCGGCATGGTCCTGCTCGAGGCCATGGTCGCTGGTGTGCCGGTACTGGCCACGGCCTGTGGCGGTGCTCGCGAAGTGGTCGAGGGTGTTGGCGTTCTGTTCCCGCTGGGTGATGCCGGGCAGCTGGCCCAGGGCCTGAAGCACATGGCGGTGCTCGATGGGCAGCAGCGCCAGGCCTGTGCCGAGCATATGCTGCAGCGCCTGCGTGAACGCTTCTCCGACCAGGCGGTGCGCGAAGCCTTCTGGCAGCTGCCGCAGGTCCGTGCGCTGGTGGGGCAGGCCTGATGCTCAACCGTATCCAGGCCTTCCGCGAGCGCGGTTGGCAAGTCATCGACGCCAAGGCCTACGCCGAGGCATGGGCCCGCTTTGGCGGTAGTGTCGCCACCCATCCGCTGGTAGTCGAGCAGTTGGCGGACCTGGCGCAGATCCCGGTGCGTTACCTGGGCTGGCACCAGGCCGGCGAGCTGAAGGCTGCCATCCCTGCCTGGGGGCGCCACCTGGCGCTGTCCAAGGACGTGCTCAAGCGTGCTGGCAAAAAGGCCCTGTTCGACTTGGGCAATGCCGAAATCATCCTGCCGGCGGCGGCCGATACCGCCGCGCCGTTGCGCCACAGCGCACGCTATCTGTCCGAGCTGAATCAAGGCCGCTTCAGTGGCCTCAAGGCGCAGAAGGAACAGCTGGCCATGGCTCGGGCACATGAGGACCTGTCGAAGAAGTTCCGCTACAACCAGCGCCGTGAGTTGCGCCTGCTGGAAGAGGCGGGCGGCGTAGTGCGGCCGATCAGCGACTTCAGCGCGCAGGAAATTGCCAGCATGTACTGTGACCTGTTCCAGCGCCGCTGGGGCTTCCCGGCCACCGGTGCCGAACGCATGGCCGAGGTGCTGGAGCGCCTGCGCGAGCTGCTGATCGGCTCGGTGCTGCTGCTGGACGACAAGCCGATTGCCATCCAGCTGGTGTACCGCGTCGAAGCGCCGGAATGGATCAGCGTCGAGTACATCAATGGGGGGGTCGACCCTGAAACCAAGTCCTTCAGCCCCGGCAGCGTGCTGAGCTTCCTCAATACCCAGGCCGCCTGGGAAGATGCCCGTGCGCGCAACAAGCCGTTGCGGTTCTCCTTCGGTCGTGCCGACCGCGAGTACAAGGATCGCTGGTGCAACCCCGTACCGGTGTATCAGGCGTGAGCCGCAAGCAGCAGTTGCTCAAGCGCCACCGGCGTAACAAGCGCCTGGGCCTGCTGGCGGGCCTGGTCGCGTTGCTGGCCGTCGGTGTGTTCAGCTGGTGGTGGTTGCCACTGCTGCTGTTGCCGCTGCTGTGGGCGGCCCATGAAGCCTGGTTTGCCGACCACCTGTTCTACGCGCCAGGCGAGGACTACGCCTACGACTTCGGTGAGCAGACGCAGGAGGCCCTTGCCAGCCTGAACGGCGACCTGCTCAAGACTGACTGCGCATTGCAGGGCAACGAAACCCTGATCCTCGAGCTGCGGGTAAAAAGCCGCTGGCTGGGGCGCTTCCTTGACCCGCAGGTCGAGCTGGTGGCGGGTGAACAGACCGACCGGCAAACCTTCGAGCGCGGCGTCGATGGCGTGCGCTTCCTCAACTTGACCGGCCTCGCCGCACCGCTGCAGGCTGGCACGCTGCGCCTGCGTGGCCGGCATTGTCGGCTGGCGGGCCAGCCGCGCCTGTGGATAACCCCTGGGGTTGAGCTGCAACGGCGCCGAGTGATGGTGATCGCGCCGCATGCCGATGACGCCGAGCTGGCCGCCTATGGCCTTTATAGCCGAGCCGACGAAACCTGGGTGGTGACCCTGACCGCCGGTGAAATCGAGGCCGAACACTATCAGCAGATGGGTTTGGCAAGGGCCGAGGCCGCGCGTCTGAAGGGCCGCCTGCGGGCCTGGGACAGTATTGCCGTGCCACGCTGGGCCGGTGTAGCCGAATCGCGTTGCGTGCAGCTGGGCTACTTCTGCCTGCAATTGCCTGCCATGCAGGCTGCGCCAGGCCAGCCGGCCGCCTCCCGCGAGGCCGATCTC
Organism: Pseudomonas putida; assembly: GCA_029953615.1. Classification (NCBI taxonomy): domain Bacteria; kingdom Pseudomonadati; phylum Pseudomonadota; class Gammaproteobacteria; order Pseudomonadales; family Pseudomonadaceae; genus Pseudomonas; species Pseudomonas putida. The sequence continues at coordinate 1,778,018 of CP124529.1, read as the reverse complement.
GCCGACATCCGTCTGTTCCGCCAGTACAACCCGTTCCCGCTGCCGGCCGACGGCGATGGCGCGCCGACCTGGCACAACCTGCTGGCCGACCTGCGGGCATTGCTGGAAATGGCCAGGCCAGAAGTGCTGGTGATGCCGCACCCGCAGCTCGACCCACACCCCGATCACATCTGTGCCCAGGCCGCGGTACTGGAAGCCCTGCAAGGCCTGGCCTGGCAGCCACAAACCCTGCTGTGCTACGCCAACCACCTGCATGACAACGACCGCTGGCCGATGGGCGACAGTGGAGATGGCGTGGCCTTGCCGCCGCAACTGAGCGCTGCCCAGGCCTGGGCACCCTGCAGCCTTGTACTGGACCTGGCGACCCAGCGCGACAAGGCCATGGCCCTGGGCATGATGCACGACCTGCAACCGCCGGCGCCGTTCAAGCGCCGCCTGCGCCGCCTGTTGCAACGCTGGCTGGCCGGGCGGCGGCCGTCGCCTTACGGCGAGAACGAATTCTTCCGCAAGGCCGTGCGCCGACATGAACTGTTCTGGCGGCGTGAGCTGTAGCCGCGCCGCCATGGTTGACCGCGATGGCGCCGAGCGCCCAAGGAACCCAATGAAAGTCCTATTTCTGGTGCAGAAGGAACAGCGGGCGATTCTCGACCGCCTGTACGATGGCGTCGCGGCCAATTGCGAGTGCGACCTGCGCTGGCTGACCAGCGAAGACCAGCGCAATCTGCGCCGCTATTTCAAGCGTGAGGTGCAGGTCGAGCGTTACGACCGCATCGTGTTCTTCCTGCGTTTCAAGCAGGAAATCCGTCAGGCGGCGTTCATCCGCACCGTGCCGAACCTGGTCATCCTGGAGCACGATGCCTATCAGAACTACATCCCGTGCAAGTACACCGGCAAGTTCAGCGCCCATTACCGCAAGCTGCCCTGGGCGCGGGTGATCAGCTCCGGCTACATGGTCAGCGAGCGCCTGCGTCAGGAAGGTTTCGACGCCGTATTCGTGCCCAAGGGCTACGACGAGCAGTTGCTGGCCGACCAAGGCCGTGAGCGCGACATCGAACTGGCCTTCGTCGGCAGCACCAACAGCGTGGCCTACAGCGGCCGCAAGGCGTTGCTGGACGAGCTGGGCCGGGTCGAGAACCTGGTGGTGACCCGTACCAAATCGGGTGAAGACTACTGCAACACGCTCAACCGGATCCGCTTCTTCGTCAGTGCCGACGTCGGCATGGGCGAATACATGATCAAGAACTTCGAAGCCATGGCCTGCGGCTGTGTGTTGCTGGCGTATGACCAGGGCGAGCAGGAAAACCGCGCACTGGGCCTGCAGGACATGCACAACGTGGTGTTCTATGACAGCATCCCCACCCTTCAGGAAAAACTCCGCCGCTTGCGTTCGGATCCTGAACTGGCCCGGCAGATTGCAGAAAATGGTCGCCATCTGGCGGTTTCCCGTTTCAGTTTCGCGGCAGTTGGACGTAGCATCGTCGACCACATGCGCCCGGCACTCAGGCCCCACCCACCGTTGTCTGCATGGCAGCGGCTGCGCCTGAAGCTGGGCATCTAACATAAGAACTTTCGCGCCTACGGAACAGGTGCCGAAAGTCGATAGTCGCAAGGCGGAGGGAGTCCGGTGCGCTTTTCAGGTGAGAGTGACATCACGCTTGTCGTGACCAGTTGTGGGCGGTTCGATCTGCTCAGAGATACCCTTGAGAGTTTCGATCGCTACAATACCGCGCCCATTCGCGAAGTGTTCATCACCGAAGATTCCGGTGACGATGCCGTGCATGCCGCTGTGCCTGAGCATTGGAAACCGCACTGCAAGGTGTTCGTCAACCGGCCCAAGCTGGGCCAGTTGCCGTCTATCGACCTGGCCTACAGCCACGTCAAGACACCCTACATCTTCCACTGCGAGGACGACTGGCACTTCTATCGCCAGGGCTTCGTCGAGGACTCCCGGGCCATCCTGGAGGTCAGCCCCGACCTGTTGCAGGTCTGGCTGCGCAGCCATGCCCATGACCTGGCCATCCACAGCCCGTACATTTCACCTGGGCGATCGCCAGGTGATCGCCGGGGTGCCTTGCTACCCGCTGCTGTCCGACAAGGCCGAGTGGCAGGCGTTTTCGCTCAACCCCGGGCTGCGTCGTTTGAGCGATTACCAGCGTTGCGCGCCATTTGCCGCCTATGCTGGAGAGAAGGCACTTTCCCGACGCTACGCTGAGTTGAACCTGACAGCGGTCACCCTGGAGGGGGATGCAGTCTTGCATACAGGATTTGGTAATCACGTGACCTTGCCCATCGAAGTGGAGCGCAAGGCCAAACGTCGTAAGCGTGATCGGATGAAGTTGGCATTGACGCTGGTGGCGGGTGCCGTGATTGGCATGGGAATCACCCTTTTTGTTCAATGAAGTCGCTGCCCCACCTGGCATGAGCGGGAGAGGGCCCATGAACATCGTCAATATGATGTGGGCGGGTGGAACGCCGTACATGTCCATCCACAAGGTGCATCGGCAGGTGCTGTCGCACGCGGGGGCCGATGCCCGGATCAGCAACTGGCTGCTGCTGGGTAGCGGGCTCTGCTGTGGGCTTGGTTCGACTCGCGAGTGGCACATGCCGTCACGGGCGCTGAAAGGGCGGCACTTCTGGCGGCTGTTGCGCCCATGGTTGCGCATGCGCTTGCGCAAGGCACTTTACGAGGCCCAGGCTGAAGTCGTGCTGCTCGACGGCGTCGGTGTGGCGCGGCTGGTGTTGCCGCTGTTGGAGCGGGTTCCGCAGGTGCGTGCCAAGGTGCTGTTCCACGGCAAGACGCGTCTGAGCGCCAGTGATGTTCGCCTGCTGCGCATGTTCCCGGCCGAGCGGCTGAGCATTGCCGCCGTTTCGCAGACACTGGCCGCGTCCATCGAACACGAACTGGGCAGGCCGGTGCAGACTCTGCGCATGGCCCTTGACCCGCTGGCGTTCGCCGAGCCGTTGTTGAGCCGTGAGGCGGCCAGGCAGGCCCTGCAGTTGCCCCAGGTAAATGGGGTGATGCTGGGCGCGGTCGGGCGGCTGGTGGAGAGCAAGGGCTTCGAGATGCTGATCGAGGCGTTCGCCAAAGCCAGTGCGCGGCAGCCGGGTTTGCAATTGGCGATCATCGGCGAAGGCCCCCTGCGTGCGGTATTGCAGGCCCGTATCGACGCGCTGGGCCTGGCCGGGCGTGTTCACCTGAGCGGTCATCGCGACGACCTGCAGCAGTTGTACCGGGCATTCGACTGGCTATTGGTGCCTTCGCGCTCCGAAGGCCTGGGGCTGGTGGTGCAGGAAGCGGTCATGGCCGACGTGCCCGTGGTGTGCAGCGACCTGCAGGTGTTCCGCGAGCAGTTGCAGGACACCGGTGGCTACCTGCCCGTTGCCAATGAAAATGCCTGGGCCGAGGCGATGGTGCGTTGCGCGGCGCTCAGTGGCCCGGCGGTAGCCGCCCGGCAGCGCCAGGCGCTGGCTCCGGAGCAGGCCTGGCAGGCGTTCTGCAGCGGCTCGCAGAGCCTGCTGCGCAACTGACCTCAGCGTGCCAGCAGGGCGGCCTCGAAGGCAGCCAGGGGGAATCGGTCGCCCAGGTTCTCCCGTTCGATATAACGCACCATGTGCTGCACATTGCGCCGGATCATGCGCGCCGACAGCGGCGGGCGCAGGAAGCGCATGTCGGCCACGTCAATCAGGCCCAGCTGCTGGTCGGGGGTGACCACCACATTGCCCAGGTGCAGCGAGCGGAAGTACACGCCACTGCGGTGCAGCTGGCGGATCAGCTCGATGAGGCGCGGCAGGTAGGTGTCCCAGCTGAAACCCTCTTCGCGCGACATCTGCAGCAAGGTGCGCCCCGGCAGCGGGCGGTACAGTACGGCGGTGCGGCCTGGCACATCGAGCTTGTGCTGGCTGATCACGTTCAGGGTCGGGATGCCCAGTTGCGCAAGGCGCGCGGCATTGTCGACGAAGCGCTGCGAGTACGGACGCAGCAGTGCAGATGAAATCAGTCTTTTCCTACGGAAAACCTTAAGGAAATTACCATCCGCGAGCAGGTAGACTTTGGCACCATGGCTGTCTGCCTCAAGCACCTGTGCACCTTGTGTCAGCTGATCGAAGTCGACCTGGGGTAGCCGGGAGCATTGCATGAATAAAGCCTTGTCGTCGGGCGAACAGAATGACCGGCAATAATGCCGAAAATTATGCTGTAGCACCATTGGATGGTGTGTTTGATTCATCGGGGGAAAGATGTTGTATGAAAAAAACTGGGCGCGAGCCTGGTTGGGGTTTGGTCTGGTCTGGTTCCTGGCAGCGATTGCCCTGGCACCGAGCAACAAGGTCTATCAACAGGGCCTTGTGCTGTTCCTGTGGCTGCCGACGCTGGTAATGGCGTGGTCCGCGAGGCACGTCATCATGCAAGCCTGGCGGCGTCAGCCGGCCTTGTGGGTGAGTGTACTGCTGCTGTTGGCATGGAGCGGGCTCAGCCTGTTCTGGTCGGCCGCGCAAGAGCCGGGGCGCGAGGCCAAGCGCCTGCTCTACATCCTGGTGTTCCTGCTGGCGTTCCCGCTGCTGGCCCAGCTTGGCCTGGCCCGCATTCGTCAACTGCTGCTGGCCGGTAGCGTCTTGCTGGCCGTTGCCGCGCTGGTCTCGATCATCCATTTCTACGGCGTGCTGGGCATGCCGTTGGTCGCCCGCCTGCAGGGCATCGGCGAGATATCTCACCCGATCCTGGGCGCCTACGTCATCGGTGCAGCCGTGCTCTTCCTGCTTTACGAGCCGCCTCGGCAACGTGGCCTGCAGTTGTTGTGGCTGGCAGCGCTGGCGTGCCTGGGGGTGTTTGCCATGCTCAGCCAGAGCCGTGGCGCGGTCCTGGCCCTGGTGCTCACGGTGATCATGGCGCCGCTGTGGTTCCGCGACCGCCACAGCCGGGTGTTCGCCATGCTGGCGGCGATTGCCACCGGCCTGGCCTTCTATCTCGTGTACGACCTGATCGCCCAGCGCGGTTCGTCCTACCGGCCGGAAATCTTCCATGCCGTGGTCGACATGATCGCCGCGCATCCCTGGACCGGGCTTGGCCTGGGGACTGCATACGACGTGAGTGCAGTGGGCAAGCACTTCGACCATACCCACAACATGTTCACCCACATAGCAGTGGAGATGGGCCTTCCGGGCATGCTGCTGTGGGTCATGGTGTGGCTGTACACCCTGGGCGAAATCATCCGCGCACGCGGCACGCTGTTCGGCAAGATCCTGCTCGGCTTCTGGGTGTACTCGACCCTGGCCATGCAGTTCGATGCCGCCAGCCTCACCGGTACGCCACGTGCCGAATGGTTCATCAGCTGGCTGCCGGTCGGCCTGGCCATGTTGCTGCCATGGGGACGTGCCGAAGATGGCGCCTGTGGTAAAATTTCCGGTTCAACCTGAACAGCGAGCTCGATAATGGCCGAAACACCGCGACCGGCGGAACACACCTCCAGCCTGAAGATCTACTTCCGGCTGCTGAGCTATGTGAAACCCTATGTCGGCATTTTCCTGCTGAGCATCATCGGTTTCGTGATCTTTGCCTCGACCCAGCCGATGCTGGCCGGGATCCTGAAGTATTTCGTCGATGGCCTGAGCAACCCCGAAGCGGTGTTGTTCCCCAACGTCCCCTACCTGCGCGACCTGCAACTGCTGCAGGCGGTGCCGCTGCTGATCATCCTGATCGCCGCGTGGCAGGGCCTGGGCTCGTTCCTCGGCAACTACTTCCTGGCCAAGGTTTCCCTGTGCCTGGTGCACGACCTGCGTGTGGAACTGTTCAACAAGCTGCTGGTGCTGCCTAACCGCTACTTCGACAACCACAACTCCGGGCACCTGATTTCGCGTATCACTTTCAACGTGACCATGGTCACCGGTGCCGCCACCGATGCGATCAAGGTGGTGATCCGCGAAGGCCTGACCGTGGTGTTCCTGTTCGCCTACCTGCTGTGGATGAACTGGCACCTGACCCTGGTGATGGTCGCCATCCTGCCGGTGATCGCGGTAATGGTCAGCGTCGCCAGCAAAGAAATTCCGCAAGCAGAGCAAGAAGATCCAGGTGGCCATGGGTGACGTCACCCACGTGGCCTCGGAAACCATCCAGGGCTACCGCGTGGTGCGCAGTTTCGGTGGCGAAGCCTACGAGAAGCAGCGTTTCGGCAAGGCCAGCCAGAGCAATACCGACAAGCAGCTGCACATGACCAAGACCGGCTCGCTGTACACGCCGATGCTGCAGTTGGTGATCTATTCCGCCATGGCCGCGCTGATGTTCCTGGTGCTGTTCCTGCGTGGCGAGTCCACTGCCGGTGACCTGGTGGCCTATATCACCGCCGCTGGCCTGTTGCCCAAGCCGATTCGCCAGCTTTCGGAAGTCAGCTCGACCATCCAGAAGGGCCTGGCCGGTGCCGAGAGCATCTTCGAGCAACTGGACGAAGCGCCTGAAGTGGACAGTGGCACCGTCGAGAAGGAGCGGGTGGAAGGGCGCCTGGAAGTGCGCAACCTGAGCTTCACCTACCCGGGTACCGAGCGTGAGGTGCTGAGCGACATCAGCTTCGTCGCCGAGCCGGGGCAAATGATCGCGCTGGTCGGTCGCTCCGGCAGCGGCAAGTCGACCCTGGCGGCGCTGATCCCGCGCTTCTATCACCATGATCAAGGGCAGATCCTGCTCGATGGCGTGGAGATCGAGAACTATCGCCTGCGTAACCTGCGTCGCCATGTTTCGCAGGTGACCCAGCATGTCACCCTGTTCAATGACACTGTGGCCAACAACATCGCCTATGGTGACCTGGCCGGCGCTCCGCGCGCCGACATCGAAGCCGCTGCGGCCGATGCCTACGCCAAGGAGTTCGTTGACCGGCTGCCGAAAGGCTTCGATACCGAAGTGGGCGAAAACGGCGTGCTGCTCTCCGGCGGCCAGCGCCAGCGTCTGGCCATCGCCCGGGCACTGCTGAAGAACGCACCGCTGCTGATCCTCGACGAAGCCACTTCGGCGCTGGATACCGAGTCCGAGCGGCATATCCAGGCGGCCCTGGACCATGTGATGCAGGGTCGTACCACGCTGGTGATCGCCCACCGCCTGTCGACCATCGAGAAAGCTGACCAGATCCTGGTCATGGACCAAGGGCGCCTGGTCGAGCGCGGCACCCATGCCGAGCTGCTCGCGGCCAATGGCCATTATGCCCGCCTGCATGCCATGGGCCTGGATGAGCCGGCCAAGGCCGATATCACCTGAACCCTCGTTGATCGGGGCCGTCGTGGCCCCGATTGTCACGGGAATTTTCCTGGGGTGATCTGGCCATAAAGCCGTCGTCTACCCTGTGCTAATATCCTGCCCCTGTTCATTATTTCCATATGGGTTGCCCATGAAGTTGTCCATGCCGCGTTTCGATCAAGCCCCGGTACTGGTGGTCGGCGATGTCATGCTCGACCGCTACTGGCATGGCGGTACTTCGCGTATTTCGCCTGAAGCGCCAGTCCCGGTGGTCAAGGTCGATCAGATCGAGGATCGCCCCGGCGGCGCGGCCAACGTGTTGCCTTGAACATCGCCGCCCTGGGCGCACCGGCTTCGCTGATCGGTGTCACCGGCCAGGATGAGGCCGCTGACAGCCTGGCCAACAGCCTGCAGGCTGCAGGCGTGCGCTCGGTGTTCCAGCGCATCGCGCACCAGCCGACCATCGTCAAGCTGCGGGTCATGAGCCGTCACCAGCAGTTGCTGCGCATCGATTTCGAAGAACCGTTCGCCACCGACCCGCTGTCGCTGGGGGCCGAGGTCGACAGCCTGCTCGAGGGCGTCAAGGTGCTGGTCCTGTCGGACTACGGCAAGGGCGCACTGAAAAACCACCAGAGCCTGATCCAGGCGGCGCGGGCCAAGGGCATTCCGGTGCTGGCCGACCCCAAGGGCAAGGACTTTTCCATCTACCGTGGCGCCAGCCTCATCACCCCCAACCTCAGCGAGTTCGAAACCATCGTCGGCCGTTGCGCCGATGAAGCCGAGCTGGTCGCCAAGGGCCTGCAGTTGCTGCAGGACCTGGACCTGGGCGCCTTGCTGGTAACACGTGGCGAGCACGGCATGACCCTGCTGCGCAGCGGCCAGCCGGCGCTGCACCTGCCGGCGCGGGCGCGTGAAGTGTTCGACGTGACCGGTGCTGGTGATACTGTCATTTCCACCCTCGCTGCGGCCATCGCTGCCGGCGAGGACCTGCCCCACGCGGTGGCCCTGGCCAATCTGGCGGCGGGTATCGTGGTCGGCAAGCTGGGTACGGCTGCGATCAGTGCCCCCGAGCTGCGCCGGGCGATCCAGCGCGAGGAAGGCTCCGAGCGCGGTGTGCTGGGCCTGGAGCAGCTGCTGCTGGCCATTGATGACGCGCGGGCGCACAAAGAAAAGATCGTCTTCACCAACGGCTGCTTCGACATCCTGCATGCCGGGCATGTCACCTACCTGGAACAGGCGCGGGCCCAGGGCGATCGCCTGATCGTCGCGGTCAACGATGATGCCTCGGTCAGCCGCCTGAAAGGGCCGGGCCGGCCGATCAACAGCGTCGACCGGCGCATGGCCGTACTGGCCGGGCTGGGTGCGGTGGACTGGGTGATCAGCTTCCCCGAGGGCACGCCGGAGAACCTGCTGAGCCAGGTCAAGCCGGATGTGTTGGTCAAGGGCGGCGACTATGGCATCGACCAGGTGGTAGGTGCCGATATCGTCAAGGCCTATGGCGGTACCGTGAAGGTGCTGGGGCTGGTCGAGAACAGCTCGACCACGGCGATCGTCGAGAAGATTCGCAAGAACTGATAATCGGGGCTGCTGTGCAGCCCTTCGCGGGCATGCCCGCGAAGGGCCGCATAGCGGCCCCAATCATTTGTTCAGGGAGGTACGCGCCCGTTCCAGCAGCGCTCGCGCCTTGTCGCCAAACCGCTGCAGGTGCGATGCCCGCACCGGCTTGCTCTCCACCAACCCCTGCTGTTTCACCCAATCCTTCCAGCGCACCCGCTCGTCCGTGACCACCCAACCCTCCTGCCGTGCAAAACTCTCGGCCAGGTACAGCCCGCGCGTGCTCGCCGGCACCAATTCATCCTTCCTCACGGTATACAGTTCAGCCAGTGGCTGGCCGTCCTTCAATGGCATCAGGTACAGGTCTGGCCGCTTGCGGTTGAGCCGCGCCACCAGTTGGTCGCCCTCCAGCCGCTCATCAACGTGGAACAGGCTGAGCTTCTTGGCGTCCCGGGGTACCTGCAGGCGCATGTCATAGATCAGTTGCAGCGAGGCGGTGGGCAAGTGCACATACGCCCGTGGCCGTTCCAGCAGCATCAGCTTGCCGCAGTGCACCGGGCGTGCGGCACCGGACTCCGGGGTCAGCACGAAGTGCGGTGTTTCGCGGTAGTGCAGGGCGGCAGCGTAGGGTACGGGTAGCCAGGTGTCGTTGAAGCGCCCGCCCAGCCAGCCTTCCGGGGTTTCCAGCAGGCATTCCTCGGCCACTTCCTGCACGGCTGTATGCAACGGCAGGTTCAGCTCCTGCGCCGGCACATAGCCGGAAATCAGTTTCAGCACCACATCGCCACGGTCTTGCCGGCGCTGACGCACCAGCACCCAGTAATCGCGGTTCTGCCAATGCAGGGTCAGCCGTACCGACACGCCCAGGTTGGCCAGTTCGACCACGAAACGTTGCACATCGGCCAACTGGATGGCCTTGCGCCGCTGTTGGGTCTGGGCAAAGTTCAGCGGCATGCCGATGCTCTGGTAGGTCAGCCCTTCGGGCGTGGCCTCGACATGCAGCGGCAGTGTCTTGAAGTTGCTCGGGTTCTTGCGGATCAGCGTTCGCGCCACGAGGCTCCTCCTTGCGTCGGGTCAGTCCAGGCTGGGCCTGGGGCAACTCAATGCTGGCCCAGGATACGGGCGACGGTGGCCACGTTGTGGGCCAGGTGCAACGGATTGATGGTGCCGACGATAGCACTGCTGACGCCCGGGTGGGCGAACAGCAGCTCGAAGCTGGCTTGCACCGGGTCGACACCCGGAGCCAGGCAGATATGCCCGCTGGCCAGGGCCTTCTTCACCAGGATGGCCTTGCCGTGTTCGGCAGCGTAGTCCAGCACCGGGCGTTCTGCCTGTTCGTTGAGGTTGTAGGTGACCATGGCGCAGTCGCCTTGCTCCAGTGCCTTCAGGCCGCCGGCGACGGTTTTGCCGGACAGGCCGAAGCCGAGGATCTTGCCCTCCTGCTTGAGCTCGGCCAGGGTCTGGTAGACCTCCTGCTGTTCGAGGATTGCCAGGTCGTTGCCGTCGGAATGCACCAGCACCAGCTCGATGCGGTCGGTTTCCAGGCGCCGCAGGCTGCGCTCCACCGAGCGGCGGGTGTGGGCGGCGCTGAAATCGAAGTGTGATTGGCCGTTGTCGAATTCTTCGCCAACCTTGCTGACGATCACCCAGTCATCGCGCTGGCCGCGCAATAGCGGGCCCAGGCGCTCTTCGCTGCGGCCGTAGGCCGGGGCGGTGTCGATCAGGTTGATGCCCAGCTCGCGGGCCTGGGCCAGCAGCAGGCGGGCTTCGTCATCGCCGGGGATGGTGAAGCCGGTGGGGTATTTCACGCCCTGGTCGCGGCCCAGCTTGACTGTGCCCAGGCCTAGCGGCGAAACCTTGAAGCCGGTGCTGCCCAAGGGGCGATGGTAGTTGTGCAGGGTGGGCAGGCTCATGACAGCAGTTGCTCCCAGGCCGGCACACCCAGCGGCGGGCGTGGCAGGTCGACCAGGTCGGCCTGCGCCTGCGGACGGATGCTGTCACGCTCCAGGTGGCTGATGACCCGGTCACTGAAGTCCGGTGCCAGGGCCAGCTTGGTTGGCCAGCCCACCAGCAGGCGTTGCTGGTCGGCGAGGAAGGCGTTGTCCGGGCGTACCAGGCCCGATTGCGCCGGTTCCGCCCGGTCGACCCGCAGGGTCGCCCAGCGCACCTGGCTCTGGTCCACCCATGGCAGCAGGCTGGCGATTTCTTTCTGTGCCGCGGCGATTTGCGCAGCCGGCTCGCGGGCAACGCCATCGGCTTCGGCCAGGTCACCGCCCAGGTACCAGACCCACTGGCCGTCGGCGGCCGGGTGGGTGGTCACCGTCACCCGTGGCTTCGGCCCGCCGCCCAGGCAATGGGCGTACAGCGGTTTCAGGTTGGCACCTTTGGCCATGACCATGTGCAGTGGGCGTGTCTGCATGGCCGGCTGGTTCAGGCCCAGGGCATGCAGCAGCTCTTCGGTACCGGCGCCGGCACTGAGCACGATGCGCTGGGCGCGGATGTCGCGCCCGTCCACGCGCAGGCCGACCAGCTCTTCGCCCATGCGCAGTGGCGCGATGCGCTCGCCGGCGAGCAGGCTGTCACCCGCCAGCTGGGCCAGGTTGGCCAGCAGGCTGGGCACGTCCACGACCAGTTCGGCCAGGCGATAGACCTTGCCCTTGAAGGCGCGGTCCTGGAGCGCAGGTGGCAGTTGCTCGCCCTTTACCTGGTCGACCCGGCCGCGCACGGCCTTGCTGGCGAAGAAACTGGTGAGGTTGCCGGCCAGGGTGCCTGGCGACCACAGGTAATGGGCGTCGGACAGCAGGCGGGTGCTGGTAAGGTCCAGCTCGCCGCTGCCACTTAGCGCTTCGCGCCAGCGACGCGGCATGTCGGCGATGGCTTCCGAAGCGCCGGTGAGGGCGCCGTGCAGGGCATACTTGGTGCCGCCATGGATAATGCCCTGGGACTTGATGGTCTGCTCGCCGCCAAGGCTGGCGCGTTCCACCAGTACCGTCGAATAGCCCAGGCGGCGCAGCCGGGCATTGAGCCAGAGGCCTGCGACCCCGGCGCCGACGATCAGCACGTCAGTGGAAATGGCAGATGGCATGGCGGTACCTCGAAGACTGGGACAGCTGGCAAGTATACAGGGTCGGGCCCGAGAGGGATTGCGTGCGGGCTGACATGTGGCCGCCTTGAGGTTTATGGCGCCTTTGAGATCGAGCGCCGCCCGCGCGGCGCTCGATCTACGCGACACCAGGAATCAAGACAAGCACCTGGCAGCCCTGACCCAACCTCCCGCCAGACCCCGGCAACCATCAATGCCCAGCCGTCTTCGAAAACAGCTGAATCACCACCACCCCACCCACAATCATCGCCATGCCCAGCATCGCCGGCACATCCAGTTTCTGCCCATAGATCACCAGCGCCGCGACACTGATCAGCACAATCCCCAACCCCGACCAGATGGCATAGGCGATCCCCACCGGAATGCTGCGCACCACCAGGGTCAGCATCCAGAACGCGATGCCATAGCCCACCACCATCAGCAGCAGCGGCAGTGGCGTGCTCAGGCCTTTCACCGCTTTCATGGATGCGGTGGCAATGACTTCGGCGCAGATGGCAATGGCGAGGTAGGTGTAGGCATTCATGGTGGATCCTCCGGTAACTGGGGGGCATTCTAGGCGTTACCTGGATGGGGTAAAGTCATTACCTATCACTATGGGAGATAGGTTGATGGCCGAGCAGTGGAACCTTGAACAGCTACGTACCTTCCTGCGCGTTGCAGAACTGCGCTCGTTCTCTGCCGTGGCCCGTGAGCAGCGCAAGGCCCAGTCGGCGATCAGCAGCGCGATCGCCCTGCTCGAAACCGACCTCGGTGTCACCTTGTTCGAGCGCAGCAGTGGCCGGCAACCCAAGCTGACCGAAAACGGCAGCGCCCTGCTGGAAGATGCCCGCGAACTGTTGCGCCAGTGCGAACGCCTGGATGGCCGTGCATTGGCGCTGATGCGCGGGCAGGAGGCCTTGCTGCGAGTCGCCCAGGACGAAGCCATGCCCTATCAGCCGGTCATCGACAGCCTCGACGAACTGGCCAGCCGCTACCCGTTCCTGGAGGTGCAACTGGCCAGCGGCGCCCAAGGCGATGTGGCGCGCAAGCTGGTGGAGCGGCGCGCCGATCTTGGCCTGTTCTTCCACCACGAAAGCATCCCGGCATCGCTGGAGCGGCGCGCCCTGGGCAGCGTGGAAATGGTCACGGTGTGCGCGGTTGGCCACCCGCTCGCGGGCGAAGGCCGGGTCACCCGCCAGCAACTGGCGCGCCATCGACAACTGCTGATTACCCCGCAGCAAAGCGGCTATCCCGGCGGCGAGGCGATCAGCCCGCAGGTGTGGCGCGCCGACAGCTTCTACGCCATGGCAGAACTGCTGATGCGCGGCCTGGGCTGGGCCTGGCTGCCGCGGCACGTGGTGCAATACCCGACTTACCAGGCGCACATGGTCGAACTGGACAGCGAGTGGCGGCCACCGGCCTTGGTGGTGGAACTGGCCTGGCGCCGCGACGAGCCACTGGGGCCGGCTGCGCAGTGGCTGGCCGAGCGCTTTGCGGTGCACCTGCGCGCGATCGGGTAAACTCCGCGGCCATGAACAGAACTCTCTATACCTTGCTGTTTCACCTGGGCCTGCCGCTGGTTGCGCTGCGCCTGTACCTGCGCGCGCGCAAGGCGGCGGCCTATGGCCATCGCATCGGCGAGCGCTTTGCCTTCAAGCTGCCGGCCATGCGCCAAGGCGGCATCTGGGTACACGCGGTGTCGGTGGGCGAGAGCATTGCAGCGGCACCGATGGTGCGTGCCTTGCTCAAGGCCTACCCGGAGTTGCCGATTACGCTTACCTGCATGACTCCGACCGGGTCCGAGCGTATTCGCGCCATGTTCGCCGACGAACCACGTGTGCAGCATTGCTATTTGCCCTACGACCTGCCGTGGGCGGCGGGGCGTTTTCTTGATCATGTGCAGCCGAAGCTGGGCATCATCATGGAAACCGAACTGTGGCCCAACCACATTCACCAGTGTGCGAAACGCGGCATTCCGGTAGCGCTGGCCAATGCCCGCTTGTCCGAGCGCTCGGCCCGTGGCTATGGGCGCTTTGCCAGGTTGACCCGGCCGATGCTGGCCGAGATGAGCCTGATTGCCGTGCAGACCGAAACCGAGGCCCGACGCTTCCTTGACCTGGGCGCTCGCCCTGAGTGCGTACGGGTCACCGGTTCGATCAAGTTCGACCTGAAGATCGACGAGCAACTGCTGCCGCGTGCCAGGGCACTGCGTGCGCAGTGGGGGGCTGAGCAGCGCCCGGTGTGGATTGCGGCCAGTACCCATGAAGGCGAGGATGCGCTGATCCTGCAGGCGCACCGGCAGTTGCTGCAGGTGCATGGTGATGCCTTGCTGATCCTGGTGCCGCGCCACCCCGAGCGGTTTGCCGCGGTGCATGCGCTGTGCAGCGAACAATTCGTCAGCGTGCGTCGCTCGGCCGGTACCCCGGTCGATGCGCAGACGCAGGTATTGGTCGGCGACACCATGGGTGAGTTGCTGTTCCTTTACGCGCTGGCTGATATTGCCTTCGTTGGTGGCAGCCTGGTGGCAACCGGTGGGCACAATCCGCTGGAGCCGGCAGCGTTGGCATTGCCTGTGCTGATGGGGCCGCATGTGTTCAACTTCCTCGAAATCAGCGCGATGCTGCGCGAGGCGGGGGCCTTGCAGCAGGTGGAGAATGTCGACGGGCTGGCCGAGGCAGTGCGGCGGCTGGTCGAACTGCCGCAGGATGCGCAGCGCATGGGCGAGGCGGGCAGGGCGGTGATGCGGGCCAATCAAGGGGCTTTGCAGCGCTTGCTTGATGGGCTGGGTGCGCTTATCCGCTGATTTTTGCATTGGCTTCTTCGCGGGCTCGCCCGCTCCCACAGGATTGATGCATGCTTCGAGGGCTGCGCAATCCCTGTGGGAGCGGGCGCGAGCCCGCGAAAAAGCCAACACCTATCTCAAGGGCGGCGCTCGAAGTTCTTCGCTGCCGCTGCTGCCAGGTCCGGCGGCAGGAAGTCCTTGTCCGGGTTGTAGTCCGGTTTCAGGTACCGCTTGAGGTCCTGCAGGTCCTGCGGGCTCAAGGTGCCGGCCGCCTGCTTCAGGCTCAGGTTGTCGAGGATGTAGTCATAGCGGCTGTTGTTGTAGTCGCGCACCGAGGTGTACAGCTGGCGCTGGGCATCAAGCACGTCAACGATATTGCGGGTACCCACCTGGTAGCCGATTTCGGTGGCTTCCAGCGCGCTCTGGTTGGAGATGATCGACTGCTTGCGCGCCTGCACCTGTTCCACATCGGTATTCACCGCGCGGTGCAGGTTGCGGGTGTTCTCCACCACCTGGCGTCGCAGGCTTTCACGCTGCTGCTCGCTCTGGCTCAGGCGCTGATAGGCCTCGCGCACTTGCGAGCTGGTCAGGCCACCGCTGTAGATCGGGATGTTCAGCTGCAAGCCGATGCTGGTCTGCTCGACATCGCCGCTATAGCGCGTAACGGGGGCCGGTGCGGGGTTGGTGAAACCGAAATTGTCGTTGTCACCCTTCTGATACTTGGCAACTGCGTCCAGGGTCGGCGCGTGGCCGGCCTTGCGCTGGCGCAGGGTTTCCTCGGCAGCGGTGACCGCGTGGTTGGTGGCCAGCAGGTTGAGGTTCTGGCGCCCGGCGGTTTCGACCCAGGCCTTGGCGTCGTTGGGCGTAGGGACCTGCACCGGCAGGGTATGGACCACGCCTTGAATCGATGTGTATTCCCGGTTGGTCAGGGTCACCAGGGCCTCGAAGGCATCCTGTACCTGGCGCTCGGCAATGATCCGGTTGGCCCGCGCCGTGTCGTAGCTGGCCTGGGATTGCAGCACATCGGTCTTGTCGGAGAGGCCGACGTCGAAGCGTTCGTTGGACTGATCCAGCTGGCGTTTGAAGGCAGCTTCTTCAGCCTTGGTCGCGGCCAGGTTGTCCTGGGCACGCAGCACGGCGAAGTAATTCTGTGCAGTTTGCAGGATCAGGTTCTGTTCGGTCGCCGACAGCTCCAGCGCCGCCTGTTCGTTGACCGCTTCGGCCGCCTGCAACTGGAACCAGCGGTCAGCGCGGAAGATCGGCTGCGCCAGGGTCGCGCTCCAGGTATTACCGCTGCGGTTGCTGGTGGCCGATGGTTCGTCCAGCTTGGTGCGGGTGTTCAGCATTTCGGCACCTGCCGAAAGGTTGGGCAGCAACCCGGCGCGGGCCTGTGGCACCACTTCGCGGCGGGCGCCGTAATCGGCGCGGGCCGCCGCCAGGTCAGCGTTGTTGTCGACCGCTTCCTGGTAGACGCTGACCAGGTCGGTCTTGACTGTTTGAGGCACGTCCGCTGCCCAGACCACTCCGTTGGACGCACAAGACACGGCTATCGCCAGTGAAAGTTTGCGCAGCATAAAGGCAATCCTTGTACGAAATTTAATTACTGAACTGTTGAGTATCGAGCGACGGGCCAGTGTAGTGCCATGCGCACCCGGCAACAATCGCTCGGGGTGCCTTTCATCATCCGCGCATTTACCCGCTTGGCTTTGCCGACCACTCCAGTCTAGACTGCGCATGTTCTTGTCGGGGTGCCTTGAAGCAAAGGCTGAGATCGCAAAGTTGCGGATCCCGTTGAACCTGATCAGGTTAGCGCCTGCGTAGGGAACAAGATTGCTCGCCTTCCCGGGGAGCCTCTTGTGCCAGGTCCGGGAATGTCCACAGCTGCATGCAGCTTCAGGCACCCCAATATCCGGCACTGCACCCCATCAACAGGGTGCGTCCGCGCCTTTCAGGTTCACCCCGACATTCCACTGCGTAGGAAGCCGTCTGGAGAGCCTGTGATGACCAAACAAGAAAAAGCGATCAACCTCAGCGAATCGGCACAAGTCGATCAGCAGTCCGTGCAACCGTTCCCGCGTTCACGCAAGGTCTATGTCGAAGGCTCGCGCCCGGACATCCGCGTGCCCATGCGTGAAATCAGCCTGGACGACACCCCGACCGATTTCGGTGGCGAGGCCAATGCCCCGGTGCTGGTCTACGATACCTCCGGCCCGTACACCGACCCCAACGTCGTCATCGACGTACGCAAGGGCCTGGCCGATGTGCGTTCGGCCTGGATCGAGGCGCGCGGTGACACCGAGCGCCTGGCCGGCCTGAGCTCCGATTTCGGCCAGCAGCGCCTGAACGATGCGGAACTCGCCAAGCTGCGTTTCGCCCATGTGCGCAACCCGCGCCGTGCCAAGGCGGGCGCCAACGTCTCGCAGATGCACTATGCCCGCCAGGGCATCATCACCGCCGAGATGGAGTACGTGGCCATCCGCGAAAACATGAAGCTGCAGGAGGCACGCGCCGCCGGCCTGCTCGACGAGCAGCACGCCGGCCACAGTTTCGGGGCCAACATCCCGAAAGAGATCACCCCCGAGTTCGTTCGCCAGGAAATCGCCCGTGGCCGCGCGATCATCCCGGCCAACATCAACCACCCGGAAGTGGAGCCGATGATCATCGGCCGCAACTTCCTGGTGAAGATCAACGGCAATATCGGCAACAGCGCCCTGGGTTCCTCGATCGAGGAAGAAGTGGCCAAGCTGACCTGGGGCATCCGCTGGGGTTCGGACACGGTCATGGACCTGTCCACCGGCAAGCACATTCACGAAACCCGCGAGTGGATCATCCGCAACTCGCCGGTACCGATCGGCACCGTGCCGATCTACCAGGCCCTGGAAAAGGTCAACGGCGTGGCCGAAGACCTGACCTGGGAGCTGTTCCGCGACACCTTGATCGAGCAGGCCGAGCAGGGCGTGGACTATTTCACCATCCACGCCGGTGTACTGCTGCGCTATGTGCCGCTGACCGCCAAGCGCGTCACCGGTATCGTCAGCCGCGGTGGCTCGATCATGGCCAAGTGGTGCCTGGCGCATCACAAGGAAAACTTCCTGTACACCCACTTCGAAGAAATCTGCGAAATCATGAAGGCCTACGACGTCAGCTTCTCGCTGGGCGACGGCCTGCGCCCCGGCTCTATTGCCGACGCCAACGATGCCGCGCAGTTCGGTGAACTGGAGACCCTCGGCGAGCTGACCAAGATCGCCTGGAAGCACGACGTGCAGTGCATGATCGAAGGCCCCGGCCACGTGCCGATGCAACTGATCAAGGAGAACATGGACAAGCAGCTGGAATGCTGCGACGAGGCGCCGTTCTACACCCTCGGCCCGCTGACCACTGACATCGCCCCTGGCTACGACCACATCACCTCGGGCATTGGCGCGGCGATGATCGGCTGGTTCGGTTGCGCCATGCTCTGCTACGTCACACCCAAGGAACACCTGGGCCTGCCGAACAAGGATGACGTGAAGACCGGCATCATCACCTACAAGATCGCTGCTCACGCTGCCGACCTTGCCAAGGGTCACCCGGGCGCGCAGATTCGTGACAACGCCTTGTCCAAGGCGCGCTTCGAGTTCCGTTGGGAAGACCAGTTCAATCTCGGCCTGGACCCGGACACCGCCCGCGCCTACCACGATGAGACCCTGCCGAAGGAATCGGCGAAGGTCGCGCACTTCTGCTCGATGTGCGGGCCGAAGTTCTGCTCGATGAAGATCACCCAGGAAGTACGTGAGTACGCCGCCAAGATCGAAACCGTGGATGTGACGGTCGAGCAAGGCATGCGCGAGCAGGCCGAGCGGTTCCGCCAGGAAGGCAGTCAGCTGTACCACAAAGTCTAAGCCGCAGCACCTTACCCTGTGGGAGCGGGCGTGCCCGCGAAGCAAGCACCGCGGTGCATGGCAAGGGCTTCGCCCTTGTTCGCGGGCACGCCCGCTCCCACAGGATGCTGTGTGCAACTCCTCATTCTTCCGGCGAAAATAACAATGACCACTCCCAGCCAATTCTCCCCCGATCACCCGGTCCCCATCGCCCAGCGCATCTTCGGCGCCCGCGACCTGTTCTCGCTATGGTTCTCCCTCGGCATCGGCCTTATGGTGCTGCAGGTCGGCGCCATGCTGGCACCTGGTCTGGGCCTTGCTGGCGCAGTGCTGGCCATCGCTCTGGGCACCGGTGTGGGTGTGCTGTTGCTGGGGGCTGCCGGTGTCATCGGCAGCGACACCGGCCTGTCGGCGATGGGCACCCTGAAACTCAGCCTGGGCGCCCATGGCGCGCGCTTGCCGGCGCTGCTCAACCTGCTGCAACTGGTGGGCTGGGGCGCGTTCGAGATCATCGTCATGCGCGATGCCGCCAGCCTGCTGGGTGCGCGGGCGTTCGGCGAAGCCAGTGCCTGGAACAGTCCGATGCTCTGGACCCTGTGCTTCGGCGCCCTGGCCACCTTGCTCGCGGTCGGTGGGCCACTGGCGTTCGTGCGCAAGGTGCTGCGCGCCTGGGGTATCTGGCTGCTGCTGGGTGCTTGCCTGTGGCTGACCTGGAACTTGTTCGCCAAGGCCGACCTGACGGCAATGTGGAACCGCGCCGGCGACGGTTCGATGTCGCTGGCCGTGGGCTTCGACATCGCCATCGCCATGCCGCTGTCCTGGTTGCCGCTGATCGCCGACTACTCGCGTTTTGCCCGCAACGGCAAACCTGTATTCGGCGGCACGGTGCTGGGCTACTTCATCGGCAACACCTGGCTGATGAGCCTGGGCGTGGGCTACACCCTGGCCTTTGCCGGCAGTGGCGAAGCCAACGCCCTGCTGCTGGCCCTGGCGGGCGCCGGCATGGGCATTCCGCTGCTGCTGATTCTGCTGGACGAGTCGGAAAAGGCTTTTGCCGACATTCACTCGGCGGCCGTTTCCACCGGCGTGCTGGTGCGCCTGAAGGTCGAGCACCTGGCGCTGGCCATTGGCGTGCTGTGCACGCTGATTGCCCTGCTGGCGCCACTGGCACAGTACGAGAACTTCCTGCTGCTGATCGGTTCGGTGTTTGCACCGCTGTTCGGTGTGGTATTGGTGGACCACTACGTGATCCGTCGCCGCCGCCTGCCAGCACAGGTGAATGGCTTGCACTGGCAGGCACTGCTGGCCTGGGTGGTCGGCGTGGTGGCGTACCATGTGATCGCCGCGCAGGCGCCGGACCTGGGGGCGACCCTGCCGGCATTGCTGCTGGCAGGGCTACTGCACGGGCTGCTGAGCTTCAGCCGCGGCCGGGAAACAGTTCAGGCTTGAGCACGCCATTCAGGCGCGGGTAGGGGATCTTCAATTCCACGTGGCCCATGGAGTAGGGCGCGATGGTGTAGACCTCGTACTTGACCACCACCGCGCCGTACGTCAGGGCGACGTGCGGCGACTGCTTGAACGGCCAGGTCTTGATGAACTCGGCGTCCTTGTCCATGCCTACGCTGATCAGCCAGGCGCGGTGCGACTCCTCCACGGTTTTCCAGAAGGTGTCTTCCTGGCCGGCCACCAGCATGTCCTGCAGGGTCAGCACCTTGTCCAGCTTGCGCGAATAGTTGATGAACCCGCGCCCGGGCATGCCGTGGGCGCCGCCGCTGTCCAGGTAGCTGGACAGTTCGATGATCACCAGCCCGTCATGCTGCTCGCGTACCTTGGCCTGCAGGTAGCTGCTGTTGCGCTTGTCGGCGCTGGCCAGGTACTGCTGCTCGTAGGCTTGCAGGGTGGCGGGTGCGTTGCCGCGCTGGTTGTCTTCGGTCAGTTGCAGCAGGCGTTTCTCGACGATGCCATCAAGCTTGGGCAAGGCCGGGAAGTGGATCATGTCGATGTTCACCAGCGGGCAGTCGCTTTCGCTGCAGCCGGGTTTGACATGCTCCCAGGCATCACGCTTGACCTCGAGCGGCGCCCGGTAGTTGGGCGTGAACAGGCTTTGGCAGGCACCCAGTGCCAGGGCCAGCACAGCCACGGAAGTCAGTTTGACAAGTGTCATGGGAATCCTTGCAGAACAGGGAAAAGTCGGCCTTTGACCGTCTGCGCGGCCTTCAGTTCGCCACTAAGCTAACAGAGAGAAGGCGCGCTGTCCCGAGTGCGCGAACGGTTACTGGAAAGGGGTGAAACCCGCTGGCGTGGAGAGTAGGATGGCGCGATGCTGTAGGCGAGGTAATGAGGATTCCCATGTCAGACACGTTGAACTCAGTGCCCAGGGCGGTCGAGATCGTCAAGCGGGATAACTGCTTCCAGGGCTTCTACAAGCTCGACAAGGTGCACCTGCGCCACGAGTTGTTCGCCGGTGGCATGGGCCGCGAAATCAGCCGCGAGCTGTTCGTGCGCCATGATGCGGTGTGCGTGCTGCCCTATGACCCGCAACGCGATGAAGTGGTGCTGATCGAGCAGTTCCGGGTGGGGGCCATGGGCAAGATCGACAACCCGTGGCTGATCGAGATGGTCGCCGGGCTGATCGACAAGGACGAGCAGCCTGAACAGGTCGCCCACCGCGAAGCCGAAGAAGAAGCCGGCCTGGTCTTCAGCGCACTGTGGCCGATGACCCGCTACTTCCCGTCGCCTGGTGGCAGTGACGAGTATGTCCACCTGTTCCTCGGTCGCTGCAACAGTGAAGGCGCGGGCGGTCTGCATGGCCTGGAAGAAGAAGGCGAAGACATTCGCGTGCGGGTCTGGTCGTTCGAGGATGCCATGCAAGCCGTGCGCGACGGGCGTGTTTGCAATGCGGCGACTATCATCGGCCTGCAATGGCTGGCGCTGAACCGTGACGAAGTACGAGGTATGTGGAAGTGAACCTGCTGCGCGAGCGTTATCGGGTCGACCTGGTCGGGCTGCAGGCAGCCTGCGAGGCCAACTACGCCCGGCTGATGCGCCTGTTGCCCGACATGCGCACCACCCAGAGTTCGCGCCGCATCGGCATGACCCAGGGCGACCAGATGCTTGGCGTGCTGGTCCTCGACGTGGTGCTGGCCTGCCCGTACACCACCACCCTGCACGTGCGCCAGGAGCACAGCCTGCCGTGGTTGCCGGTGCCACACCTGGAAGTGCAGGTGTACCACGATGCGCGCATGGCCGAGGTGGTCAGTGCCGAACACACCCGGCGTCTGCGCAGCATCTACCCCTATCCCAACGAAGCCATGCACCAGCCGGACGAAAAGGCCCAGCTCAACCTGTTCCTCGGTGAATGGCTGAGTCATTGCCTGGCCTGTGGTCATGAGCTGGCAAGCGTTCGCTGAATTGTGACGTGGTTGGGTTACGAGTGTTTGCGCGTAACCGTTGTACAGCCATAATTCGCGCTGAATCCGTTCGAGGAGACGGCCGTTGCCGCAGCCAGACCAAACGCGCCCCGTGCATGTGGTGCAACTGGACCGATGCCCACCTGTTTGCCGACCCGGCGGGCAGCATGCTGGGCCTCAATACCCGAGACAGCCTGCGCCATGTAGTGGCCCAGGTGCAGCGGGAGCAACCGCTTGTCGACCTGCTGCTGTGCACCGGTGACCTTTCGCAGGACGCCAGTGTTGCCTCTTATGAAGCATTCCGTGAGCTGACCGCGCCGTTTGCCGTGCCCACCCGCTGGTTGCCGGGCAATCACGATGAGGCTCAGGTGATGGTGCAGGTGGCGCCCGAGCTGGTGCAGGCGGTGACCGATATGGGGGCTTGGCGAATCGTCATGCTCAACACGGCTGTGCACGGCGCTACCCATGGTTTTTTGACCGATGACCAGCTGGCAGTGCTGGAGGTGGCCTTGCAAGAGGCGGGCGAGCGGCACTGCCTGGTGTGCTTGCACCATCAGCCGGTAGATATCGGCTGTGCGTGGATTGCGCCGATAGGCTTGCGCAATGCTCAGGCACTGTTCGATATCGTCGAACGTTATCCGCAGGTGCGGGCGTTGCTGTGGGGGCATGTGCACCAGGAGTGGGATGAAGTGCGCAACGGCCGGCGTCTGCTGGCCACGCCGTCGACCTGCATCCAGTTCGCGGCGCGTAGCGAGGACTTCAAGGTGAGCGAGGAACAGCCTGGGTATCGCTGGCTGCGCCTGCACGCCGACGGGCGGTTGGAGACTGGAGTGGAGCGGGCGCTGGATTTTGAAGTGAAGCTCGACTTCGAAAGCCCAGGTTATTAAAACACTCGAAATCTGCACAAATCTCTGTGGGAGCGGGCGTGCCCGCGAAGAATTCAACGCGGTGGCTGGCACCGGCTGCGCCGGTGTTCGCGGGCACGCCCGCTCCCACAGGTCCAGTCTTGCTGCGGTGCTCGGTGAAGAAATTGTTGCGAAACCCGTGACACTGCGTCAAAACCCGGCGAACGCGCTACACTGCGCGTCCCTGCGCCCGTCTCACCGGGCGCGAAGCCACAGATTCCGGGGGCAGCATGTCGGGTTCCATCCTCTATATCCATGGCTTCAACAGCTCGCCACTCTCAACCAAGGCGCGCCAACTCGAAGCTGTCATGCAGCGCCTCGGCCTGGCCGATCAGCTGCGGGTGCCCGCGTTGCACCATCACCCACGCCAGGCCATTGCCCAGCTCGAAGTGGCCATCGCCGAACTCGGCGCGCCATTACTGGTGGGCAGTTCGCTCGGCGGCTACTATGCCACTCATCTGGCCGAGCGCCATGGTCTCAAGGCCCTGCTGATCAACCCGGCGGTAACCCCGCACAAGCATTTCGACGGCTACCTGGGTGCCCAGCGCAACCACTATACCGACGAAACCTGGGAGCTGACCCTAGATCACGTGCAGGCCCTGGCCGAGCTTGAAGTACCGGCCCCGGTGGACCCCAGCCGCTATCAAGTGTGGCTGCAAACCGCCGATGAAACCTTGGACTATCGCCATGCCGAGCGCTATTACCGTGCTTGTGCGCTGCGCATCCAGGCCGGCGGCGACCACAGCTTCCAGGGCTTCGCCGAGCGCCTGCCGGCCCTGCTGGCCTTTGCCGGCATTGCCCGTGGGCAGTATGCGGCGCTCGATTTTTCTGTATTTTGACTTTTTTGCATTCACCAGACTGACGACGAGACCCTATGGCCACTCCCAGCGCTAGCGCCTATAACGCAGACGCCATCGAAGTCCTCTCGGGCCTTGACCCGGTCCGCAAGCGGCCGGGCATGTACACCGATACCAGCCGCCCCAACCACCTGGCCCAGGAAGTCATCGACAACAGCGTCGACGAAGCCCTGGCCGGTCACGCCCGTTCGGTGCAGGTCATCCTCCATGCCGACCACTCGCTGGAAGTCAGCGATGACGGCCGTGGCATGCCGGTGGATATCCACCCGGAAGAGGGCGTGTCCGGGGTCGAGCTGATCCTCACCAAGCTGCACGCCGGCGGCAAGTTCTCCAACAAGAACTACCAGTTCTCCGGTGGCCTTCACGGCGTGGGCATTTCGGTGGTCAACGCCCTGTCGACCCAGGTGCGCGTGCGCGTCAAACGTGACGGCAACGAATACCAGATGACCTTCGCCGATGGTTTCAAGGCCAGCGAGCTGGAAGTGGTCGGTTCGGTTGGCAAGCGCAACACCGGCACCAGCGTATACTTCAGCCCCGACCCCAAGTACTTCGATTCGCCGAAGTTCTCCATCAGCCGCCTCAAGCACGTGCTCAAGGCCAAGGCCGTGCTGTGCCCGGGCCTGCTGGTCAGCTTCGAGGACAAGGCCAGTGGCGAGAAGGTCGAGTGGCACTATGAAGACGGCCTGCGTTCTTACCTGGTCGATTCGGTCAACGAGTTCCAGCGCCTGCCCGACGAGCCGTTCTGCGGCAGCCTGGCCGGTAACAAGGAGGCGGTGGACTGGGCGTTGCTGTGGTTGCCCGAAGGCGGCGACAGCATCCAGGAAAGCTACGTCAACCTGATCCCTACCGCCCAGGGCGGCACCCACGTCAACGGCCTGCGGCAGGGCCTGCTGGATGCCATGCGGGAGTTCTGCGAGTTTCGCAACCTGCTGCCGCGTGGCGTGAAGCTGGCGCCGGAAGACGTCTGGGAACGCATCACCTTCGTGCTGTCGATGAAAATGCAGGACCCGCAATTCTCCGGGCAGACCAAGGAGCGGCTGTCGTCGCGCGAGGCGGCTGCCTTCGTTTCCGGCGTGGTCAAGGACGCCTTCAGCCTGTGGCTAAACGCCCACCCCGAGCTGGGCATGCAGCTGGCGGAGCTGGCCATCAGCAACGCCGGGCGCCGCTTGAAAGCCAGCAAGAAGGTCGAGCGCAAGCGCATCACCCAGGGCCCGGCGCTCCCCGGCAAACTGGCCGATTGCGCCGGCCAGGACCCGATGCGCGCCGAACTGTTCCTGGTCGAGGGTGACTCGGCCGGTGGCTCGGCCAAGCAGGCGCGTGACAAGGAGTTCCAGGCGATCCTGCCGCTGCGTGGCAAAATCCTGAATACCTGGGAAGTGGACGGTGGCGAAGTTCTGGCCAGCCAGGAGGTGCACAACATCGCCGTGGCCATTGGCGTCGACCCTGGGGCTACCGACCTTGCGCAGCTGCGCTACGGCAAGATCTGCATCCTTGCCGACGCCGACTCCGACGGCCTGCACATCGCCACGCTGCTGTGCGCACTGTTCGTCCAGCACTTCCGCGCGCTGGTCGAGGCCGGGCATGTGTACGTGGCCATGCCGCCGCTGTACCGCATCGACCTGGGCAAGGAAATCTACTACGCCCTCGACGAGGCCGAGCGTGACGGTATCCTCGATCGCCTGGTGGCCGAGAAGAAACGCGGCAAGCCACAGGTCACCCGCTTCAAGGGCCTGGGCGAAATGAACCCGCCACAGCTGCGCGAAACCACCATGGACCCGAACACCCGGCGCCTGGTGCAACTGACCCTGGACGATGTGCAGGCCACCTGCGAGCTGATGGACAAGCTGTTGGCCAAGAAGCGCGCGGGCGACCGCAAGAGCTGGCTGGAAACCAAAGGCAACCTGGCCGAGGTCATGGTTTGATTCGGCGGCTTCTGGCTGCCTGCCTGGCGCTGGTTGCCCTGCCGAGCCTGGCGGGCAACTGGCCAGAGCTGAAGCTGAGCGCCGAGCACCCGATCGACGGCATGCGCGGTGGCAACCTGTCTGGCCTGGTGGAGTGCCGGGGCGGGCTGTGGGGTGTGTCCGACCGCGACGACGACCGCATCTACCGCTTCGACCGGCAAAACCCGACCTGGCGCGCGCAGCCGCTCACCTTCACCGCGCCAGCGGTGCCGGAAAGTGGCCTGCCGTGGGGCCTGAAGTCGCGTAACTGGGCGGCTTCCTACATCCGCGGTGGTGAACTGGATTTCGAAGGCATCACCTGTGATCAGGCGGGCAACCTGTACCTGGTCAGCGAGGCCCATGCGGCGGTGCTGCAACTGCCGCTGGAAGGCGAGCCGGACTGGTTGAAGATTGACCCGGCCATGGTTCGTCAGGCCCGGGCCAGTGGCATGCTGTTGAACTTCAACGCCTTGTTCGAGGGTCTTGCGATCAACCCGGCGGGCGACCGCCTGTGGCTGGCCGCCGAGCGAGAGCGCCGTGGCCTGGTGGCCATCGAGCGCCAGCAATCGGTATGGACCTGCGGGCGCAGCTGCGTGCTGCTGAGCGAGGCTGGCGTCGAAATGCAGCCTGCGCAGATGCCCAATGCCCAGGCGCTGTCACGCGACTTCGCCGACCTGGCCTGGTTCGAGGGCAAGCTGTTCACGCTCGAACGCAACGCTTACCGAGTCTGCCGGCGGGATACCGACAGCGGCAAGGTCGAGCGCTGCTGGTCGTTTGCTGCCGATGCCCTGGTCGAGTCGCGCCGCTATCAACAGCCGTTCGGCCTGGCCGAGGCCCTGGTGATCGATGCCAAGGGCGCCTGGATCGGTTTGGACAACAACAACGGCGCCCGCGCCGATGGCGAGGCACGCCCGATCGTCTGGCGCTTCGACGCGCCGGAAGGCGGCTGGAGCGCCAAGCCATGAGCCAGGCACCGGGCAAGCGGGCTGGCAAGGTACTGATGATCGTCGCCTGGGCGGCGGCGCTGTTCCTTGCCACGCGCTTCTTCGGCCAATGGGAAGACAGCCAGCGCAACCCCAATGCCCAGGTGCAGTCGTCGCATGGCGAAGGCTTTGTCGAGGTGCGCCTGCTGGGCAACGGCCAGGGCCACTTTGTGATGGATGGCGCGATCAACGGGCAGACGGTGCATTTCATGCTCGACACCGGTGCCACCGACGTGGCCATCCCCGAGGCGTTGGGGCGTGAACTGGGCCTGGAGCGCGGCAGCCCGGTGCAGCTCAGTACCGCCAACGGCCGTACCGAAGGCTACCGCACGCGGCTGGCCAGCCTGCAGCTGGGGGATATCCGCCTGCAGGACGTGCGCGCCATCGTGGTGCCGGGCCTGGACGGGCAGACCGTATTGCTGGGCATGAGTGCCCTGAAACAACTTGAATTTACCCAGCGCGGCGGCACCATGCTGCTGCGCCAGAACCTGAAATGACGAGGCCCGCATGAGCGACTCACTGGAACTCAGCCTGGACGGCGTAGAACGCCGCTCGCTGGCTGACTTCACCGAACAGGCCTACCTCAACTATTCCATGTACGTGATCATGGACCGCGCCCTGCCGCACATCGGCGATGGCCTGAAGCCGGTGCAGCGACGCATCGTCTACGCCATGAGCGAGTTGGGGCTCGATGCCGATGCCAAGCACAAGAAATCGGCGCGTACCGTCGGTGACGTGCTCGGCAAGTTCCACCCCCATGGCGACTCGGCCTGCTACGAGGCCATGGTGCTGATGGCGCAGCCGTTCAGCTACCGCTACACCCTGGTCGACGGCCAGGGCAACTGGGGTGCGCCGGACGATCCGAAGTCGTTCGCCGCCATGCGATATACCGAAGCGCGCCTGTCGCGCTACGCCGAGGTACTGCTCAGCGAAGTTGGCCAAGGTACCGTGGACTGGGTGCCGAACTTCGACGGCACCCTGCAGGAGCCGGCCGTGCTGCCGGCGCGCCTGCCTAATATTCTGCTCAACGGCACCACCGGTATCGCCGTGGGCATGGCCACCGACGTGCCGCCGCACAACCTGCGGGAAGTGGCCACAGCCTGTGTACGCCTGCTCGACGAGCCCAAGGCCACCATCGAGCAGCTGTGCGAGCACATCCAGGGGCCGGATTACCCGACCGAGGCCGAGATCGTCACGCCGCGGGCAGAAATCCTCAAGATGTACGAAAGTGGCCGTGGCTCCATCCGCATGCGCGCCGTGTACCGAGTCGAGGATGGCGACATTGTCGTCACCGCGCTGCCGCACCAGGTCTCCGGGGCCAAGGTGCTGGAGCAGATCGCCGCGCAGATGCAGGCCAAGAAGCTGCCGATGGTCGCCGACCTGCGTGACGAGTCGGACCACGAGAACCCGTGCCGCATCGTCATCATCCCGCGCTCCAACCGCGTGGACGCCGACGAACTGATGCAGCACCTGTTTGCCACCACCGACCTGGAGAGCAGCTATCGGGTCAACGTCAACATCATCGGCCTGGACGGCCGACCACAGCTGAAGAACCTGCGAGCGCTGCTGCTGGAGTGGCTGGAATTCCGTACCGCTACCGTCCGTCGCCGCCTGCAACACCGCCTGGACAAGGTGGAGAAGCGCCTGCATCTGTTGGAAGGTTTGCTGACCGCGTTCCTCAACCTGGATGAAGTTATCCACATCATCCGTACCGAGGACCAGCCCAGGCAGGCCCTGATCGCCCGTTTCGACCTGACCGAGATCCAGGCCGACTACATCCTCGAGACCCGCCTGCGCCAGTTGGCGCGCCTGGAAGAGATGAAGATCCGCGGCGAGCAGGATGAACTGCTGAAAGAGCAGGCCAAACTGCTCGCGCTGCTGGGCAGCGATGCCAAGCTGCGCAAACTGGTACGCAGCGAGCTGATCAAGGATGCCGAAACCTATGGCGACGACCGCCGCTCGCCGATCGTCGAGCGCGCCGAAGCCAAGGCCCTGTCGGAAAACGAGCTGATGCCGACCGAGCCGGTCACCGTGGTGCTGTCGGAGAAGGGCTGGGTGCGCTGTGCCAAAGGCCACGACATCGATGCCACCGGCCTGTCGTACAAGGCCGGCGATGGCTTCAAGGCCGCCGCCGCCGGGCGTTCAAACCAGTTTGCGGTGCTCATCGACTCCACTGGCCGCAGCTACTCGCTGGCCGCCCATAGCCTGCCGTCGGCGCGTGGCCAGGGCGAACCGCTGACCGGCCGCCTGACGCCACCGCCGGGGGCCACCTTCGAGTGCGTGCTGTTGCCCGATGACGACGCGCTCTACGTGGTGGCTTCGGACGCCGGTTACGGCTTCGTGGTCAAGGGTGAAGACTTGCAGGCCAAGAACAAGGCCGGCAAGGGTTTGCTCAGCCTGCCCAACGGTGCCAAGGTCATGACGCCGCGCCCGGTAGCCAACCGCGAGCAGGACTGGTTGGCGGCAGTGACCAGCGAAGGCCGCCTGCTGGTGTTCAAGGTCAGCGACCTGCCTCAGCTGGGCAAAGGCAAGGGCAACAAGATCATCGGTGTGCCGGGCGACCGGGTGGCCAGCCGTGAAGAATTTGTGACCGATCTGGCCGTGATTGCCGAAGGCGCGACACTTGTATTGCAAGCCGGCAAGCGTACCCTATCTCTGAAAGCGGACGACCTGGAGCATTACAAGGGCGAGCGCGGACGGCGCGGCAGCAAGTTGCCGCGTGGGTTCCAGCGGGTCGATGGGTTGCAGGTGGAAGTGCCGGCGTAAGCAGTTGAAATGTCTGGAACGGCAATTTCAGCGTCGTTCCGGGCAGAAATGCTGGAGTCGGACGGTTATTTCGCGGATGATATGGCCCTTGCGGTGCCGGCGTGGCCGTGTGCCCGTTTGAATCTATATGTATCACTGCGGTTAGCCTGTTGGCGACCGCCTGGATGGGATGATGAAATTTCTGCGCCTTCCATTTGCGCTGTTGATGACTGGCCTGCTGGGCCTTGGCGGGTGCACCATGCATCAGCCGGTTGCCCTGTACCAGCTCGACAGTGGTGATCCTGGCCAGCCTTCGCAGAGTGCAGGCATGGCCGTGGTGCTCGGCCCGGTATCGGTGGCCGATTACCTGCAACGCGAGACGTTCCTGCAGCGTCAGGCTGACGGCAGCCTGACCTCGGCGACCGACGGTCGTTGGGCTGGCAGCCTTTCGTCGGATATCGACCAGCTGCTGGTGCGCCAGCTCGCCTGGCGCCTGGACAGCCAGCGCGTGGTGCTGGCGCCGGCGGTGGCCGGTTTCAACCCGGATGTACAAGTGCTGCTGTCGATCACTCGCCTGGACTCGGGCAAGGACCAGCCGGCTATCCTGGATGCCCAGTGGCGCTTGCTGGATCGCCGTGGCCATGTGCGTGACAACCGTATCGTTCACCTTGAGCAGCCGCACGCGGGCAGCGAGGCGTCGCAGGTGCAGGCCCAGGGCCAATTGCTGCAGAAGCTGGCCGAACAGCTGAGCACGGCAGTCAAGCCGCTGGCCAACCAGCCAGCGATTGCCGAAGAGGCACCTAAAAAGCCGGCTGCGCCGGTGCAGGTGAAGAAGACGCCAGAGAAATCCAAGATTCCGATGGCTGCTCCGATTCGTACCGATATGGAAGTCTACCGGTTCTGATCAAACTGCCAGATACGAAAAAGCCCGCATTGCTGCGGGCTTTTTCGTATCTGCTGTAAACCATACACCGCTGATTTTGCAGGGACCTGTGGGAGCGGGCATGCCCGCGAACACCGGCGCAGCCGGTGGCATACACCGCGGTGCCTGATTCGCGGGCACGCCCGCTCCCACAAAGAGCTGGTATCAGGCCCGGCGTTCGTGCATCCGCGCCAGTTGCCGCTCCAGCATCGACGGGTAAGGCTCCATCAGGCGCTCCACGCAGCAGGCGCCTTCCGGGCTGGCAATCGGGCGAATGCGGGCGCGCTGGCGAATCAGCGTGTCATCGCTGATCTGGCGCTCCACCAGCAACAGGTTGCGGCTGTGCTGCGACAGCGCCAGGGCGTCCTGGGCCTTCTCGGCCATCAGCAGGTCGACCAGCTCCAGCCCCTGCAGGTCGTTGCCCAGGGCCAGGCCCAGTTGCAACTGCAAGGTAATGCCACTGTCCGCCACTTCGATCTGCAGGGCATGGCCCAGGGCGCGCAGCAGCTCGCCGCAGCAGATGGCATTGGTCAGGTAATCCTCGCCACAGGCGCGGCTGTGGAACAGCACCAGGGTGCTGCCGTCGTTGAGCGTGTGGGTTTCACCGTCGTAGAGCGAGGCCGCGTGCTCCAGGCAGTCGCGGTAGCGCTCGGTCAGTTCGGTCAGGCGCGTGCGCGGCAGGCGGCGAAGCTGTTCCTGCGAACCCAGTTGCACGGCGAGCACGGCGCTGTACTGCGGTTCGTCGGATTCAACCACGGCGGCCTTGGGCGCGCTGTCGTCGTCCAGCAGGCCGGCAAAAGCTTCGTCGTCATCCTCGTCCGCCTGGGCGGCAAGCCTGGTACGCGGTGCGGCCTTGGCTGCCGGCGCGGCGTGGTGCAGGTCGTCGTACTGCTCGTCGTCCTCTTCCTCAGGCTCTGGCTCAGGTGGCGGCGGTGGGGCCAGGCGCGCATGCAGCTGGCGGGCGATGTCGCCGATCTCGTCCTGGCGGTCGGTGGCCGGGGTATAGGGTTGCGGGTCGCGCAGCCACACCCGCAGCTGCAGCAGCGGCAGGGTGATGAAGCGACCCTGGCGCAGGCTCAGGGTCAGCGCCAGTACCAGCAGGATGGCGGCAAGAATGCCCATGCTTTGCAGGCTGATCAGCATCGGCTGCTGGAACTGGCTCATGTCCAGGCTGATGCGCAGTTGCCCGGCGGTCACGTCCTGGAAGGTGATCTTGGTCTGGTACAGGCCTTCGGCCTCGCCCAGCAGGCTGTTGCGCGGGCGCTGGCCGGCTTCGGCGAGGATGCGATTGTCCACGCTGTAGATCGCCGCATGGGCCACCAGCGGGTTCTTCACCAGGTTGCCGAGCAGCACGTTGAGGCTGAGGATGTCGTTGGCCACCAGCAACTCGGTCGCCGAGGTAGCGGTCTGGGTGGTCAGGCTCTGGCCCAGGGCATCAGCCTGCTCGTGCATGGCCTGCTTGAACTGCAGGCCCATCACGCAGGCGTAGATCACCAATGCCAGCGCCACCAGGAATATGTTGGTGCAGGCGATGCGCAGTGCCAGCGGCACGCGACGTTGACTCAGGGCACGATAGATCATCAGGAAGAAGTTGTCTGCTTTGACGGGCGTGGGCCGGTTCACTGAGCTCGGCTCTTAATGGCATGAAAGTGTGGGGCAGTATAGCGAGCCGGGTTTTGTCGGCAAAGTATCGTTGGCGCCCGACGGTCACGGAAAATCGGTAGAATGCGCATTTTTCATCGAAGTCGGAGCCAGGTTGTGCGCGAAATCGTCCTGATCAACATCACCGGTGAGGACCGTCCCGGTCTCACTGCGGCTATCACCGGCGTCCTGCTGCAGGGCGGTGTGAGCATCCTCGACATTGGCCTGGCAGTCATGCACGGCACCTTGTCGTTCGGCATTCTGGTCGATATCCCGGACAACGAAGTGGCTACCGCCCTGCTGCAAAGCGTGCAGGCCAAGGCCCACGAACTGAACCTGCAAGCCCGCTACACGCCGATTTCCGAGGCCGACTACCAGCACTGGGCCGATGGCCAGGGCGAGGCGCGCCACATTGTCACCCTGCTCAGCCGCAAGATCACCCCCGTGCAGCTGCAACGGGTGAGTGCAGTGATCAGCCAGTACGGGCTGACCATCGAGCGTATCGAGCGCCTGTCGGCCCGTGTGGCGCTGGATGCCGAGACCGACAAGGGCAAGGCGGCCATCGAGATCTCTGTGCGCGGTGTGCCGAGTGACTCCCAGGCCCTGCGTGCCGATTTCTTCGCCCTGGCTGAAGAGCTGAGCGTCGACATCGCCTTCCAGAAGGACGACCTGTTCCGCCGCAACCGCCGCCTGGCGGTGTTCGACATGGACTCGACGCTGATCGAAGCCGAAGTCATCGACGAGCTGGCCAAGGCCGCTGGCGTGGGTGAGCAGGTGGCCGCGATCACCGAGCGCGCCATGCGCGGTGAGCTGGACTTTCGCGCCAGCTTCAAGGAGCGCATGGCGCTGCTCAAGGGCCTGGATGTAGGTGTACTGGACGAGATCGGTGCGTCGCTGCGCCTGACCGAGGGTGCCGAGAACCTGTTCGCCGAGCTCAAGCGCCTGGGTTACAAGACGGCGATCCTGTCCGGTGGGTTTACCTACTTTGCCCGTCAGGTGCAGGCGCGCCTGGGTATCGACTATGTGTTCGCCAACGAGCTGGAAGTGGTCGACGGCAAGGTGACCGGCGTAGCCGTGGAGCCGATCGTCGATGCCCAGCGCAAGGCCGAGCTGCTGCAGAAGCTGGCCAGCGAAGAAGGTTTGCAGCTGGAGCAGACCATCGCCGTGGGTGACGGTGCCAACGACCTGCCGATGCTGTCGCTGGCCGGCCTGGGCGTGGCGTTCCGGGCCAAGCCGCTGGTGCGTCAGTCGGCCAAGCAGGCGATTTCCACCCTGGGGCTGGATGGGGTGCTTTACCTGCTGGGGCTGCGAGACCGCGACGCGCGCGGCTGACTCGAGAATTTGGGGCTGCTTTGCAGCCCATCGCGACACAAGGCCGCTCCTACAGGTAATCGCATATTTCCTGTAGGAGCGGCCTTGTGTCGCGAAAGGGCCGCAAAGCGGCCCCAGGTTCTATCAGGCACTCAAGCCTGCACAGGCACCGCCAACTGCTGCCCCATGCGCACAGCAGAGCCGGCACCCAGCGTTTCGGCCCACTTCACCTGCTCCGGCCCGAACAGCACGATAGCAGTCGACCCCAGCTTGAAGCGGCCCAGTTCGGCACCTTTCTCCAGGTGGATTGGTGCGCGGCTGGCTTCGTCGTAGCGGAAGGTCTTCAGTTCACGCTTGGGTGGCGTCACCAGCCCGGCCCACACGGTTTCGATCGAAGCGACGATCATTGCGCCAACCAGCACCACGGCCATCGGCCCGCGCTCGGTATCGAACAGGCAGACCACGCGCTCGTTGCGGGCGAACAGCTCGGGGACGTTCTCTGCGGTGGTCTGGTTGACCGAGAACAGGCGGCCCGGAACGTAGACCATTTCACGCAGGGTACCGGCCAGCGGCATGTGCACGCGGTGGTAGTCCTTGGGCGACAGGTAGATGGTGGCGAACTCGCCGCCCATGAATGGCGCGGCCATGGCCGGGTCACCGCCCAGCAGCTCCTGCGCGCTGAAACCGTGGCCCTTGGCCTGGAAGATGCGGCCGTGCTCGATCGGGCCAAGCTGGCTGACGGCACCGTCGGCCGGGCACAGGATGGCGCCGGGGGTCTCGTCCAGCGGGCGGGCACCCGGCTTCAGGGCTCGGGTGAAGAATGCATTGAAGTGCTCGTAGGCGCTCAGGTCCTCGACCAGCGCTTCGCTCATGTTGACCTGGTAACGCTTGGCGAACCATGCGGTGAAGGCATTCTTGAACCAGCGCACGCGGCACTCGGCGATGCAACCGGCCAGCCGCGACAGCAGGTGGTGCGGCAGCAGGTACTGGCTGATGATGAACAAACGGGATTTCATGCAGGTTCCTCAAACTTCTACAGGCGTGTCCGGGTGGTTGCCCCATTCGCTCCACGAGCCGGCGTAGGCCTTGACGCGCGGGTAGCCAAGGGCCTTGGCCACCAGGTAGGTGAAACCGGAGCGGCGGTGGGTCTGGCAGTGGGTGATCACTTCCTTGTCGGGGGTGATACCCAGCTTCTGCAGGACGTCGGCGATGTCCTGGCGGATGCGCAGGTGGTCGTTGAGGTCCATGCCGGCGGTCCACTCGAAGTTGATCGCGCCGGGGATGTGGCCGCCCTTGGCTGCCAGTACTTTTTCTCCGCTGAATTCCTGCGGGCCACGGGCGTCCCAGATGACCAGGTCGTCGGCGCCCAGGCGGCTTTGCAGGTACTCGCGGGTGGCGGTAGGGGCGCTGTCGATGCGCAGGTGCACCGGCGTATTGCCATTGGCTGGCACTTCGGTGGAGAGCTTGTCGGCCGGCCAGGCCTGGATGCCGCCGTTGAGGTAGTGGTAGCGCTGGTGGCCGATCACGTCGAGCAGCCAGATGAAGCGCCCGGCCCAGCCGCCGCCTTCATCGTCATACACCACATACACGGCATCGTCGCGGTGGCCGAGTTCGCTGAACAGTTTTTCCAGCTCGCCAAGGGCCGGCAGCAGGCCGGGCGCGGGTGGCTGGCCAAGCTGGGTACGCTTGCCTTCGACGAAGCGTGCCCCGGGGATATGCCCGCTGACATAGCGGTTGGCGCTGCTCAGGTCGACCAGGATCAGCTGTGGCGAATCCAGGCGTTGCAGCAGGTCCGCGGCTTCGATCACCAGGGGCAAGCCGGAAAAGTCAGTCATCCACGGTCTCCAATGTGGAAAGAGGGGCGATTGTAGCGCAAGGCTCAGGCCTTGCGGTTGGCAAACACCGACAGCGCCCGTTCGGTGCACTGCGCGGTCTTGCCGAAGGCTTGCACGCTGACATCGGCCAGCGGCCGGCCGCCTTGGTCAGCCATCATCAGCATCAGCACCTGCCCGTTCACCGCCAGCGAGCGCAGCAGTACGTGCTCGCTGTGGAACAAGGCACGCAGCGGGGCCGGCAGCAGGGCCGAGAACTGGCTGTGGTTTTCCGGGGTGATGCGCAATTGCCCGGCCTGGCCCAGCAGCTTCTGCAGCAGTTTGTTCTGCGTCACCGGCAGCACCAGCGCGCCGGCTTCCTTTGGCAGGCCGGCCATCTGCTGCACGCGCAGCTGGTCGTTGGCCTTGTCCAGGCTCAGCAGCAGGATGCGCTGCATGCCAGAGGCCAGCAGGGCTTCGATAACCTGCGTGGCCAGGTGCACGCTGTTGGTGAACGGGCTGGGCTGGGCCAGAAGGTCCTGGCACAGCTTGCGCCAGCGCGCCAGTTCGTCGCTGGTGGGCGGTGGCGGCGCCAGCATGTCCGGGTGCGGGCGACGCTGATGCCAGGGCCAGATCAGCGCTTCGGCCGGATGGAACAGGGCATGCTGGGCATGGCGGCGGGCGCTGGCGGCAGCTTGCTGGTGCACCTGTTGCTGCACGTCTTCCAGCGAGGTCTGCAGGTACAGTGCGGTCAGCAACTGCCAGCGCAGCAGGTGGGGGTTGTCCCAGCCCACCTGTGCCGCCAGGGCCAGGTTGTTGGCCAGCAGCACGGTGTTGGCCGGCTGGTTGAACCAGCGACGCAGACCAGGTTCGGCGTCCAGGCGGTGTTGCTGGCTGAGCAGGTCCTGGTCGCGGGCGATATTCAGCACCTGCGCCAGTTGTTCGCGTTCTTCCAGCAACAGGCGGTAACCCTGGGTCACCCATTGTGGCAGGCGCCAGTACTCTGCCATGGTCTGGCACAGTTCCAGGATGCGCACGCCAAACAGTTCTTCCTCGACATGGGCGGCGTCTTCGCCCTTGTGGATAACCCGCAGCTCCCAGGTATCGAGCAACTTGGGGTAGGCCAGCGCCAGCGGCCAGAGCGGTGACAGGAACAGCAGGCTGCCCCAGTGGATCTCCTGCCACAGCCGTGCCAGGCGGCTGGCGAACAGGCCGCTGGCTTGCTGCGAGGCGTGCTGGCTGATCAGCTGGAACTGGCAAAGTACCGGCGGGATCTCTTCGACGGGCACCGCTGGCAGGCGTTTGAGCAGCTGTTCGCTGCGCTCCAGGCCCAGGCGGTTGAGGGCGACTTCCAGGCTTTCGGCAGGCTCGGCCAGGCTGGCATTGGTGGGGTGATTGGCTTCGCGCATCACCGACAGCACCAGCGCCGGGCTATCCTGCATCAGTTCGGCGATATCGCGCAGCGAGCGGCGGCTATCGTGGATGGCGGCCATGACCCGGTCGTAGCTGTGCTTCGGCACGGGGATGCGAACGCTCTCGAGCAGCTTTACCCAGGCATCTAGCGTACGTGGAGCCTGAGCGGGCACCTTGGTTTCAATTGGCATTTTGACATCAGTCCGAACTGGCTTTTCGCAATGAGTGGCTATAGTCTGGCGCAGTTCTGCCGATAAGTAGAAGAAGAGTTTTAAAGCTCCCGCCTCTTCCCCTGACCACGACAGCAAGTGCTTTGAACCTATGGCTAAAATTATCGGCATCATCGTCGTATTCGCGAGCGTGCTCGGCGGATACGTGCTCTCCCACGGCAAGATCGCAGCGCTGATCCAGCCGTTCGAAGTACTGATCATTGGCGGTGCGGCCTTTGGTGCATTCCTGCAGGCCAACCCTGGCCACATGACCATGCACGTCATCAAGAAGTCGATGAAGATGTTCGGCTCGCGCTTCACTCACGCGTTCTACCTGGAAGTGCTGGGCCTGGTGTACGAGATCCTCAACAAAAGCCGTCGTGAAGGCATGATGGCCATCGAGGCCGACATCGAGGATGCCGCCGCCAGCCCGATCTTCGCCAAGTACCCGACGGTGCTGGCCGATGAGCGCATGACCGCGTTCGTCTGCGACTACCTGCGCATCATGTCCACCGGCAACATGGCCCCGCACGAGCTCGAGGGCCTGTTCGACATGGAACTGCTGAGCATGAAGGAAGAGCTGGAGCATCCCTCCCATGCGGTGACCGGCATCGCCGACGGCATGCCCGGCTTCGGTATCGTTGCGGCGGTACTGGGTATCGTGGTGACCATGGCCTCGCTCGGCGATGGTGACCAGGCTTCCATCGGCCTCCATGTGGGTGCGGCACTGGTGGGTACCTTCTTCGGTATTCTGGCGGCCTACGGCTTCTTCGGCCCGTTGGCCAAGTGCCTGGAGCACGATGCCAAGGAAGAGCTGAACCTCTACGAATCGATCAAGGCTTCGCTGGTGGCTTCGGCCTCGGGCATGCCGCCTTCGCTGGCGGTCGAGTTCCGGGCGCAAGGTGCTGTACCCCAAGCACCGTCCAAGCTTCGCCGAGCTGGAACAAGCGGTTCGCGGTCGCTGAGTCATGGAGAACAATCAGCCCATCATCGTCAAGCGCGTAAAGCGCTTTGGCGGCGGCCACCACGGCGGCGCCTGGAAAATCGCCTTCGCCGACTTCGCCACGGCGATGATGGCGTTCTTCCTGGTGCTGTGGCTTTTGTCCACGGCCACGCCGGAGCAGAAGATCGCCATTGCCGGCTATTTCAAAGACCCGATAGGCTTTTCGGAAAGCGGCACGCCCTACGTCATCGACCTGGGCGGCTCGCCCCAGCTGGCGCCGGAAAAGACCATCAACCCCGAAGCCAAGTCCGAGCCGACGCCTGATACCAGCATCCAGCTGGACAAGGACCAGGTGGAGACAATGGCCGAGCAGGTCGAGCGCGAGCGCCTGGAGTTGCTGCTGCAGGAACTGCAGAACAAGGTGGAAGAGAACCCGCAGCTGCAGAAGTTCAAGGACCAGATCCTGTTCGAGATCACCCAGGACGGCCTGCGCATCCAGATCATGGATGCCGAGAACCGGCCGATGTTCGACATTGGCAGTGCGCGCCTGCAGCCGTACTTCGAGGACATCCTGCTGGCCATGGCCGACACCATCAAGGCCGTGCCGAACAAGATCAGCATCAGTGGCC
Source organism: Pseudomonas putida (assembly GCA_029953615.1). NCBI lineage: Bacteria > Pseudomonadati > Pseudomonadota > Gammaproteobacteria > Pseudomonadales > Pseudomonadaceae > Pseudomonas > Pseudomonas putida. The sequence goes on along the minus strand of CP124529.1, from coordinate 1,739,805 downwards.
ACACCGACGCCAAGCCGTATGCCGGCAGTGGCGAGTTCGGCAACTGGGAGCTGTCGGCCAACCGCGCCAACGCCGCGCGCCGTGCGCTGGTGGCCGGTGGCTACCCGGACGGCCAGGTGGCACGGGTGGTGGGTTATGCCTCGTCGTCGCTGTTCGACCGCAAGAACCCGTTCAACCCGGTCAACCGGCGCATCGATATCATCGTGCTGACCAAGAAGGCCCAGCGCAACATCGAGGGTGAGCAGGGTACGCCGGAGGCACCGCCTGCCGAGCCTGCACCTCCGGCCGCTGCGGCACCGGCTGCGCCAGCGGGGACCGAGCAGGCACCCATGCAACCGCGTGAACTGCGCCAGAAGCTGAACATCTTCGAAGAGGGGGCGTTGAAGATGGATGAGGCCAAGGAACAGTAAACCCTACAGGATCGCGCTGTAGCTGAAGCAAGCGCGGAACCTGTGGGGGCGGGCTTGCCCGCGAACACGGGCGAAGCCCGTGCCAACCACCGTGCTGCCTGCTTCGCGGGCACGCCCGCTCCCACAGGATTGGCGTGGCCCTTGAGCCTTGTGCAGTACCTGCGGGAGCGGGCAGGTCAGTAAGCGTCTTCCGGCAAACTTGCGATGATCGAGCGGTAGCTGTTCATCCGTTGCGGCTTGATGCGACCCTCGTCCAGCGCCTTGAGCAGTGCACAGCCAGGTTCGCGATCATGCTTGCAGTCGCGGAAGCGGCAGGTGCCGAACAGGTCGCGGAACTCGATGAAGCCATCCTCCACATCACTGCGGCTGACGTGACCCAGGCCGAACTCGCGGATGCCCGGCGAGTCGATCAGGTCGCCACCATTGGGGAAGTGGTACAGCCGCGCGGTGGTGGTGGTGTGGGTACCCTGGCCAGACCATTCCGAAAGGTCGCCGACACGGGTGCCGGCGTCCGGCAGCAGGCTGTTGACCAGCGACGACTTGCCCACCCCCGACTGGCCGACGAACACGCTGATGTGGCCGTCGAGCATCTGCTGCAGGCGTTGCATGCCGTCACCGTGGTGCGCCGAAACCTCCAGCAGCGGGTAGTCCAGCTCGCGATAGACCTCCAGCAGCGCATGCAGGCCCGGGCCGTTCTCGTCGTTGATCAGGTCGGCCTTGTTCAGCAGCAACAGGGGGCGAATGCCGGCGTGCTCTGCGGCCACCAGGTAACGGTCGATCAGGTTGGGGTGCGGTTCGGGCGCGGGGGCGAAGACGATCACGATCAGGTCGACGTTGGCTGCCACCGGCTTCAGCTGGCCGTGGTTGTTCGGCCGGCACAGCTCGGTGCTGCGCGGCATCTGCGCGACGATCACGCCAATGCCCTGGTTGCCCGCCCGCCAGACCACGCGGTCGCCGGTAACCAGCGCCGGCAGGTTGGCGCGCAAGTGGCAGCGGAATACCTGGCCCGCGGCCTCGCCGTCCTGGGCTTCCACTTCTACCTGCACACCGAAGTGCGCAATCACCAGGCCCAGCTGCTCCGGCCCCAGGTCGCCGCCCTCCAGTTCCTGCAGTACGTGCTGTTCGCGTTTGGCCGCACGCGCGGCGCGCTCGTTCTGGATTTTTTCGATGCGCCAGTTCTGGCGGCGATTGAGCTGGCGTTTGGCCATGAAGGTTCCGTGCAAGGGGCGGGTTGAAAACGGCAGGCAGTTTAGCACGCCAGGCGCCGGACCATTTCGCCTACCTGCGTGCCGTGAATGGGCGCGCCTTGGCCACTACGCTACTATGACGGCCTATACGAGGAGCCCCCGCATGCAAAACCCACAGAACCTGATCTGGATCGACCTGGAAATGACTGGCCTGGATCCGGACAGCGACGTCATTATCGAGATGGCCACCATCGTCACCGACAGCGAGCTGAACACCCTGGCCGAAGGGCCGGTGATCGCCATCCATCACAGTGACGAAGTGCTGGCGCGCATGGACGAGTGGAACACCCGCACCCATGGTGCCTCTGGCCTGACCCAGCGCGTACGCGAGAGCAAGGTCGACATGGCCGAAGCCGAGGCGCAGACCATTGCGTTTCTCGAGCAGTGGGTGCCGAAAGGCAAATCGCCTATCTGCGGCAACAGCATCTGCCAGGACCGCCGCTTCCTCTACCGCCACATGCGCAACCTGGAAAACTACTTCCACTACCGCAACCTGGATGTCTCGACCCTGAAGGAGCTGGCCGCACGCTGGGCGCCTGACGTGCGTGACAGCTTCAAGAAGGGCAACACCCACCTGGCACTGGACGACATCCGCGAATCGATCGCCGAACTGCGCCACTATCGCGAGCACTTCATCAAGGTGTGAGCCGAAAGGGCGCAGATATTGTATCTGCGCCCCCTTTTGGTGCCATGGGCAACTGGTTAGACTGCGCGCCTTTCTCGCACGCCCGAACGGACCCAGCACCATGTTGTTGATGCTCTACCTCATTGCCATCACCGCCGAAGCCATGACCGGTGCGTTATCTGCCGGCCGCCGTGGCATGGACTGGTTCGGCGTGGTGCTGATTGCTTGCGTCACCGCCCTGGGTGGCGGCTCGGTGCGCGATGTGCTGCTCGGACATTACCCTCTGACCTGGGTGAAGCACCCGGAGTACCTGGTGCTGACCAGCTGTGCGGCACTGCTGACCATCTTCATCGCGCCGATGATGCGCCGCTTGCGCTCGCTGTTCCTGGTGCTCGATGCCCTGGGGCTGGTGGCCTTTACCCTGATTGGCTGCATGACTGCACTGGAGATGGGACAGGGCATGCTGGTAGCCTCGATCAGCGGGGTGATCACCGGGGTATTTGGCGGGATCTTGCGGGACATCTTTTGTAACGATATTCCCTTGGTGTTCCGCCGCGAGCTGTACGCCAGTGTGTCGTTTGCGGCGGCGTGGTTCTACCTGGGCTGTGTGTACTTCAAGGTGCCGGCAGAGCAGGCGATGTTACTGACCTTGTTTGGCGGGTTCCTGCTGCGGTTACTGGCGATTCGGTTCCATTGGGAAATGCCCAAGTTCCACTACAACGACCAGCAGTGACGCCGTCGCGGGCGCAACCTGGCCCCCTGCGGGAGCGGGCGTGCCCGCGAACACCGGCAGAGCCGGTGCCATCCACCACGTTGCCTGATTCGCGGGCACGCCCGCTCCCACAAGGGTGGCGCAAGCTCTTGGGCCGGGGCGCTATTGAACGCCGTGCTGCGCCAGCGCCCACTCCACATGCTCCCTCACCAGTTCCGAGGCATCCTCGCGCCGCGCCTTCAACGCTTCGATCACCGGGATTGTCGATGGCGCATTGCCAAGTCCCACTGCCAGGTTGCGCAACCAGCGCTCATAGCCGGCCCGGCGCAACGGTCCACCTTCGGTCTTGCGCAAGAAGGTCCTTTCATCCCACAGGAACATCTCCGCCAGCTCGGCATTCTCCAGCCCGTGCCGTGGCTGGAAGTCCTGTTCCTGGCTGTGCCTGGCAAAGCGGTTCCAGGGGCAGACGATCTGGCAGTCATCGCAACCGAACACCCGGTTGCCCATCTTCGCGCGCAACTCGACGGGAATCGGCCCGCGCAGTTCGATGGTCAGGTACGAGATGCAGCGCCGTGCATCCAGCACATAGGGCCCGACGAAAGCCTGGGTCGGGCAGATGTCCAGGCAGGCCTGGCAACGCCCGCAATGTTCGCTGGTGGTGGCGTCGTCCACCGGCAGCGGCAGGTCGACGAACAGCTCGGCGAGGAAGAAATAGCTGCCCGCCTTGCGGTTGAGCAGCAGGGTGTTCTTGCCGATCCAGCCCAGCCCGGCCTGCTCGGCCAGGGCCTTTTCCAGCACTGGAGCACTGTCGACAAAGGCGCGGTAGCCGAACGGGCCGATGGCTTCCTGAATGCGATCGGCCAGGAACTGCACGCGCTTGCGCACCAGTTTGTGGTAGTCGCGGCCCAGGGCGTAGCGCGACACGTAGGCCTTTTCCGGCTGTGCCAGGCGCTGCGCCATTTGCGTGTCGCCGGGCAGGTAGTCCATGCGCAGCGATACCACGCGCACTGTGCCGGGGATCAGTTGCTCCGGGTGCGCGCGTTTGCTGCCGTGGGCGCCCAGGTAATCCATCTCGCCCTGATAGCCGGCGTCGAGCCAGCGCTGCAAGTGGTGTTCGTGTTCGCCAAGGTCGACCCCGGCGATGCCGACATGGGCAAAACCGAGTTCCTGGCCCCAAATCTTGATCGATTGGGCCAGTTGGGCGAGGTCAGGAGTTGAGGCGGACATGGATGGGCAAGGCAATACGGGCTCAGGTGAGTATAATTCTGCCAGACATTGGAGCCTTTGACCCCATGCCGCAGACCAAACACCCCAGCCACACCCCTCAATTACTCAGCAGCGTGACTGTTGCGCACCTGCCGGCACGTCATGCGCATGCCCATAAAGGCGACTTCGGCCATGTACTGGTAGTCGGTGGCGACCTCGGCACCGGTGGCGCCGTGCTGCTCAGTGCCGAAGCCGCCCTGCGCTGTGGCGCGGGGCTGGTCAGTGTGGCGACCCGGCCCGAACACGTGACCGCCAGCCTGGCGCGCCTGCCCGAGGTCATGTGCCTGGGCGCCAGTTCGGCCAACCAGCTGATGGGCGTGCTGGAGCGCGCTTCGGTGCTGGTGGTCGGCCCCGGCCTGGGCCAGGCAGCCTGGGGCCGCAGCCTGCTGTCGGCGGTGGCCAATGCCGAGCGCCCGCAGGTATGGGACGCCGATGCCCTGAACCTGCTGGCGCGTACCCCGCTGGCCCTGCCCAGTGGCAGCATCCTTACCCCGCACCCGGGGGAGGCGGCGCGGTTGCTGGGCATTTCCACCGAGGCGGTGCAGGCGGACCGCCCGGGCGCTGCACGCAAGCTGGCGCGCCGTTACAACAGCGTCTGCGTACTGAAGGGGGCCGGCACGCTGGTAGCCGACCCGGCCGGGCAGCTGCTGCTGTGCGAACGTGGTCACCCGGCCATGGCAGGTGCTGGCCTGGGTGATGTGCTGACCGGCGTGCTGGCGGCGCTGCTGGCCCAAGGCCTGGATGCCTGGCATGCCGCGGGCCTGGGGGTATGGCTGCACGCCTGTGCGGGCGAGCGTCTGGGTGTAAAGGGTAGAGGCCTGGCTGCCAGCGATCTGGCGCCGGTCATTCGTGAGTTGTTGGAGGAGCATTCTGCGTGTCTGGCATAAACCTGTTTCTGGCCGATGAAGCGGCCACGGTCAAATTCGGCGCACAACTGGCCGAGGTGACCGGCGGTCACGGCGTGATTTTTCTGGAAGGTGACCTGGGCGCGGGTAAAACCACGCTGTCGCGTGGCCTGATTCGTGGCCTGGGCCATACTGGTGCAGTGAAAAGCCCGACCTTCACGGTGGTCGAGCCTTACGAAATCGGTGAGGTGCGGGCGTTCCATTTCGACCTGTATCGCCTGGTCGATCCGGAAGAGCTGGAGTTCATGGGCATTCGTGACTATTTCGAGGGCGACCCGCTGTGCCTGTTCGAGTGGCCACAAAAGGGTGCGGGCGTTTTGCCAAAGCCCGACCTGACCATTACCATAAGCCCCCAAGCGGGCGGACGCTCGCTGATCCTTTCGCCGCAGGGGGCTCGCGGCGAGGCCTGGTGCGTGGCACTGGCCGAACACTATAAACAGTAAGTGGGGTAGGTATGCGCATACGCGCACTGGTCGCCATCGTTGGGCTGCTGCTGACAACGGTGACCGTTGACGCTCTGGCCGTCACTCAAGTCAAGAGCATGCGCCTGTGGCGCGCGCCCGACAACACGCGGCTGGTCTTCGACCTTTCTGGCCCCGTGCAGCACAGCGTCTTCACCCTGAGCGCGCCTGATCGCCTGGTTATCGACATCAATGGCGCGACCTTGGCCGCGCCGCTGAACGTGGCTACCTCCAATACGCCGATCAGCAGCGTGCGTTCGGCCCAGCGTACCCCGACCGACCTGCGCGTGGTGGTCGACCTGAAAAAGTCGGTCACCCCGAAAAGCTTTACCCTGGCGCCCAATGCCCAGTATGGCAATCGCCTGGTGGTCGACCTGTACGACCAGGAGGCTGACGCCATCGCCGCCAGCGCGCCGACTCCGGCCCCTGCCCCGGTGCCAACGCCTGCAACCACGCCGGCAGTGCCGGTGACACCGGCCCAGCCTGCCATCAAGCTGCCACCGGTGCCCAGCGGCAAGCGTGACATCGTGGTTGCCATCGATGCCGGCCACGGCGGTGAAGACCCGGGTGCGTCCGGCTCGCGTGGCCAGCATGAAAAAGACATCGTGCTGCAGATCGCCAAGGAACTGCAGCGTCAGATCAACAGCGAAAAAGGCTTCCGGGCCGAGTTGACCCGTACCGGCGACTACTTCATCCCGCTGCGCAAACGCACGGAAATCGCCCGCAAGAAGGGCGCCGACCTGTTCATCTCGATCCACGCCGATGCCGCGCCATCGCGCGCCGCCTTTGGCGCCTCGGTGTTCGCCCTGTCCGACCGCGGCGCCACCTCCGAGACAGCGCGCTGGCTGGCCGACACGGAAAACCGTTCCGACCTGATCGGTGGTGCCGGTAACGTCAGCCTCGACGACAAGGACCGCATGCTGGCCGGCGTGCTCCTCGACCTGTCGATGACCGCCACGCTCAGCTCCAGCCTCAATGTCGGGCAGAAGGTGCTGGGCAACATGGGCCGCATTACCTCGTTGCACAAGCAGCGGGTAGAACAGGCCGGCTTCATGGTGCTGAAGTCGCCTGATATCCCGTCGATCCTTGTTGAAACCGGGTTCATCTCGAACAACAACGAAGCCGCCAAGCTGGCCACTGCCAGCCATCAGCAGGCCCTGGCCCGTTCGATCCACACCGGTGTGCGCCAGTACTTCCAGCAGAACCCGCCGCCTGGCACCTACATCGCCTGGCTACGCGACACCGGCAAGATCGCCGCTGGCCCGCGTGAACACACGGTGCGCCCTGGCGAAACCCTGGCGATGCTCGCCGTGCGCTACCAGGTCAGCGCGGCCAGCCTGCGCAGCACAAACAACCTCAAGTCCGATGAGCTCAAGGTTGGCCAGCGCCTCGATATCCCTGCTACCACATTGGCTTCGCAATGAGTGGTGGTTCGCGCATCCAGCTGCTCAGCCCGCGGCTGGCCAACCAGATTGCCGCCGGCGAGGTTGTCGAGCGGCCGGCCTCTGTCGCCAAGGAGTTGCTGGAGAACAGCCTGGACTCCGGCGCCCGGCGTATCGACGTGGAAGTGGAACAGGGCGGAGTCAAGCTGCTGCGGGTGCGTGACGATGGCAGCGGCATTTCCGCCGACGACCTGCCGCTGGCGCTGGCCCGTCACGCCACCAGCAAGATCCGCGAGCTGGAAGACCTCGAAGGGGTATTGAGCCTGGGCTTCCGTGGTGAGGCCCTGGCCTCGATCAGCTCGGTGGCGCGGCTGACCCTGACCTCGCGTACCGCCAGCGCAACCGAGGCCTGGCAGGTGGAAACCGAAGGCCGCGACATGACCCCGCGGGTACAGCCGGCGGCGCACCCGGTGGGTACTTCGGTGGAAGTGCGCGACCTGTTCTTCAACACCCCGGCCCGACGCAAGTTCCTCAAGGCCGAGAAAACCGAATTCGATCACCTGCAGGAAGTGATCCGGCGTCTGGCGCTGGCGCGCTTCGATGTCGGCTTCCACCTGCGCCACAACGGCAAGAGCATCCTCAGCCTGCACGAGGCCCACGATGAAACTGCCCGTGCACGGCGAGTGGGCGCCATCTGTGGCCCGGGCTTCATGGAGCAGGCGCTGCCGATCGACGTTGAGCGCAACGGCCTGCGCCTGTGGGGCTGGGTCGGCCTGCCCACCTTCTCTCGCAGCCAGGCAGACCTGCAGTATTTCTTCGTCAACGGCCGTGCGGTACGCGACAAGCTGGTCGCCCACGCCGTGCGCCAGGCCTACCGCGACGTGTTGTTCAATGGCCGGCACCCGACCTTCGTGCTGTTCCTGGAACTGGAGCCCAACGGCGTCGACGTCAACGTGCACCCGACCAAGCACGAAGTGCGTTTCCGCGAGGGGCGCTCGGTGCACGACTTCCTCTATGGCACCCTGCATCGCGCCCTGGCCGATGTGCGCCCGGAAGACCAGTTGGCGGCGCCAGCTGCCGTGCCCGAAGTGGTTCGCGCCACGGGCCAGCAGGCCGGTGAGTTCGGCCCCCAGGGCGAAATGCGCCTGGCCTCGCCGGTGCTCGAGCAGCCGCGTGCCCCGCAGCAGTCGTTTTCCGGTGGGGGCAGTGGTGCGGGCTACCAGTATCAGTACACCCCGCGCCCCTCTCAGCCGCTGCCGGCCGCCGATGCACAGGCGGTGTATCGCGAGTTTTACAAGCCGCTGGAAGAAGGCGCGGCGCCGACCACGGCGCTGCCTGAAAGCCAGGGTGACATTCCCCCGCTGGGCTACGCGCTGGCGCAGCTCAAGGGCATCTACATCCTGGCTGAAAACGCCATCGGCCTGGTGCTGGTAGACATGCATGCCGCACACGAGCGCATCATGTACGAGCGCCTGAAAGTGGCCATGGCCAGCGAAGGCCTCAGCGGGCAGCCGCTGCTGGTGCCGGAGACCCTGGCCTTGAGCCAGCGTGAGGCAGACTGTGCCGAGGAGCACGCGCAGTGGTTCCAGCGGCTGGGTTTCGAACTGCAGCGCCTGGGCCCCGAGACCTTGGCCATCCGCCAGATCCCGGCTTTGCTCAAGCAGGCCGAGGCCAACCGGCTGGTGCAGGATGTACTCGCCGACCTGATGGAATACGGCACCAGCGACCGTATCCAGGCGCACCTCAACGAGCTGCTCGGCACCATGGCCTGCCACGGCGCGGTGCGCGCCAACCGGCGCCTGGCGATCCCCGAGATGAACGCCCTGCTGCGTGACATGGAGAACACCGAGCGCAGCGGCCAGTGCAACCATGGTCGCCCCACCTGGACCCAGATGGGCCTGGACGACCTGGACAAACTCTTCCTGCGCGGTCGATGAAATGAGCGGCAAGCCCCCTGCAATATTCCTGATGGGCCCGACAGCGGCCGGCAAGACCGATCTGGCCATCGAACTGACCAAAGTACTGCCGTGCGAGCTGATCAGCGTCGATTCGGCGCTGGTCTACCGCGGTATGGATATCGGTTCGGCCAAGCCGTCGAAAGAAATCCTCGCCGCCCACCCGCACCGGTTGATCGACATTCGCGACCCGGCCGAAAGCTATTCGGCTGCGCAGTTCCGTGCCGATGCCCTGGAGGCCATGGCCGAGATCACCGCACGCGGCAAGATCCCGCTACTGGTGGGCGGCACCATGCTCTATTACAAGGCATTGACCGATGGCCTGGCAGACATGCCGGCAGCCGATGCCGCAGTGCGTGCCGAGCTTGAGGCCCAGGCCGAAGCCCTGGGCCTGGCCGAGTTGCATCGCCAGTTGGCCGAGGTCGACCCCGAGTCGGCGGCGCGTATCCACCCCAACGACCCACAGCGGCTGATCCGGGCGCTGGAGGTGTATCGGGTGAGTGGCGAGAGCATGACCGCACATCGTCAACGTCAATTCGCGGAAAGTCGCGGCGCAGACGCAGGCGCCGGCGGGCATTTGCCCTATACTGTCGCGAGTTTGGCGATTGCTCCTACAGATCGTCACATTTTGCATGATCGAATTGCGTTACGATTTTCACAGATGCTGGAACAGGGCTTCGTCGACGAGGTCCGATCGCTGCGAGCCAGAAGTGACTTGCACGCCGGGCTGCCGTCTATACGGGCAGTGGGGTATCGGCAGGTCTGGGACTACCTCGACGGCAAGCTGACTGAGAATGAGATGCGTGAGCGCGGTATCATTGCCACCAGGCAGCTGGCCAAGCGGCAGTTCACCTGGTTGCGTGGCTGGCCTGAAGTGCACTGGCTTGACAGCCTGGCCTGCGACAATCTGTCCCGCACCTTGAAATACCTTGGGGCCATCTCCATATTGAGCTGAGTCCCTGCTGATTGCCGTCTATTCTTGCGAAGGGGCGGCCTAATTTATCGATTTTCTTGATTTTCTATTATTTATCCTTACAGGAGTGCGGCATATGTCAAAAGGGCATTCGCTACAAGACCCTTACTTGAACACCTTGAGAAAAGAAAAGGTTCCGGTATCCATCTATCTGGTCAACGGCATCAAACTGCAGGGTTCGATCGAGTCCTTCGACCAGTTCGTGGTACTGCTGAAAAACACCGTCAGCCAGATGGTCTACAAACACGCCATCTCGACCGTGGTACCTGCCCGTCCGGTTCGCCTGCCAAGCCCGTCCGATTCCGAGCACGGCGACAGCGAGCCAGGCAACGCCTGATAGGAGCCTGCATTGTTCTTTGAGCGCCACGGTGGTGGTGAGCGGGCGTTGCTCGTTCACTTGGAAGGTCAGAACCCTGAGGCGCGCGAAGACCCGCAGGAGTTTCAGGAGCTGGCATTGTCGGCCGGTGCCGACATCGTCTCGCTGGTCACGGTGGCAAGGCATCAGCCTTCCGCCAAATACCTGATTGGCAGTGGCAAGGTCGAAGAGTTGCACGACCTGGTCCATGCCGAACAGGTAGACCTGGTGATTTTCAATCACACCCTCACGCCCAGTCAGGAGCGCAACCTCGAACGTGTGTTCGAGTGTCGTGTGCTCGACCGTACCGGGCTGATTCTCGATATCTTCGCCCAAAGGGCGCGTACCCATGAAGGCAAGCTGCAGGTCGAACTGGCCCAGCTCGAGCACATGAGCACGCGGCTGGTGCGCGGCTGGACCCACCTTGAGCGTCAGAAGGGTGGTATCGGCCTGCGTGGCCCGGGTGAAACCCAGCTGGAAACCGACCGCCGCCTGTTGCGGGTGCGCATTCGCCAGATCAAGTCACGCCTGGAGAAGGTGCGCAGCCAGCGCGAGCAGGCGCGCCGCGGGCGCAAGCGCGCGGATATCCCGTCGGTGTCGCTGGTGGGTTATACCAACGCCGGCAAGTCCACGCTGTTCAACGCCCTGACCGAATCCGAGGTGTATGCCGCGGACCAGCTGTTCGCCACCCTCGACCCGACCCTGCGCCGGCTCGAGCTGAACGACCTGGGGCCGATCGTGCTGGCCGACACCGTGGGCTTCATTCGCCACCTGCCGCACAAGCTGGTCGAGGCATTTCGGGCTACGCTCGAAGAGTCGAGCAACTCCGACTTGCTGCTGCATGTGATCGACGCCCATGAGCCGGAGCGCATGGAGCAGATCGAGCAGGTGCTGGCGGTGTTGGGCGAGATTGGTGCCGAAGGGTTGCCGATCCTCGAGGTGTATAACAAACTCGACCTGCTCGAAGATGTCGAGCCGCAGATCCAGCGCAATGCCGATGGCAAGCCGGAACGGGTCTGGGTATCGGCACGCGATGGGCGTGGCCTGGAGCTGGTCGGCCAGGCGATTGCCGAGTTGCTGGGGAATGATCTGTTTGTCGGTACCCTGTGTCTGGAGCAGCGTTTTGCCCGCTTGCGCGCGCAATTCTTTGCCCTGGGTGCCGTGCAGAGTGAAGCGCATGATGAAGAAGGGCGCAGCCTGCTGAGCGTGCGACTGCCCATGGTAGAACTGAATCGCCTGGTCAGTCGCGAAGGCATGGAGCCGCAAGTGTTTGTCGAGCAACACACTTTGCAATAAATGCTCGTCGAGGTCGCCGGGCAGCAGTGACAGGCATTCTGTAGCATTGGACGGCGCGCCGTGGGCGCGTCTTTGCTTTATCAGATGGAGAGCGCTATGGCTTGGAACGAGCCGGGTGGCAACTCGAACAATCAGGATCCCTGGGGCGGTCGCCGGAATGGCGGCGGCGGCGGTGGTGACAAGAAAGGTCCACCGGACCTGGACGAGGCCTTCCGCAAATTGCAGGACAGCCTGAACGGCATGTTCGGCAGTGGCAAGAAACGTGGCGGCGGTGACCGCAATGTCGGCAAGGGCGGTGGCCTGGGCCTGCTGGGCATCGGCCTGGCGGTACTGGCCGCGATCTGGCTGTACAGCGCCGTGTACGTGGTCGATGAGCAGGAGCAGGCCGTGGTGCTGCGCTTCGGCAAGTACTACGAGACGGTCGGTCCCGGCCTGAACATCTACTTCCCGCCGATCGACCGCAAGTACATGGAGAACGTCACGCGCGAGCGTGCCTATACCAAACAGGGCCAGATGCTGACCGAAGACGAGAACATCGTCGAGGTACCGCTGACCGTCCAGTACAAGATCAGCAACCTGCAGGACTTCGTGCTCAACGTCGACCAGCCTGAGGTCAGCCTGCAGCACGCGACCGACAGCGCCCTGCGCCACGTGGTGGGTTCCACCTCGATGGACCAGGTGCTGACCGAAGGCCGTGAGCAGATGGCCGTGGATATCCGCGAGCGCCTGCAGCGCTTCCTCGACACCTACCGCACCGGTATCACTGTCACCCAGGTCAACGTACAGAGCGCGGCAGCCCCGCGTGAAGTGCAGGAAGCCTTCGACGACGTGATCCGCGCCCGCGAAGACGAGCAGCGTGCCCGCAACCAGGCCGAGTCCTACGCCAATGGCGTGGTGCCGGAAGCCCGTGGTCAGGCGCAGCGCATCATCGAGGACGCCAACGGTTACCGCGACGAAGTCATCGCCCGCGCCAAGGGTGAGGCCGACCGCTTCACCAAGCTGGTCGCCGAGTACCGCAAGGCCCCTGACGTGACCCGTCAGCGCCTGTACCTGGAGACCATGCAAGAGGTCTACAGCAATTCGAGCAAGGTCATGGTGGCAACCAAGGACGGGCAGAACAACCTGCTCTACCTGCCGCTGGACAAGATGGTCGAAGGCAGCCGCAACCCGTCCGCGCCGACCGCCAGCGTGTCGCCATCGGTCAACGATGCGGCCGCCCGTGCCGCGCAGGACCTGCAACAGCAACAGCAGCCGCTGCGCACTAGGGAGAGCCGCTGATGAGCAACCGATCGCTGATCGCCCTGATCGCCGCCGTGGTCCTGGCCATCGTGGCCTGGAACAGCTTCTACATCGTGTCCCAGACCGAGCGCGCGGTATTGCTGCGCTTCGGTAAGGTGGTCCAGGCGGATGTCCAGCCTGGCATGCATGTGAAGATTCCGTACGTGAACCAGGTGCGCAAGTTCGACGCCCGCCTGATGACTCTCGACGCTCCGACCCAGCGGTTCCTGACCCTGGAGAAGAAAGCGGTGATGGTCGACGCCTACGCCAAGTGGCGCGTCAAGGATGCCGAACGCTTCTACACCGCTACCTCCGGCATGAAGCAGATCGCCGACGAGCGTCTGTCGCGTCGCCTGGAAAGCGGCCTGCGTGACCAGTTCGGTAAACGTACCCTGCACGAGGTGGTTTCCGGTGAACGTGACGCGCTGATGGCCGACATCACTGCATCGCTGAACCGCATGGCCGCCAAGGAACTGGGTATCGAGGTGGTCGACGTGCGCGTCAAGGCCATCGACCTGCCGAAGGAAGTCAACCGCAGCGTGTTCGACCGCATGAGCACCGAGCGTGAGCGTGAAGCCCGCGAGCACCGCGCCAAGGGTAACGAGCTGGCTGAAGGTATTCGTGCCGATGCCGACCGTCAGCGCCGCGTATTGCTGGCCGAGGCCTATCGCGAAGCAGAGGAAACCCGCGGTGACGGCGACGCCCAGGCGGCCGCCATCTATGCCAAAGCCTACACCCAGGACGCCGATTTCTACGCGTTCTACCGTAGCCTGCAGGCGTACCGCGAGAGCTTCTCGAGCAAGAGCGACGTGCTGGTCCTGGACCCGAAGAACGAGTTCTTCCGCTTCCTGGACAAGAGCAGGCCGTAATGCTCAGGCCCTGATTTTCATGCAGCGGCGCCCCGCCTGGCAGCTAAAACACCAGGCGGGGTGCATCCTGAATGAAAAGGGGTGTATGATGAGTCAGCCGGGAAATTTCCCGGCTTTTTTGCGTCTGCAAGGTTGATTGGCAAACCGCCAGTTGACGGTTTGGTCAGGTCGCAAGGCAATTCGAGGGTGTCGGGTACGGTGGCTGCGCTGGGATCAGTGCTGCCCGCTGCTGTGCGCGATACCGGCTTTACTGACGGCTCGCCTGCTGGCAAGCCGCCCGGACCAGAGGGGAAATGGCGTAATGGCAACGGTAGACCGCTGGCTGCTGCCAGATGGCATCGAGGAAGTACTGCCACCTGAGGCCGCGCGCATCGAGATCGCGCGCCGCCAGGTGTTGGACCTGTTCCAGAGTTGGGGCTACGAACTGGTCGTCACCCCGCATATCGAGTACCTGGAGTCGCTGCTCACCGGCGCCGGCCAGGACCTGGATCAGCGCACCTTCAAGGTAGTGGACCCGCAGTCCGGCCGCCTGATGGGCTTCCGTGCCGACTTCACCCCGCAGGTGGCGCGCATCGACGCCCACACCCTGCGCCGTGAAGGCCCGAGCCGCCTGTGCTATGCCGGCAGCGTGCTGCATGCCCAGCCGCGTGCCTTGTCCACCTCGCGCAGCCCGATCCAGCTGGGTGCCGAACTTTACGGCGACGCCAGCCCCACCAGCGATGTCGAAGTCATCAGCCTGATGCTCGCCACGCTGCAACTGACCGATGTGCCGGATGTGCACATGGACCTCGGCCATGTTGGTATCTACCGCGGCCTGGCCCGTGCTGCCGGCCTGTCCGGTGCAGTCGAGCAGCAGTTGTTCGACGCCCTGCAGCGCAAGGCCGTGGATGAAGTGCAGGTGCTGACCGCCGACCTGCCAAAGGACCTGGGCAACATGCTGCGTGCGCTGGTCGAACTGTGCGGTGGCCGCGAAGTGCTGGCCGAAGCCCGCGTGCGCCTGGGCCGTGCCCCGGCCAGCGTGCTGGCGGCGCTGGACGACCTGCTGGCGATCGCCGATCGCCTGGCATCGCGCTTCCCGGACCTGCCGCTGTACTTCGACCTCGGCGAGCTGCGCGGTTACCACTATCACACCGGCGTGGTGTTCGCCGTGTTCGTGCCGGGCGAAGGTCAGTCGATCGCCCAGGGCGGGCGCTATGACGACATCGGCGCCGACTTTGGCCGGGCCCGCCCGGCTACCGGTTTCTCCACGGATTTGAAGACCCTGGTCACACTGGGGCGAGCGGAGGTCGTATTGCCAGCTGGCGGCATCTGGATGCCGGACAGTGGCGACGCGGCCCTCTGGCAGCAAGTCTGCCAGTTGCGCAACGAGGGCCAGCGTGTGGTCCAGGCCCTGCCTGGCCAGCCGTTGAGTGCTGCTCTCGAGGCGGATTGTGATCGGCAATTGATTCAGCAAGACGGGCGCTGGCAGGTTCTGCCGCTGGCCCAGTGAGTTTCTGCGCCGGCAACAGGCCGGCAACCAAGTTTGCGTGAATGAGGACCAATGTAATGGGTAAGAATGTCGTCGTCCTGGGCACCCAGTGGGGTGATGAGGGCAAAGGCAAGATCGTCGATCTGCTGACCGAACATGCTGCCGCCGTAGTGCGCTACCAGGGTGGCCACAACGCGGGCCACACCCTGGTGATCAACGGTGAAAAGACCGTTCTGCACCTGATTCCGTCCGGTATCCTGCGTGAAGGCGTACAGTGCCTGATCGGCAACGGCGTGGTCGTTGCACCGGATGCCCTGATGCGTGAAATCACCAAGCTGGAAGAAAAGGGCGTACCGGTGCGCGAGCGCCTGCGCATCAGCCCGGCCGCGCCGCTGATCCTGTCGTACCACGTTGCCCTGGACCAGGCCCGCGAAAAAGCCCGTGGCGAAGCCAAGATCGGCACCACCGGCCGTGGTATCGGCCCAGCCTACGAAGACAAGGTCGCACGCCGCGGCCTGCGCGTGGGCGACCTGTTCCATCGCGAGCGTTTCGCCGCCAAGCTGGGTGAGCTGCTGGACTACCACAACTTCCAGCTGGTGAACTACTACAAAGAGCCGGCCATCGACTTCCAGCAGACCCTGGACGAATGCATGGCCTACGCCGAACAGCTCAAGCCGATGATGCTCGACGTCACCGCCGAGCTGCACAACCTGCGTCGCGCCGGCAAGGACATCATGTTCGAAGGTGCCCAGGGCTCGCTGCTGGACATCGACCACGGTACCTACCCGTACGTCACCAGCTCCAACACCACCGCTGGCGGTATCTCCACCGGCTCCGGCGTTGGCCCGATGTACCTGGACTACATCCTCGGTATCACCAAGGCCTACACCACTCGCGTAGGTTCCGGTCCGTTCCCGACCGAACTGTTCGACGAGACTGGCGCGACCCTGGCCAAGCGTGGCCATGAGTTCGGCTCCACCACCGGCCGTGCCCGCCGTTGCGGCTGGTTCGATGCCGTCATCCTGCGCCGCGCCATCGACGTCAACAGCATCTCCGGCATCTGCCTGACCAAGCTGGACGTACTGGACGGTCTGGAAACCATCAACATCTGCGTTGGCTACAAGAACGAGAATGGTGCCGTCATCGACGCGCCTTCCGACGCCGACAGCTACATCGGCCTGGAGCCGGTGTACGAAGAGATGCCAGGCTGGAGCGAGTCGACCCTGGGCGTGAAAACCCTGGAAGAACTGCCAGCCAACGCTCGTGCCTACATCAAGCGCATCGAAGCGCTGATCGGCGCGCCGATCGACATCATCTCTACCGGCCCGGACCGCAACGAAACCATCGTGCTGCGCCATCCGTTCGCCTGATCTGCCTTCCAGGCTGGTCTGACGCCGTGGCCCTGAAAGGGGCTGCGGCGTTTTCATTTGTGCTCTCCTGCACCGGCCTCTTCGCGGGCTTGCCCGCTCCCACAGAGTCTCCACACATTTCAGAATGGGCGCGGTCCCTGTGGGAGCGGGCAAGCCCGCGAAGAGGCCAGTACAGGAAAACCCATTGCTGAACCTTGGCGTTTATACCTGCTGCTCCCGGCACAACCCTTGCTGTAAGAAGTTTCTGACGATGCCATCAAAGTAGTGGCGCCAGAAAACACGAGGGCTACACCGTGTCTGCCATCCTTTCACTGTTACGAAGCCGCCTTTTGCGGCCTGTGTTTGTTGCCCTTGGTATCGCGCTTTTGGTGCAGGTAGTGGTTGCCGTTGCGCTCACCCGCAGCACGGTTACCGCCCTGGAAGCCGACCTGGGCGAGCGTCTGGGCAATGACAGCCGTCAACTTGCCGGCGAACTGGAGCAGGCTGGGCAGGATGTACGCTCGGGCCTCGACAGCCTCTCCAGCAGCACCCGCCAGCGCCTGAGCGCAGGGCTGTCGGCACGCCTGCAAAGCGAGCAGCAGCAATTGCGCAGTACGCTGGAAAAGAACCTCAAGGACTCCGCCAACGACATGGCCGAGCTGTTGGCTTCGGTCGCCCCTCGGGCGATCTGGGACAACGACGTGCCGGTGCTCTCCGACTTCGCCCGGCGTGCCCAGCGTAACCCCAACGTGCTGTTCGTGGTTTACGACGACGCCCAGGGGCAGCACCTGACGCGCTACCTGAACCGGCAGAACCCGATCAACCAGGCGCTGATGGACAAGGGCCAGGGCGAACGTGCGCTGGACAAGGTGATCGATGCCGCCCGGCGTGACTCGGCGGTGTACTTCGTCGAAGCCTCGATCAACCCCAATGGGGCAGAAATCGGCAAGGTGGTGATGGGGGTTTCCACGGCCGGCATCGACCAGGAACTCAAGGCCCTCGACCAGCGCTTCGCTGCCCTGATCGCCAGCGGCGAACAATTGGTTGGCGACAGCCTGGTGGCTGCCGCTGCCGACAGTGGCAAGACCTTGCGCGAACGCCTGGAGAAGGCGCAAGGCAGTGCTGCCGCGATGCAAGCCAATACCGCGCAGACCGTGCGCGATGCGGCTGGCGAGCTGCGCTGGCGCATCGGCCTGGGTCTGGTGCTGGTCGGCCTCGGCGTGCTGCTGGTGGTGGCGGTGGTGCTGGGTCGCCGGGTATTGAGCAAGCTGCGCCTGCTGATTGCCGCCCTGGATGACCTGGCGGCCGGCGAGGGCGACCTGACCAAGCGCGTGCCGCTGGACAGCCGCGACGAAATTGGCGATATGGCGTCGGCGGTGAACCGCTTCGTCGACAAGCTGCAACCCATTGTGCGCGAGGCGGGCGAGGTGGCGCAGCGTACCGGGGTGGAGATTGGTGCGATGGCCCAGCGCAACGCCGGCGCCGATGCCGCCGCTGCGCTGCAACGCGATGAAGTGGCGGCCAGCTTGCGTGACCTGTCGAGCATGGCCGATGAGGCGCAGGCCGAAAGCCACGCGATGCAGGCGGCGTTGCAGCAAGTAGTGGATATCCGCCAGGCCACCGATGAAAACAGCCGCACCTCGACCCAGTTGGCCGGTTTGATCGAGAACCTGGCTGGGCAGGTAGACGCTGGCTCTCAGGTGATTGAGCGCCTGGCCAAGCAGAGCGAGCAGATCGAAGTGGTGCTGACAGTGATTCACGGTATTGCCGAGCAGACCAACCTGTTGGCCTTGAACGCGGCCATTGAAGCCGCCCGCGCTGGCGAAACCGGGCGCGGGTTTGCCGTGGTGGCCGACGAGGTTCGGGCGCTGGCGAGCAAGACGCAAAGCTCCACGGGTGATATCCAGGCGCATATTGCCGCGTTGCAGAAGGGCGCCAAAGAGGCCGTGGCCACCATCAGCCAGGCAGGGCTAAAGGCCAGCGAGGGGCTTCTGGTGCTGCGTGACAACGAGCGCCGCCAGCAATCGGTGCAGGCAGCGGTGGAGCAGGTGCACGCAGCCATCGGCCTGGCCACCCGGGCGGCCGAGCAGCAGGCGAGCGGTGCGCAGGCGGTGCGTGGGCGGGTGGAAACCATACACGCCCAGGCCGAACGCTCGGCCGAGGTGGTGATGCAGACCACGGCCAGCAGCAAGGTGCTGGATGACCTGGCCGCACAGTTGCGTGCCAGCCTGGGGCAATTCAGAGCCTGACGCGGTCCCTGTAGGAGCGGCCTTGTGTCGCGATGGGCTGCGCAGCAGCCCCGACAATTTCGGCGTTGGTGTCGATATCCTGGGGCTGCTGCGCAGCCCATCGCGACACAAGGCCGCTCCTACAGATGCTGCGCAGGTCTTCAGAGGAGCACGGTACCTGTGGGAGCGGGCAAGCCCGCGAAGAAGGTCATGCCTTGTTCAGATACATCCGCGTAGTCAGCAGATATACGGGCAACCCCGACACCACGATCAACAATGCCGCATAAGGCGCCGCAGCCGCGAACTCGACGTTTGCCGTATGTGCCCACACTTCTGTAGCCAAGGTGGTCATGCCGGTAGGGCTGAGCAGCAAGGTCGCCGTCAGTTCCTTCATCGCATCCAGAAACACCAGCGCAAAAGCCGCCGCCATGGCCGGGAAGATGATCGGCAGGGTCACCCGGCAGAACGCGGCAAAGCTGCTCGCGCCCAGGGTCCGCGCTGCTTCTTCCAGCGTTGGTGACGCCTTGTTCAGCGCAGTGCGCACCGGCGACTGCGCCAGCGGCAGGAACAGCAGCGCATAGGCCAGCAGCAACAGTGCCGTGGTCTGGTAAAGCGCGGGCACGTAATGCAGGGCGAAGAACACCAGGGTCAGGGCAATCACCAGGCCGGGCAGGGCGTGCAGCAGGTACGGCAGGCGTTCGGCCCAGATCGCCAGGCGGCCCTTGTAGCGCACCACCAGGAAGCTGATCGGCAAGGCCAGCAGCACGCAGAAGCCGGCGCCGCCAAGCGAGACCGACAACGAAGTGAACAGCGCTTTGGAGATGGCCGCCACCGGGAACGCCGCTGACGAGCCCACGCTCAGCCAGTAGCCCAACATGGCCAGCGGAATACCGCTGCCCAGCACCGCCAACAGCAGGCAGAAAAGCTGCGCCAATACTGCCCAGCCACGCAGCCGTACCGGTTGCGCGCGCCGTGCCACACCTTGACCGATGCGTACATGGCGAGCCTTGCCGCGTACCCGCAGCTCCAGCCACAGCATCACCAGGCAAAGTGCGAGCAGCACGGCAGACAGCATGGCCGCATTGGCATTGCTGAACTCCAGTTCGAACTGCTGGTAGATCGCTGTGGTGAAGGTCTGCAGGCCGAGAATCGACAGTGCGCCGAACTCCACCAGCATGTGCAGGGCGATCAGCAGCGCGCCGCCGAGCATCGACGGCCACAGCAGCGGCAGAGTGACTTTGCTGAACACGCCCCAGCGGCTGCAACCCAAGGTGCGCGCCGACTCCTCCAGCGAGGTGTCGAGGTTGCGCAGGGTGGCGGCCACAGGCAGGAACACCAGCGGGTACTTGGACAGGGCCATGACCAGGATCGCCCCGCCCAGGCCCTCGAAGTCCGAGCTCAGCGATACCCAGGTGAAACTGCTGACGAAAGACGGTACGGCGAACGGCAGGCACAGCACCACGCCCCACAGCCGACGACCGGCCAGGTTGCTGCGCTCAAGCAGCCAGGCCAGGGCCAGGCCGACTACCATGCAGGTCAGCGTCACCCCGACCATCAGCATCAGGGTGTTGCGCATCAGCCCCCAGACAAAGGGCCGCCACAGCAGGTGCAGAGCCTCCCGCCAGCCGGCTTCCCAGGCTTTGATGGCGACATACAGCAGCGGCAACAAGCTCATCGCCACCAGGAACAGCACAGGCAGCACCACCCAGATGGACGGGCGCTTGCGGCGCGGTACGAAGCGTGCCGGCACCGGCTCGGACAGGGCGGCAGTCATCAGAGCAGGCCGACCTCGCGTTCAAGCTCGATGGCTTCCTCGGCATTGCCCAGGTCAGCCGGCGAGATTTTTGGCGGGCGCAGCTCTTCGAACGGCTTCAGGCCACGGTCAGAAACCATGCCCTTGTGCAGCGGGTACTCGGCGGTGGTCTGGGTGATCACACGCTGGCCTTCTTCGCTGGCCATCCAGTTGAGCAGTGCCTGGGCTTCCTTCGGGTGCTTGCTGGCTTTTACCGCCGCGGCGCCAGAGATGGTCACCAGGTTGCCGGCGTCACCGTCGGCCAGGTAATACAGCCTGGAGTCGAGCTTGCCGCGCTCGCGCTCAAGGGCGTACCAGTAGTAGTTGTTCACCAGTACGGCGGCGACTTCGCCTTTTTCCACGGCTTTCAGTGCGACCATGTTGTTGGTGTAGGTCTTGCCGAAAGCTTTCAGGCCGGTCAGCCATTCTTCGGTGGCTTCTCGACCGTGCATTTTCAGGATGGCCACAGCCTGTTCCTGGAAAGCGCCGCTGGTGGGCACGTAACCTACGCGGCCGTCCCATTCAGGGCCGGCGAAATCCATGACCGTGGTCGGCAGGTCTTTTTCGTCGATCTTCTTCGGGTTGTACACCACCACGCGGGTGCGTGCGGTGACGCCCATCCAGGTGCCGTTTGCGCCTACGTATTCCTTGGGCAGCATGTTCAGCGTGACGTCGTCGATCTTCGCCAGCAGGCCCAGCTCGCCGAGGTTGTTCAGCGGCGGGGACTCTTCGGTGTAGATGATGTCGGCGGGCGAACGCTCGCCTTCCTCGATGATCTGGCTGGCCAGCTGATTGCTGCTGCCCTTGCGGATATTGATGTGGATACCGGTCTTGGCCTCGTAGGCCTTGGCGATGGCTTCGCCGATTTCCTTGTGCTGACCGTTGTACATGGTCAGGGTGACCGGTGCGTCTGCCATGGCGGCCGGTGCGCCGATGACCAGGCTCAGCACGGCGGCGGCCAAGGTACGCATCAGCGGTTGCGGGCGGATCGTCATGCGGGTACTTCCTCGCTTACGGCTACATATTTGGAAACAATGGTAAACGAAATCGTTTCTCAAGTGGCCGGGTGAGGAGAAATTCATGGGGCAGACCAAGGTGTAAGTCTTGAAGGTGGGGTGGCTGCTCCGGCCTCTTCGCGGGCACGCCCGCTCCCTGTGCTGCACTTGTGGGAGCGGGCGCGCCCGCGAAGAGGCCGGTGCAGGTTTGCACCTATGCCCGGAGAGGGGCGATACAAAAATCGCAGGCAAGAAAAAACCCACTAGCAAGCTAGTGGGTTTTTGTATGGTGCCCAGGAGAAGACTCGAACTTCCACGACCGTTAAGTCACTGATACCTGAAACCAGCGCGTCTACCAATTCCGCCACCTGGGCAAAGCTTTGCATCATCTGGAGAAGGCGACTATCGTTCGCTTTCACACAGTAGTAACAGATCCTTGGTCATCTGTTACTTGAAAATATTTGGTGCCCAGGAGAAGACTCGAACTTCCACGGCCGTTAAGCCACTGATACCTGAAACCAGCGCGTCTACCAATTCCGCCACCTGGGCACACATTCGAGATTAAAAGATGCTTTACAGCGTCGTTCATCTCTACTACAACTTCGGGGTTGTCCGTCGTTGTGGTGCGCACTATACGGACGGTCCGGGGGGCTGTAAACCCCCTGAGCAAAAAAAATTTCAAAAAATTCAACTTGTTGATTCCGCAGGCCTATTCCTGCCCGCCGGAGGTGCCGGTGGGGCTGTCCAAGGCCTGACATTTCCGGTTTCAATACGCCTATGCCAGAATTCCTATCTATATACCCCAAGGTGAACCCCTTCTGATGGCCGATTGGCAATCCCTCGATCCCGAGGCCGCTCGCGAAGCGGAAAAATACGACAACCCCATTCCCAGCCGTGAGCTGATCCTGCAGCGCCTCGCCGACCGTGGCGAACCGGCCGCACGCGAGGAGCTGGCGGCCGAGTTCGGTCTGTACGACGAAGACCAGATCGAAGCCCTGCGCCGCCGCCTGCGTGCCATGGAGCGCGACGGCCAGCTTATCTATACCCGGCGCGGCACCTATGCCCCGGTAGACAAGCTGGACCTGATCTGTGGTCGCGTCTCCGGTCACCGCGACGGCTTCGGCTTCCTTATTCCGGACGACGGCAGCGAAGACCTGTTCCTCAGCCCGTCGCAGATGCGCCTGGTGTTCGACGGTGACCGCGGCCTGGCCCGCGTGTCTGGCGTTGACCGGCGTGGCCGCCGCGAAGGCGTGCTGGTCGAAATCATCTCCCGTGCCCACGAAAGCGTGGTCGGCCGTTACTTCGAAGAAGGCGGTATCGGCTACGTGACCCCGGACAACCCGAAGATCCAGCAAGAAGTGCTGGTCACTGCCGGGCGCAACGGCGGCGCCAAGATCGGCCAGTTCGTCGAGATAAAGATCACCCACTGGCCAACCCCGCGCTTCCAGCCGCAAGGCGACGTTGTCGAAGTCATCGGCAACTACATGGCGCCGGGCATGGAGATCGACGTTGCCCTGCGCAGCTACGATATCCCGCACGTCTGGCCCAAGGACGTGATCAAGGAAGCGCGCAAGTTCCGCTCCGAAGTCGAAGAGAAGGACAAGGAGAAGCGCGTCGACCTGCGCCACCTGCCGTTCGTTACCATCGACGGCGAGGACGCCCGCGACTTCGACGATGCCGTTTATTGCGAGCCGCTGGGCAAGCTGCGCCTGTTCTCCGGTGGCTGGCGCCTTTATGTGGCTATCGCCGACGTGTCCAGCTACGTGCGCCTGGGCTCGGCCCTGGACGTCGAGGCCCAGCAGCGCGGCAACTCGGTGTACTTCCCCGAGCGCGTGGTGCCGATGCTCCCCGAAGAGCTGTCCAACGGCCTGTGCTCGCTGAACCCGCATGTCGATCGCCTGGCCATGGTCTGCGAAATGACCATGAACAAAGCCGGCCAGATGGTCGATTACCAGTTCTACGAAGGCGTCATCCACTCCCACGCCCGCCTGACCTACAACAAAGTCAGCAGCATGCTCGAGCACTCGCGTACCCGTGAGGGCAAGGCGCTGCGCGAGGAGTACAAGGCCGTCGTCCCGGACCTGAAGAACCTGTACAACCTGTACAAGGTGCTGGTGGATGCCCGTCACACCCGTGGCGCCATCGACTTCGAGACCCAGGAAACCCGCATCATCTTCGGTGACGAGCGCAAGATCGCTGAAATTCGCCCGACTGTGCGCAACGATGCTCACAAGCTGATCGAGGAATGCATGCTGGCGGCCAACGTTGCCACCGCCGAGTTCCTGCAGAAGCACGGCGTGCCGGCGCTGTACCGCGTGCACGATGGCCCGCCGCCGGAGCGTCTGGAAAAGCTGCGCGCCTTCCTGGGTGAACTGGGCCTGAGCCTGCACAAGGGCAAGGACCCGTCGCCGAAGGACTACCAGGCCCTGCTGGCAAGCATCGCCGGGCGCCCGGACTTCCACCTGATCCAGACGGTGATGCTGCGCTCGCTGAGCCAGGCCGTGTACAGCACCGAAAACAACGGGCACTTCGGCCTGAACTACGAAGCGTACACCCACTTCACCTCGCCGATCCGCCGTTACCCGGACCTGCTGGTGCACCGCGCCATCCGCAGCATCATCCGCTCCAGGGTGGATACCCCGCACGTCAAGCGTGCCGGCGCCATGAGCATTCCCAAGGCGCGCATCTACCCGTACGACGAGAACACCCTCGAGCAGCTCGGCGAGCAGTGCTCGATGACCGAGCGCCGGGCCGATGAAGCCACCCGTGACGTGGTCAACTGGCTCAAGTGCGAGTTCATGAAGGACCGCGTGGGCGAGACCTTCCCGGGTGTGATCACCGCGGTGACCGGCTTCGGCCTGTTCGTCGAGCTGACCGACATCTATGTAGAAGGCCTGGTGCACGTCAGTGCGCTGCCGGGTGACTACTATCACTTCGACCCGGTGCATCACCGCCTCTCCGGTGAGCGTACCGGGCGCAGCTTCCGCCTGGGCGACACCATCGAAGTCAAGGTCATGCGTGTTGACCTCGACGAGCGCAAGATCGACTTCGAAGTGTCGGAGAAAACCCTCGCTGCGCCGATCGGCCGCAAGCAGCGTGGCGCTGCGCCAGCAACCGAGCAGCCCGCGCAGGCACCGGTCGAGGCCAAGGCTACGCCGAAACCACGCAGCCGCAAGAGCGAAACCGCTGAGGCATACTTCCCGAAAGATGCCGTGCAGCGTAACGCCGAAGTGCGCAAGAGCCGCGAAATGAAGAAGGCGCTGATGAGCGAGGCGCGCACTGGCGGCCATGCCAGCAGCAAGTCGGACAAGGGCGGCAAGTCGTCCGGCAAGCCGACCAAGCACCGTAAAGGCCCGCCGAAGTCCGGTGCGCCACGCAAGAGCAAGAGCAAGTCATGAGTCAGCTGGAAAAGATCTACGGTGTGCACGCCGTACAGGCATTGCTGCAGCACCATCCGAAGCGGGTCAAGCAGATCTGGCTGTCGGAAGGGCGCAGCGAGCCACGCCTCGAAACCTTGCTGGCGCTGGCCGCGGAGAACCGCGTGCCGGTCGGCCAGGCCGAGCGTCGTGAGCTGGATGCCTGGGTAGAGGGTGTGCATCAGGGCGTGGTTGCCGAGGTGAGCCCCAGCCAGGTGTGGGGCGAGTTGATGCTCGAGGAGCTGCTTGAGCGCACGGAAACGCCGCCGCTGATCCTGGTGCTGGACGGTGTCACCGACCCGCACAACCTCGGTGCCTGCCTGCGTACCGCCGATGCGGCGGGTGCTACGGCAGTAATCGTACCCAAGGACAAATCGGCAACCCTTACCCCGGTTGTGCGCAAGGTGGCTTGCGGCGCCGCCGAAGTGATTCCGCTGGTGGCCGTGACCAACCTGGCGCGTACGCTGGAGAAATTGCAGCAGCGTGGTCTGTGGGTGGTCGGCACAGCCGGTGAAGCCGAGCAGGAGATCTACCAGCAGGACCTGACCGGGCCGCTGGTAATGATCATGGGCGCGGAAGGCAAGGGCATGCGCCGGCTGACCCGCGAGCATTGCGATTTCCTGGTGAAGTTGCCGATGGGCGGTAGTGTCAGCAGCCTGAACGTGTCGGTGGCGACTGGCGTGTGTCTGTTCGAGGCTGTGCGCCAGCGTCAGGCCAAGCGCTGATCTTCAGCCTGTCCCGGCCCTATCGCCGGCAAGCCAGCTCCCACAGGTGCACCACAAGGTTCAGCACCTGTGGCGATCCTGTGGGAGCTGGCTTGCCGGCGATAGGGCCAGTGCAGGAATAAAGTGTTTCTGGCTGTTCAAATATTCGCCAATCACCTTGCTTGTACGCCCCGCCTTCTCTACAATTGCGCCCCTTGCCGAGCTGGCAGGCGCACATGTGCCTCCCCTCCGTGCAAGACATACAGTGTCATTCACTCCTTGTCTGACCAGATTCACTGGCAGACTACTAACCCGTAAGGAGCATTCATGCGTCATTACGAAATCATCTTCCTGGTTCACCCGGACCAGAGCGAACAAGTCGGCGGCATGGTTGAGCGTTACACCAAGCTGATCGAAGAAGATGGTGGCAAGATCCACCGCCTGGAAGACTGGGGCCGTCGTCAACTGGCCTACGCAATCAACAATGTTCACAAGGCTCACTACGTGATGCTGAACGTTGAGTGCACCGGCAAGGCCCTGGCCGAGCTGGAAGACAACTTCCGCTACAACGATGCCGTTATCCGTAACCTGGTCATCCGTCGTGACGAAGCCGTTACCGGCCAGTCCGAGATGCTGAAGGCTGAAGAGAACCGCAGCGAGCGCCGTGAGCGTCGCGAGCGTCCTGAGCATGCTGACTCCGCCGAAGGCGACGACAGCAATGACAGCGACTCCAGCGATAACGCTGACGAGTAATCCACGGACCTTTAGAGGAGCCTATTAAATGGCACGTTTCTTCCGTCGTCGTAAATTCTGCCGCTTCACTGCTGAAGACGTGAAAGAGATCGACTTCAAAGATCTCAACACCCTGAAAGCTTACGTATCCGAAACCGGCAAGATCGTTCCAAGCCGTATCACCGGTACCAAAGCTCGTTATCAGCGTCAGCTGGCTACCGCTATCAAGCGCGCCCGCTTCCTGGCCCTGCTGCCCTACACCGACAGCCACGGCCGCTGAGACCGGGTCGTCGACAAGCAGTAAGGGATTAGCATGCGAGCGTTAGCAAGTTTCATCATGCGCGGTCGTGTGCAGGCCACCCTCGTGGTGGTCATCAGCGCGGTACTGCCGCTGCTGTTCTGGTTGAGTGCCGCTGCCGGCAGCCTTGTGCTGCTGCGGCGTGGGTTCAAGGATGCTACAACGGTCATCGCCGGCGGCTTGCTGGCCGGGCTGGCCGTGTGGGTCATGGGCGATCCCATCACCTTTCTGGTGATTGCGGGTGCCCTGGCCCTGGCCGCCATGTTGCGTGCCGAGCATCCCTGGAGCCGGGTGTTGCTCGCCAGTGCCGTGTTCGCCGTGGCGTTTAGCCTCGTGCTTGATCTGGCGCTGGCGCAAACCTTCGATGTGCTGGCCAAGGCGTTTGCCGAAGCCATGCCGAAAATCGAAGGGCAGCCGGTGCTCTCCGGTGAGCTGATCCGCCCTGTGCTGGTCGCTTCCACAGCAGTGACGGTGCAATTGTTCAGTGTGCTGGCGTTGATGCTGGCGCGCTATTGGCAGGCAGCGTTGTACAACCCTGGAGGTTTCGGTCGCGAGTTTCGCGGACTGAAGTTGCCGAAACAGACCATGGCGGTCTTGGTGGCAGTGATGGTGGTGGCCCCGTTCATCGGGTCGCAGTTCATCGTCCTGGCATCGGCCTCGAGCCTGGTACTGGTGCTGGCCGGCATCGCCTTGATGCACGGGCTGGTGGCACAGGGTCGACTGGCCGGTTTCTGGCTGGTGGGTATGTACGTGACGCTGCCGCTGATCATGCAGCTGATTTATCCGTTGCTGATGGTTCTGGCCATTGTCGACAGCCTGATTGATTTTCGCGGTCGCAAGTCCCCCAAGGGGAATGACTCCGCGAACGGTGAAGGTTAAAAGTTAAGAGGTTTTACCAAATGGAACTGATCCTGCTGGAAAAAGTCGCTAACCTGGGCAACCTGGGCGACAAAGTAAAAGTTAAGGCTGGTTACGGCCGTAACTTCCTGCTGCCATTCGGCAAGGCCACCGTTGCCAATGCCGCCAACCTGGCCGCATTCGAAGAGCGTCGCGCCGAGCTGGAAAAAGCAGCTGCTGACAAGAAAGCTTCGGCTGAAAGCCGCGCTGCCCAACTGGCCGAGCTGGAAGTGACCATCACTGCCACCGCTGGCGACGAAGGCAAGCTGTTCGGTTCGATCGGCACCCACGACATCGCTGACGCCCTGACCGCCTCCGGCGTTGAAGTGGCCAAGGCTGAAGTTCGTCTGCCGAACGGCACCATCCGTCAGGTTGGCGAATACGACGTAGCCGTGCACCTGCACAGCGACGTTGAAGCCACCGTACGTGTGGTCGTCGTAGCTGCCTAAGCTGCGCTGACTGGCTGGCTCCTTGTGGGTCAGGCGGTTAACATCGGGCACGGTCCTGTTTTCGACAGGCCGTGCCCTTTGTCTTTTTCATCCTCCAGAATTCTTTCGTGGCCATGAACGAGATCACCACCTCCGAACAGCTTGACCTGCAAACCGCAGCCCTGAAGGTGCCGCCGCATTCCATCGAGGCCGAACAGGCCGTGCTCGGTGGCCTGATGCTGGACAACAACGCCTGGGAGCGGGTGCTGGACCAGGTATCGGACGGCGACTTCTACCGGCATGACCACCGCCTGATCTTCCGAGCCGTGCACAAGTTGGCCGACGCCAACCAGCCATTCGACGTGGTGACCCTGCACGAGCAGCTGGACAAGGAAGGCCTTTCTTCGCAAGTCGGTGGGCTGGCATACCTGGCCGAGCTGGCCAAGAACACCCCGTCGGTAGCCAACATCAAGGCCTACGCCGCGATCATTCGCGAACGCGCCACGTTGCGTCAGCTGATCAGCATCAGTACCGATATCGCTGACAACGCGTTCAACCCGCAAGGGCGCAACGCCGAAGAAATCCTCGACGACGCCGAACGGCAGATCTTCCAGATCGCCGAGGCGCGGCCGAAAACCGGTGGCCCGGTGGGGGTCAACGAACTGTTGACCATGGCCATCGACCGCATCGATACGCTGTTCAACTCCGACAGCGACATCACCGGTGTATCCACCGGCTTTACCGACCTCGACGAGAAGACCAGCGGCCTGCAGCCAGCCGACCTGATCATCGTCGCCGGCCGACCCTCGATGGGTAAGACCACCTTCGCCATGAACCTGGTGGAAAATGCCGTACTGCGTACCGACAAAGCGGTACTGGTGTTCTCCCTCGAGATGCCAGGTGAATCGCTGATCATGCGTATGCTGTCGTCCCTGGGCCGTATCGATCAGACCAAGGTGCGTTCCGGCCAGCTGGACGATGATGACTGGCCACGCCTGACCTCTGCAGTGAACCTGCTCAACGACCGCAAGCTGTTCATCGACGATACCGCCGGCATCAGCCCCTCGGAGATGCGTGCGCGCACCCGGCGCCTGGCTCGCGAGCACGGCGAAATCGCCATGATCATGGTCGACTACCTGCAGCTGATGCAGATCCCGGGTTCGGCCGGTGACAACCGGACCAACGAAATTTCCGAGATCTCCCGCTCGCTCAAAGCCCTGGCCAAGGAATTCAACTGCCCGGTTATCGCCCTGTCGCAGCTGAACCGCTCGCTGGAACAGCGCCCTAACAAACGCCCGGTGAACTCCGACTTGCGTGAATCCGGTGCGATCGAGCAGGACGCCGACGTGATCATGTTCGTGTACCGCGACGAGGTGTACCACCCCGAGACCGAGCACAAGGGCGTGGCGGAAATCATCATCGGTAAGCAGCGTAACGGCCCCATCGGCTTCGTGCGCCTGGCGTTTATCGGCAAGTACACCCGCTTCGAGAACCTTGCGCCGGGTATGTACAACTTTGACGATGACGAATAACTCATTGAGCTAGCAGGGCCCCTTGTAAGAGCGGCTAAAGCCCAACAGGTACAGCGTTAACGCGAAGCCGGCGCAGTACCTGTGGGAGCGGGCAAGCCCGCGAAGCAGGCAACGCGATTTATAACATCGGCTGCGCCAGTGATCGCCCGCTAGCTCAATGTCCTAAGCGATCTCCGCTTGCACTTGGCTGATGATCCGCCCCTCGCTCATGGTGATAACCCGGTCAAACCGCGACAGCGCGCTCTGATCATGCGCCACGCAAATCAGCCCTCTCCCTTTAAATGCTTCGAACAACAGATCCCAGGTGCGCTCAGCCGATCCGGCATCGAGCCCGGCTGTGGGTTCGTCAAAGAAATTGAATTCCCCAGGCCGATTAAGAATGCGTAGCAGCGTCAGCCTGCGTGCCTCGCCGCCCGAGATCAATTCTGCACGTGCATCAAGATCTAGTTCGTACCAGTTTTTGCCAAGGCCCAGCCGTTCAAGCCATCGTTCGATTTGAGCGCGATCATGAGTCTGCTCGAATAGCACCGCGCGGGGCAGGGGGCCGGGTATGAAGTGCGCATCCTGAGGGCAGAGTCGTAAACGACTGAACTGTTCACTAGCGTCGAGCGAAGCCAGGCACCTGCCGTGCAAGTGAACGTGCTTGCGCAACTGGAATACCGTTCCTGCCAGCGCATGCAGAAGTGTAGATTTACCACAACCGCTGGGCCCGATCAGCGCGACCCGTTCTGCCTTGTGCAGTACCAAGGGTTCTTCTATTTGCAGTTGCACGGTGTTCCGAGCCTTCATCAGGCACGGGAAGATGCTCAGCACTGCGTCATTGTTGTAGGACTTCGTGTCAGTAGAGCATGACGGGCCGAACGAGGGGAGCTGGAGCCAGTGCTCAAGTTTGCGTTTGTCTAGCCTGAATTGGTCTAACAATCGCCAGGCCTCAGCCAGTTGCGCAACCCCTGCCAGCAATCCACTCACCAATGTGAAGAGGGCAACCAGCTCGCCCACGCTCAACTGCGGTGTTGACTGAACCTGATCATGGATGCCCCACATGAGCAAACCGCCACTGCCCAGGCCTATGAACAGAGTGCGCAGGCCCTGAATCCAACCGCCACTGTGAGCTACCCGCACCGCTGAGTCGGCATAGAGTGATAGTGTCTGGTTGACATAATTAGCCGGTTAGCATTTTCTGAGGGTTGGAGAGGCTAAACATTTAGTAAAGATCTGAAGAGATTGCGATCGCTCAGCAAGGGTGCGGCGCGGTCATCGTCGGCTGAAGCAGGCTCAGGTTTTTCTGTGGGTAACTTCCTAGCTCTTGAAGCCTGCCGGGATCTGATAGGCGCAACAAAAACTGTCGCAGATGCCTGCTATAAGGCATCAGGGATATTTCGCCTGGATGGGCCCTTTCGCGGGCATGCCCGCTCCCACAGGTACGGGGCAAGTCGCGAAGTATGCGGTGACCTTGTGGGAGCGGGCGTGCCCGCGAAGAGGCCGGCCCAGGCAGTCGATAATTTCCCTTGGCACGCGCGCCCAAGGTGCAGGAGTAACTGGCCCGAAACAAATGTGGGAGCGGCCTTGCGTCGCGATGCGCCGCTCGATCTCATAGGCGCTGAACAGGTTGTGTCGAACACCTGCCAACCCCACCACAATCTCAAGCCAGCCACCCGGCACCCCCGCCCCCAACCGTCGCCCACCCCACCAATCCCCACGAATCCAGTCGGATTTGGTCAAATTTTGTGCTATATTCCGCGGCCCGCGATTTCCCTGCACACCAGAACCGGTCACTGACATGCAAGCAGCCAAACCACTCTACGACTATCCCAAGTACTGGGCCGAATGCTTCGGGCCAGCACCTTTCCTGCCGATGAGCAGGGAGGAGATGGATCTGCTCGGCTGGGATTCCTGCGACATCATCATCGTGACCGGTGATGCCTACGTCGATCACCCGTCGTTCGGCATGGCCATCATCGGCCGCCTGCTGGAAGCCCAGGGCTTCCGCGTGGGCATCATCGCCCAGCCGAACTGGCAGTCGAAAGACGACTTCATGAAGCTCGGCGAACCGAACCTGTTCTTCGGCGTGGCCGCGGGCAACATGGACTCGATGATCAACCGCTACACCGCGGACAAGAAGATCCGTTCCGACGACGCCTATACCCCGGGCGGCCTGGCCGGCAAGCGTCCGGACCGCGCCAGCCTGGTGTACAGCCAGCGCTGCAAGGAAGCCTACAAGCATGTACCGATCGTATTGGGCGGCATCGAGGCGTCGTTGCGCCGTATCGCTCACTACGACTACTGGCAGGACAAGGTCCGCCACTCGATCCTGATCGACGCCAGCGCCGACATCCTGCTGTTCGGCAACGCCGAACGCGCGGTGGTCGAGGTGGCCCAGCGCCTGTCCAACGGCGAGAAGATCGAAACCATCACCGATGTGCGCGGTACCGCTTTCGTTCGTCGCGATACCCCCGAGGGCTGGTACGAGATCGACTCTACCCGCATCGACCGCCCAGGCCGTGTGGACAAGATCATCAACCCGTACGTGAATACCCAGGACACCCAGGCCTGTGCTATCGAGCAGGCCAAGGGCGAGGTGGAAGACCCGAACGAAGCCAAGGTCGTACAGATTCTCGACAGCCCGCGCATGACCCGCGACAAGTCGGTGATCCGCCTTCCATCGTTCGAAAAGGTGCGTAACGACCCGGTGCTGTACGCCCATGCCAACCGCGTGCTGCACCTGGAGACCAACCCGGGCAATGCCCGCGCCCTGGTGCAGAAGCATGGCGAGGTGGATGTGTGGTTCAACCCGCCACCCATCCCCATGACCACCGAGGAAATGGACTACGTGTTCGGCATGCCCTACGCCCGTGTGCCGCACCCGGCCTATGGCAAGGAGCGCATCCCGGCCTACGAGATGATCCGTTTTTCGGTGAACATCATGCGTGGCTGCTTCGGTGGCTGCACCTTCTGCTCGATCACCGAGCACGAAGGCCGCATCATCCAGAACCGCTCGCACGAGTCGATCCTGCACGAAATCGAAGAGATGCGTGACAAGGTGCCGGGCTTCACCGGCGTGGTCTCCGACCTTGGCGGGCCAACCGCCAACATGTACCGCATCGCCTGCAAGAGCCACGAGATCGAGAAGCACTGCCGCAAGCCGTCGTGCGTGTTCCCGGGCATCTGCGAAAACCTCAACACCGACCACAGCTCGCTGATCGAACTGTACCGCAAGGCCCGTGCCTTGCCGGGTGTGAAGAAGATCCTGATCGCCTCGGGCCTGCGTTACGACCTGGCGGTGGAATCGCCGGAGTACGTCAAGGAACTGGTCACCCACCATGTTGGCGGCTACCTGAAGATTGCCCCGGAGCACACCGAGCGTGGCCCGCTGGACAAGATGATGAAGCCGGGCATTGGCACCTACGACCGCTTCAAGCGCATGTTCGAGAAGTTCTCGAAAGAGGCGGGCAAGGAACAGTACCTGATCCCGTACTTCATCGCCGCGCACCCGGGCACTACCGACGAAGACATGATGAACCTGGCCCTGTGGCTGAAAGGCAACGGCTTCCGAGCCGACCAGGTGCAGGCGTTCTACCCGTCGCCGATGGCCTCGGCCACGGCCATGTACCACTCGGGCAAGAACCCGCTGCGCAAGGTGACCTACAAGAGCGAAGGGGTGGAGATCGTCAAGAGCGAGGAGCAGCGCCGCCTGCACAAGGCGTTCTTGCGTTACCACGACCCGAAGGGCTGGCCGATGCTGCGTGAAGCGCTGCAGCGTATGGGCCGCGCCGACCTGATCGGGCCGGGCAAGCACCAGTTGATCCCGCTGCACCAGCCGCAGACCGACACCTACCAGAGTGCGCGCCGCAAGAACTCTACCCCGGCCGGTAGCCACAAGGTGGGCAAGGAGCAGAAGGTCCTTACCCAGCACACCGGCCTGCCGCCGCGTGGCAGTGATGGCAGCAAGCCGTGGGACAAGCGTGAAAAAGCCAAGGCCGAAGCGTTTGCGCGCAACCAGCAGGCGGCCAAGGAGCGCAAGGAAGCGGGCAAGGGTGGTGGCGGCAAGGGCAAGAAGCCGCGTCAGCCGGTCATCCCGCGCTGATCTTGAAAGCTACATAGAACCCTGTGGGAGCGGGCGTGCCCGCGAATGCGATGGTGGATTCACTGCCGCATTCGCGGGCACGCCCGCTCCCACAGGTTAGGTGTTCGGCCTGCTGATCGAGATCAGTCAGGCTTCTTGTCGACCCACTTCGGCGCCACCAGGCGCGACAAAGCTGTCCATCCCGTCCAGCAGCTCATCCGGCTGTTGCCCCAGCAGCAACATCGCCCGATGCTGCGGCCGCACGAAACCTTCTTCGACGATATGGTCGAGGAACCCGCCGAGCTTTTCATAGAAGCCATTCACGTCGAGCAGCCCCAGCGGCTTGGCGTGATAGCCCAGTTGCCCCCAGGTCCATACCTCGAACAACTCCTCCAGCGTACCCAGCCCACCGGGCAGGGCGATGAAGGCATCGCTCAGTTCGGCCATGCGTGCCTTGCGCGCGTGCATGCCGTCGACCACTTCCAGGCGGCTGAGGCCCTTGTGGCCGATTTCGGCATTCATCAGGCTCTCTGGGATGATCCCGATTACTTCGCCACCGGCCGCCATGGCCGCGTCGGCGACGGTGCCCATCAGGCCGACAGCGCCACCGCCATAGACCAGGGTCAGACCGCGACGGGCAATCGCCTGGCCCAGCGCGATGGCCGCTTCACGATAGGCGGGGTTGGCACCAATGCTGGCGCCGCAGAACACACAAACGGAACGTACGGGCATTGCTCATCTCCAGTCACTCAGGCTGACAGGGTAAGGCCCATGTCCTACAGTTCCAAGGCTGCTTTCACTCCGGCCGGGAGAATTCGCAGATGGCACCGGTCGCTCCATGGGCGTAGGCCGCCAGCAGGCTGTTCATCAGGCTACCAAGGGTCATTTCGTATTGCTCCTAAATGAGAGGTTGTCCCATCCTCTAATAAAAGGGCATGATGTGCTCTTGAATTGGTTGTATACAATCGATTGAACAATTCTACTGGCTGACCGCTTGACACCCCCTTGACCCATATCAGCAAGGGGCTGAACGGTTTCAGGCAGTCTCGCAATTGATAAAACCCTGCCAAGGAGATTCATGATGTTTGCGAAAGCTGTAGCGGTATCCCTGCTGACCCTCGCCAGCGCCTCTGTCTTCGCAGCCGACTGCAAAGTCACTGTCGATTCGACTGACCAGATGTCGTTCAACACCAAAGAGTTCACCGTCGACAAGAGCTGCAAGACCGTTGAAATCGAACTGACCCACGGTGGCAAGCTGCCGAAGAACGTCATGGGCCACAACCTGGTGATCAGCAAGACTGCCGACATGCAGGCCATCGCCACCGAAGGCATGACGCAAGGTCTCGAAAAGGACTACATCAAGGCTGACAACGCAGCGATCATCGGCCACACCAAAATGATTGGTGCCGGTGAAAAATCCAGCATCACCCTGGACACTTCCAAGCTGGAAGCCGGTGGCGACTACAGCTTCTTCTGCACCTTCCCGGGCCACATCTCGATGATGAAGGGCAAAGTCGTCGTCAAGTAATGACAGCTGTGTAGGCCTTTCGTGCCTATTCGCGGGCATGCCCGCTCCCACAGGTTCACCACAAAATTCAGCATCTGTGGTGTCTCTGTGGGAGCGGGCGTGCCCGCGAAGCTTTTCAAGGGGCGAACGGCAGTTCGCGCTTGTGCTGGGTCTTGCGGTAGGTGGCGACGATGATGTCGAACGCTTCCTGGTCAACCGGCTGCCCGTGCAGGAAGGCATCGATCTGCTGGTAGGTCACGCCATGCGACGCTTCGTCCGGCTTGCCCGGCGCCAGGTCTTCCAGGTCGGCAGTCGGCACCTTCTCCACCAGTGATTCCGGCGCACCGAAGCTGCGCGCAATCGCCCGCACCTGGTTCTTCACCAGCCCGCTCAGCGGCGCCAGGTCGCAGGCACCATCACCGAACTTGGTAAAGAAGCCCATCACCGCCTCGGCGGCGTGGTCGGTACCGATCACCAGGCCTGCACGGGCGCCGGCGATGGTGTACTGGGCGACCATGCGGGTACGTGCCTTGACGTTGCCCACGACAAAGTCCACCAGCGTCGGCGAGCCGTTCTTCAGCTCTACGACTTCAGCTGCCAGTGCCTTCACCGCCGGGGCGATATCGACGGTGTGCACTTCATCAGCCTTGATCACGTCCAGGCATGCCTGGGCATCATGTTCATCGTGCTGTACATGATACGGCAGGCGCACGGCGATGAAGGTGTAGGCCTTGTCACCGGTCTCTGCTCGCAGCTCGTTGATGGCGCGCTGGGCGAGCAGGGCGGCGGTCAGCGAGTCGACGCCGCCGCTGATGCCCAGCACCAGGGTCTTGAGCCGGGCGTTGGCCAGGCAATCCTTGATGAATGCCACGCGCCGGGCGACTTCGGCCT
The DNA here is from genome assembly GCA_029953615.1 of Pseudomonas putida. Classification (NCBI taxonomy): domain Bacteria; kingdom Pseudomonadati; phylum Pseudomonadota; class Gammaproteobacteria; order Pseudomonadales; family Pseudomonadaceae; genus Pseudomonas; species Pseudomonas putida. The sequence goes on along the minus strand of CP124529.1, from coordinate 1,703,771 downwards.
CGAGCGCGGCGGCGTCGGCGAACGGCGGCTGTACCTTCAGCGCCTTGGCAATTTCTTGCTGAACCGCTTGCATGGGTTACTCCTTGCTGGGGACTTTGAATACATGGCGCATGTAGGCGACGAAGTTCTCGTCGCGGCACTGGGTCTTGGCAGCTTCGTCCGAGATCTTCGCTACCGGCGCGCCGTTGCAGTCGGTCATTTTAAGCACGATGCTCATCGGGGCCACACCCGGAATGTCACAGGTCAGGTTGGTGCCGATGCCAAAGCTGACATTGATGCGACCCGCGCAGGGCGCGGAAGATTTCCAGCGAGCGGGTCAGGTTGAGACCGTCGGAGAACACCAGGGTCTTGGTCATCGGGTCGATACCCAGTTTCTGGTAATGGGCGATGGCCTTTTCCGCCCAGGCCACCGGTTCGCCCGAGTCGTGGCGCAGGCCGTCGAACAGCTTGGCGAAGTACAGGTCGAAATCGCCGAGGAAGGCATCCATGGTGATGCAATCGGTCAGGGCGATGCCGAGCAGGCCACGGTACTCGCGCACCCAGCAGTCCAGCGCGGCGATCTGGCTGTCGATCAGCCGCGGGCCGAGTTGCTGGTGGGCCATGATCCATTCATGAGCCATGGTGCCCAGCGGCTTGATATCCAGTTTCCATGCCAGGTCGACGTTGCTGGTGCCGACGAAGCGGCCCGGGAAATCGTCGCGCAGCACGCGCACCACTTCTTCCTGCACGCGGCTGGAAAAGCGCCGGCGGGTGCCGAAGTCGGCCACCTGCAGTTCAGCCAGTTGCGTCGTCGCTGGCATGTGCGCGCAGCCAGTCGAACTTGCGGTAAAGCTGGTCGCGGGCCTCGGCCAGGCGCATGCGCGGATGCAGCTGGCGGTTGCGCACTTCGCTGATGATCGCCAGCAGTGGCACCTCGAACAGGATCACATGCAGCCATGGGCCTTTCAGGCGCAGAAACAGCTGGTCGTTTTCTATCCCGAGGCGCACGTAGCGCAGGTTGAAGCGGAACAGGCGCAGAAAGCGCAGGAAGTCGGGCTTGAGGAAGCTGATGCGTTCGAGGAAGGCCAGTTGGCCGTCATCCAGGGTCAGGTCGCTGAGCAGTTCGAGCTGGTTGCGGATCTCGCCGAGGTAAGGGCGCAGGTCCTCGCCGTTGCGGCAGCGGAATTCCCATTCGACGTCGGCGTCCGGGTAGTTGTGCAGCACACCCTGCATCATGGTGAGTTTGTAGAAGTCGGTGTCGAGCAGGTTGTGCACGATGCGCTCGGCGAATGCGCTCTCGCTCATCAATGGGGCTCCGGAAGCGGCGAATGGCGGACATTGTGCCAGCCTTTTGGGGGTTGTTGTGGCTGTGCTGGCCTCTTCGCGGGCTTGCCCGCTCCCACAGGAGCTGCACTGAGCCCGAGAACGGTGCAATACCTGTGGGAGCGGGCGAGCCCGCGAAGAGGCCGGATCTGCCAAAACCGCGTGTTTTTCCGTGCACCCGCTAGCCTTGAAACGGTGCCGCCTGTAGCAGTCGCGCACCAGCGGTGTGCAGTTCGGTGACGTCCGCTGTTACAGGGCGGTTGCACGTAAACACTTGCCGGGGTTGCAATGATGGCACTCGACGGTTGCTCCTTGTCTGTACGTGTGGTGGCGCCTGCCGCGCGGCAGACGGTTGCACGCTCAATAAAGAAAAGGCCGTCGGTCGCCTGCAGGCGCCCTGCACAGTGTGTTTTCCCGGAATACAAAACCTATGGCACGGCCCTTGCTCTGAGCACAGGGCTGAGAAGTTGTAGTGCCAACCAAAAAAAAACTCTAGGAGCACCACCTCATGTCGCAGACGTTTTACAAGAAAGGTTTCCTGGCTCTGGCCGTAGCTACGGCACTGGGTGTTTCTTCGTATGTTCAGGCCGATGTCAAGATCGGTGTAGCGGGCCCCATGACCGGGGCAAACGCAGCGTTTGGCGAGCAGTACATGAAAGGTGCGCAGGCAGCGGCCGACAAGATCAACGCCGCCGGTGGCGTAAACGGCGAGAAAATCGTCCTGGTCAAGGGCGATGACGCCTGCGAACCAAAGCAGGCCGTGGCTGTGGCCAACCGCCTGGTCGACCAGGACAAGGTGATCGGCGTGGTCGGCCACTTCTGTTCTTCCAATACCATCCCGGCTTCGGAGGTGTATGACGAGGCGGGCGTCATCGCCATTACCCCGGGCTCTACCAACCCACAGGTGACCGAGCGCGGCCTGTCCGCCATGTTCCGCATGTGCGGCCGTGACGACCAGCAGGGTATCGTCGCCGGCGACTACATCGTCGACGTGCTCAAGGGCAAGAAGGTCGCGGTGCTGCACGACAAGGACACCTACGGCCAGGGCCTGGCCGACGCGACCAAGGCGCAGCTGGAAAAACGCGGTGTCAAACCAGTGCTGTACGAAGGCCTGACCCGTGGCGAGAAGGACTTCAGCGCTGTGGTCACCAAGATCCGTTCCACCGGAGCCGATGTGGTCTACTTCGGCGGCCTGCACCCGGAGGCCGGCCCGCTGGTCCGCCAGCTGCGCGAGCAGGGCCTGAAGGACGTCAAGTTCATGTCCGATGATGGCATCGTTACCGACGAACTGGTGTCCACCGCCGGCGGCGCGCAGTACGTCGATGGCGTGTACATGACCTTCGGCGCCGACCCGCGCCTGCTGCCAGACAGCAAGGCGGTGGTGGAGGAGTTCCGCAAGGCCGGTACCGAACCTGAAGGCTACACCCTGTACGCCTACGCCTCGCTGCAGGCGTTGGCTGCCGCGTTCAACGGCGCCAAGTCGAACAAGGGCGAAGCTGCTGCCGAGTGGCTCAAGGCCAACCCGGTGCAGACCGTCATGGGCGAGAAGAAGTGGGACAAGAAGGGTGACCTGACCGTGTCCGACTACGTGGTCTACCAGTGGGACGCCCAAGGCAAGTACCACCAGCTGGAAAAACAAAAATAACAACGGCCCACGGCCCGGGTTCCCGCCCGGGCCCAAGCCCCGCGGTACCTGTCTTTATCCGTAGATCTGCACAGTACTGCGCTGCGAGGGCCGCCTTGTCCCAGGCCCGCCGTGGTCGGCGCTCGTGCAATCTCAATCAGGTGAGATTGCGTTATGGATGGTATTTTCCTGCAGCAACTGGTCAACGGCCTGACCCTCGGGTCGGTCTATGGCCTGATCGCCATCGGCTACACAATGGTCTATGGCATCATCGGCATGATCAACTTCGCGCACGGCGAGGTGTACATGATCTCCGCGTACCTCGCGGCGATCAGCCTGGCATTGCTGGCTTACTTCGGCATCGAGTCGTTCCCCCTGTTGATGCTGGGCACCCTGTTGTTCACCATCGTCGTCACCGGCGTGTACGGCTTCACCATCGAGCGCATCGCCTACAAACCCCTGCGTAACTCCACCCGCCTGGCACCGCTGATCAGTGCCATCGGCATCTCGCTGATCCTGCAGAACTACGCACAAATCAGCCAGGGCGCCCGCCAGCAAGGCGTGCCAACCTTGCTGGAAGGTGCCTGGCGTGTCGAAGTGGGTACCGGCTTCGTGCAACTGACCTACACCAAGATCTTCATCCTGGTGGCGGCCTTTGTCGGTATGGGCCTGCTCACCTACGTGATCAAGTACACCAAGCTCGGCCGCATGTGCCGCGCTACCCAGCAAGACCGCAAGATGGCCTCGATCCTGGGCATCAACACCGACCGGGTGATCTCCTACGTGTTCGTAATCGGTGCGGTAATGGCCGCGCTGGCTGGCGTGCTGATCACCATGAACTACGGCACCTTCGACTTCTACGCTGGCTTCATCATCGGCATCAAGGCGTTCACTGCCGCGGTGCTCGGCGGTATCGGCTCGCTGCCTGGCGCCATGCTTGGCGGGATCATCCTGGGCATTTCCGAGTCGCTGTTCTCCGGCCTGATCAACTCCGACTACAAGGACGTGTTCAGCTTCTCGCTGCTGGTGATGATCCTTATCTTCCGCCCACAAGGCCTGCTGGGTCGCCCGCTCGTGGCTAAGGTGTGAACATGTCGATTGCCAAAACTGCCGCTGTAAGCGAAACCAACAAGGGTTTCGACCTTAAACGCAGCCTGCTGGAGACCATTGTCGCCGGCCTGCTGGCCCTCATCGTGTTTGGCCCGGTCGTCGGCGTGGTGCTCGACGGCTACACCTTCAATGCCGAGCCGCAGCGTGTGGCGTGGCTGGTCGGCGGGGTGATGCTCGGGCGCTTCCTGCTCAGCCTGTACCTGCAGACCGCCGCCGGGCGGCGCATGCTCGAAGGCTTCGACAGCGGCTGGCTCGGGCGTGCATGTGCGTGCGCCGAACTACGTGTCGCGCCTGCGCTACATCATCCCGGCGCTGGTGGTGATTGCCATCGTGTTCCCGATCTTCGCCAACAAGTACCTGCTGACCGTGGTCATCCTCGGGCTGATCTACGTGTTGCTGGGCCTGGGCCTGAATATCGTGGTCGGCCTGGCTGGCCTGCTCGACCTGGGTTACGTGGCGTTCTACGCCATCGGTGCCTATGGCCTGGCGCTGGGTTACCAGTATCTCGGCCTGGGCTTCTGGAGCGTGCTGCCACTGGCGGCCATCGCCGCGGCGCTGGCAGGGTGCATCCTCGGTTTCCCGGTGCTACGGATGCACGGTGACTACCTGGCGATCGTGACCCTGGGCTTTGGTGAAATCATCCGTCTGGTGTTGAACAACTGGTTGTCGTTCACCGGCGGCCCCAACGGTATGCCGGCACCATCGCCCACCTTCTTCGGCCTGGAGTTTGGCCGCCGGGCCAAGGATGGCGGGGTACCTATCCACGAGTTCTTCGGCTTCGAGTACAACGCCAACCTCAAGTTCGTGTTCATCTACGCAGTGCTGTTCATCGTCGTGCTGGCCGTGCTGTACATCAAGCACCGCCTGACCCGCATGCCGGTCGGTCGCGCCTGGGAAGCGCTGCGCGAAGACGAGATCGCCTGCCGTTCGATGGGCCTGAATCACGTGCTGGTCAAGCTTTCGGCGTTTACCCTGGGTGCCTCCACCGCCGGCCTGGCCGGGGTGTTCTTTGCCACCTATCAGGGTTTCGTCAACCCGTCATCGTTCACCTTCTTCGAGTCGGCGCTGATCCTCGCCATCGTCGTGCTCGGTGGCATGGGCTCGACCGTGGGTGTGGTGATCGCGGCTTTCGTGCTGACCGTGGCGCCGGAGCTGCTGCGCAGCTTCTCCGAATACCGCGTGCTGCTGTTCGGTGTGCTGATGGTGCTGATGATGATCTGGCGACCGCGTGGGCTGATCCGCATCAGCCGTACCGGTGTAACCCCGCGTAAAGGAGTGGCGCCATGAGCGACGATATCATTCTCTCGGTCGACAACCTGATGATGCAGTTCGGCGGCATCAAGGCGCTCAGCGACGTCAGCCTTAAGGTTCGGCGCAACCAGATCTTCGCCCTGATCGGCCCCAACGGCGCCGGCAAGACCACCGTGTTCAACTGCCTGACCGGCTTCTACAAGGCCAGTGGCGGGCGCATCGAGCTGAACGTGCGCGGCAGCCACACCAATGTCATCCAGCTGCTCGGCGAGCGCTTCCAGGCGGCGGACTTCGTGTCGCCGGCGCGCTTTGCCAACCGCATGTACTACAAGATGTTCGGCGGTACCCACCTGGTCAACCGCGCCGGCCTGGCACGCACCTTCCAGAACATTCGCCTGTTCAAGGAAATGTCGGTGGTGGAAAACCTGCTGGTGGCCCAGCACATGTGGGTCAACCGCAACCTGCTGGCCGGGGTGCTCAACACCAAGGCCTACCGCAAGGCCGAGAGTGACGCGCTGGACCACGCGTTCTACTGGCTGGAAGTGGTCGACCTGGTTGATTGCGCCAACCGCCTGGCTGGCGAGTTGTCGTACGGCCAGCAGCGCCGTCTGGAAATCGCCCGGGCCATGTGCACGCGGCCGAAGATCATCTGCCTGGACGAACCGGCGGCTGGCCTGAACCCGCAGGAAACCGAGGCCCTTAGCCGCATGATCCGCGTGCTGCGCGACGAGCACGACATCACCGTGGTGCTGATCGAGCACGACATGGGCATGGTCATGAGCATTTCCGACCATATCGTGGTGCTCGACCACGGCAACGTGATTGCCGAAGGCGCGCCGCAGGATATCCGCCACAACCCGACGGTGATCGCCGCCTACCTGGGTGCCGATGAAGAGGAACTGGTATGAGTGCACCCATTCTCGAACTCAAGGACCTGGACGTGTTCTACGGCCCGATCCAGGCGCTGAAAAAGGTCTCGATGCACATCAACGAGGGCGAGACGGTCAGCCTGATCGGCGCCAACGGTGCCGGCAAGTCGACCTTGCTGATGTCGATCTTCGGCCAGCCACGGGCGGCCTCCGGGCATATCGTGTATCGCGGCACCGACATCACACGCAAGTCGTCGCACTACATCGCCTCCAACGGGATCGCCCAGTCGCCGGAAGGGCGCCGGGTGTTCCCCGACATGACCGTCGAGGAGAACCTGATGATGGGTACCATCCCCATCGGCGACAAGCATGCCGACGAAGACATGCAGCGCATGTACGAGCTGTTCCCGCGCCTGAAAGAGCGGCGTAACCAGCGGGCCATGACCATGTCTGGTGGCGAGCAGCAGATGCTGGCCATTGCCCGGGCGCTGATGAGCCGGCCAAAGTTGTTGCTGCTGGATGAGCCATCGCTGGGGCTGGCGCCGATCGTGGTCAAGCAGATCTTCTCGACCTTGCGTGAACTGGCCAAGACCGGGATGACCATCTTCCTGGTGGAGCAGAACGCCAACCATGCGCTAAAGCTCTCGGACCGGGCTTATGTGATGGTCAACGGGCAGATTCGCATGACCGGGACGGGGCAGGAGCTGTTGGTCAACGAAGAAGTGCGTAACGCTTATCTGGGCGGGCATTGAGTGATCCCGGGGCCGCTTTGCGGCCCATCGCGACACAAGGCCGCTCCTACAGGCGACCTGCGATTCCATATGGCATCGCGGTCCCTTGTAGGAGCGGCCTTGTGTCGCGATGGGCTGCAAAGCAGCCCCATTCTCGATGTGGACAACTTCCTGGATACCTGTCCCTGTACACATCATCACCCCATCCCAAGCTCTTGTTTCCACAGGCCAAGTCTTTTCCACGGATAATGTGGAACCGCCTGTGGAAAACATGGTGGCATATCCATCAAGCCCTTTGATACCAAGCCCTGCAGAGCTATGATCATTTTTTGATCACATCGCCCTCATGGGTGATTTTCCCAAGCTTTTCAAAGCTCTGCATGCATGCGCAGAGCAGCGAAGATCCTGTGGATAACTCTGTGAAAAAACCTTGGACAGACCGCTGCAGGCGGCATACCTGAAAGCCTTGCGCCAGCACCGAAAAGATATCCACCGACCATGACACGCTGAAAGGGTTCCGCGCCGTGGACAAATTGCCCCCAATCTGTGGGGAAAGTCTTGTGGATAACGTGCGCATAGCTGGCGGCGAGGCCTCTGCTGCAAGGCTTTGCCGCATATGATCAAAAAATGAACAGGGCCCTCGACGGGTTGCTGCCAGCGCCCAGCGCGGGCATGCTGCAAAACTGCCGATGACAACCCACCGTGAGGAACAGAGCATGACGTCCACCGTATTCATCACTGGCGCGACTTCCGGTTTCGGTGAGGCCACTGCCCGCCGCTTCGCCGAAGCGGGCTGGAAGCTGGTGCTCACTGGCCGCCGCAAGGAGCGCCTGGACGCTCTGTGCGCCGAACTGTCGGCCAAGACCGAAGTACACGGCCTGGTGCTCGACGTGCGTGACCGCAAGGCCATGGAGCAGGCCATCGCCAATCTGCCGGCCGGCTTCGACAAGCTGCGTGGCCTGGTCAACAACGCCGGCCTGGCGCTGGGTGTGGACGCGGCGCAGAACTGCAGCCTGGACGACTGGGAAACCATGGTCGACACCAACATCAAGGGCCTGATGTACACCACCCGCCTGCTGCTGCCACGGCTGATCGCCCATGGCCGTGGGGCGTCGATCCTAAACGTAGGGTCCGTGGCGGGCAACTACCCGTACCCGGGCAGCAACGTGTACGGCGGCACCAAGGCCTTCGTCGGGCAGTTCTCGCTGAGCCTGCGCTGCGACCTGCGTGGAACCGGCGTGCGGGTGAGCAACATCGAGCCGGGCCTGTGCGAAAGCGAGTTCTCGCTGGTGCGCTTCGGCGGTGACCAGGCGAAATACGATGCTACCTATGCGGGTGCGGAGCCGATCCAGCCTCAGGATATTGCCGAGACCATCTTCTGGATCCTCAACCAGCCGGCACATATCAACATCAACAGCCTCGAGCTGATGCCGGTGAGCCAGGACTGGGCCGGGTTCTCGATCGACCGGTCGGTCAAGGGCTGATCCGAGGGCCTCTTCGCGGGCATGCCCGCTCCCACAGGGATAGCGCTGCCCTTGAGGGCGGCAAAGTACCTGTGGGAGCGGGCGTGCCCGCGAATGCGTCAGCTCAGGCGCTGCAAACCTTCCAGGCAAGTCGCCAGGTGGTAGGGCGTAGTCGATGGCATGTCATGCCGGCTGACACTGCCTTCGCCATCGCGGCACTCATACCAGCCCGCCTCACGCAGGAACCGCGCCTGCAGCGCCTGCAACTGGCCAGCGAGCTTCGCTTCTCCACCTGCACGCAGTACCAGTGCCCGCAAGTATTCCGCCTGCGCCCAGATGCGCTGGGTGGCATCCAGCACCTGGCCATCCACATCCAGCATCGACAGCACGGCGCCATCCTTCACCCCGTACTGTTCGGCGTAGCCGAACGCGCGGTCGATGGACGCATGCAGCGGCGTGTCACGCAGCAATGGCGAGGTATGCAGCAGGTAGAACCACTCGAACTGGTGCCCCGGCTCGAACCAGTTATCCACAGCGCCGCGTGGCTTTTCCAGCATCAGGCCGTATTCCGGTTCGATGAAGTGCGCCTGCAGCGCCTCGCACAGTTGCAGCAGCGATTGCCGGGCGTGCTCATCGTCACGTACTGCCAATACTTGCAGGAAGGCTTCGGCCAGGTGCATCTGCGGGTTTTGCAGTGGGCCGCTACCCAGGTCGGCCCAGTCCTCTGCGAGGCTGGCTTCGTACAGGCCATCGTCGCGGGCGAACTGCTGGTCGATGATGTCCAGCGCAGCGTTCAGCGTGGACTCCACCAGGCTTTCACGCACCTTGCCCCAGTAGTGGGCACAGGCGAAAACGATGAAGGCGTGGGTGTACAGGTCCTTGCGTCGGTCCAGCGGCTTGCCCTGGGCGTCGATGCTGTAGAACCAGCCGCCGTGCTCGGCGTCATGGAAGTGTTTCTGCAGCGAGCGGAACAAGGCGGCCGCACGCTCGGCTGCGCCGGGTTGGCCGATGCGGCTGCTGAACAGATACAGCTGACGCGCGCAGGCCATGGCCCGGTAGCGCTGCACCGGCAATGGCTGGTGCTGGGCGTCCAGGGCCTCGTAGGGCAGGGCCATGTCGGCGTTCCAGCCCGGGCCTTGCCACAACGGCACGATGCGTTCGGCGAAGTGCTGGTTGAAGCGGGCCAGTTCGGGCAGGGTGGGGCGGGGGTCGGACATTTCGGCGCTCGTCGCTGTCGGGCAGGGCGCCATGGTAGCAGAACTGGGGTTGTGGGTAGCCTGTGCCGGCCTCTTCGCGGGCTTGAGCAATGTGGGGTACCTGTGGGAGCGGGCGTGCCCGCGAAGAGGCCAGTACAGGCGATCGATCAGCCCGGATTGCCGAGCCCTTGCCAATGCCGCGCCCCCACGAAGATGAAGCGCAACTGCTGGGTGATCTTTTCCTGCGGCGTCAGCGCCTGTGGATAACCCGCCTCGGGGCTGTCGATAAGCTCGGGCAGGGTGGCGAATACGGTCTTCACCACCAGGTCGGCCATCACCGCCAGCGCGGCGCTGTCCAGGTGCTGCCAGCGCTTCATCCGCGCCAGGTCGGTGGCCAGGTCGTCGCTGATGTCCTGGCGCAGGCGGGCAATAGCCTGGCGTACGGCCTGCGAACCGCCGTATTGCTCACGGGCGAGAAACAGGAACTGCGCGCGGTGGGCGGCGACCACGTCGAGGAAGATGCGCACCGAGGCGTCGGTGATACCGCCCAGTTCGAATTCGTTGTGGCGCACCAGGCGGATCGTCTGGCGGAAGGTAGCGTCGACCTCGGCAACCAAGGCCAGGCCCAGGGCGTCCATGTCGGAAAAATGCCGGTAAAAGCCGGTGGGCACGATGCCGGCCGTTTTTGCCACTTCGCGCAGGCTGATACTGCCGAAACCACGGCCACTCTCCATGAGCTGGCAGGCTGCATCGAGCAGGGCCTGGCGGGTCTGTAGCTTCTGTTCGGCGCGCGGCAGCATGGTGCGGGCTTCTATGGCGGTAAGGCTGGGCACTCTAGTTAAAAAAACAAAGCCCGGTCAATGGACCGGGCTCGGAGGGGAGCAAGTGTTGCGACAGAGGTTGTTGTTTTCGGCCATGGTGATCAGCTCACACGGCTGAGTTCAACCAGGCGATCGGAGCCACCTTCGGCGACCCGGCCAGTGCGTTCGATCAGGCGATCGGAACCACCTTCGGCAACGCGGCCAGTGCGTTCGATCAGGCGATCGGAGCCACCTTCGGCGACGCGGCCAGTACGTTCGATCAGGCGATCGGAGCCACCTTCGGCGACGCGGCCAGTACGTTCGATCAGGCGATCGGAGCCACCTTCGGCGACGCGGCCAGTACGTTCGATCAGGCGATCGGAGCCACCTTCGGCAACGCGGCCAGTACGTTCGATCAGGCGATCGGAGCCACCTTCGGACGACGCGGCCAGTACGTTCGATCAGGCGATCGGAGCCACCTTCGGCAACGCGGCCACTACGTTCGATCAGGCGATCGGAACCGCCTTCGGCAACGGTTTTCAGCGGCTGGGCGATTTCCGCAGCGCTGGAACGCGATTCGGCGGTCAGGTGTTGCTCGTCAGCTGGGAGGGCAAAAGCGTTGGCAGCCAGGATGGACAGGGTCAGGGTCAGCAGATGGCGTTTCATGATTTCGGTGCTCCTCTCGGGGGCTGGAAAGTGGGTACGGAGCCAATGCTACGCCGCGTAACGCCAGAGAGAAGTTCATACGGGTAATGGTAACAATCGACCGTATTGATAGAGGCTTTAGGCGCTCTGGAAAGCACCTTCCATGCTCAATGATGGCATTTTGTCAGTCCTGCTTCCCGGGTAACAGCCGCAACCTGGCGCGACGCATTGCTGAGCAAAAGGCCAGGAAAACTTCGCTATCATGGCGCCGTCGATAAAACCCCCCGGGTTTTCATTAGTCCGAGATAGTGAGTGCCACCGCTGCGCCTGTTCTGTGCCATACCGCAAGGAGAATCACGCAATGACGCGTCCCGCCAGAATCCTCGTCTGGACCTTCACCAGCCTGCTGACCCTGCTGGCGATCCTGGCGGTGGTGATCGCCACCTTCGACTGGAACCGCGTCAAGCCCCTGCTCAACGAGAAAGTCTCCGAGGCCCTGCAGCGGCCCTTCGCGATCAATGGGAACCTCGCCGTGAACTGGCGCACCGAACCTGAAGAAGGGGGCTGGCGTGGCTGGGTGCCCTGGCCGCACTTCATTGCCGAGGACCTGACCCTGGGCAACCCCGATTGGCTCAAGGAACCGAAAATGGTCGGCCTGGAACGCGTGGCGTTCCGCCTGGCGCCGTTGCCGTTGCTGTTCCAGCAGATCAGCATCCCGCGCATCGACCTGACCAAGCCCACGGCCAGCCTCACTCGCCTGGCCGATGGCCGCGCCAACTGGGCCTTCGACTTCGGCCCCAAGGACGAAAATGCAGAGCCTTCCAGATGGCAGCTGGATATTGGCGCCATCGGCTTCGACCAGGGCAATGTCAGCTTCGATGACCAGACCCTGAAAACCAGCATGAAGGTGCAGATCGACCCGCTGGGCAAGCCGATACCCTTCAGTGACATAGTCGGCAAGGCCAGCGCCGAGAAGGCTGGTGCCGCGCAGGATTATGCCTTCGGGCTCAAGGCCCAGGGCCGCTACAAAGGCCAGCCGGTGTCCGGCACCGGCAAGATCGGCGGCCTGCTGGCCCTGCAGGACGCCAGCCAGCCATTCCCGCTGCAGGCTGACGTGCGCATCGGCGACACCCATGTGGTGCTCGCCGGCACCCTGACCGACCCTCGCAACCTCGGCGCCCTCGACCTGCGCCTGCGCCTGTCCGGCGCCAGCCTGGGCAACCTCTACCCGTTGACCGGCGTAACCTTGCCCGACACCCCGGCCTATTCCACCGACGGTCACCTCAGCGCCAACCCTGCACGCGGCGCAAGGGGCGACCTTCAACTACCAGGGTTTCAACGGCAAGATCGGTGACAGCGATATCCACGGCGACCTGGCCTTCGTGGCTAGCCAGCCACGGCCCAGGCTGTCCGGCAACCTGGTGTCCAACCAGTTGCTGTTCAAGGACCTCGCGCCGCTGATCGGCGCCGACTCGAACGCCGAGCAGAAGGCCCGCGGTGGTGCCAGCAAACAGCCGGCGGGCAAGGTGTTGCCGGTGGAAGAGTTCCGCACCGAGCGCTGGCGCGCGATGGACGCCGACGTCACTTTCGCCGGCAAGCGCATCGTGCATAGCGCGCAACTGCCGTTCAACGACCTTTCGGCCCACGTGATTCTGGAAGACGGCCTGTTGCGCCTGGAGCCCCTGCGTTTTGGCGTGGCTGGCGGCAACCTGGCGTCCAGGATCCGCCTGGACGGCCGCAACGTACCGTTGCAGGGGCGTGCCCGGCTGACGGCGAGGGGCTTCAAGCTCAAGCAGTTGTTCCCCTCCTTCGCGCCGATGCAGACCAGCTTCGGTGAGTTGAACGGCGATGCCGATATCACCGGCCGGGGCAACTCGGTGGCCGCCTTGCTGGGCACGGCCAATGGCGACCTGCGCATGCTGATCAACGATGGCGCCATCAGCCGTAGCCTGATGGAGATTGCCGGGCTGAACGTGGGCAACTATGTGGTCGGCAAGCTGTTTGGCGATGAGGATGTGAAGATCAATTGCGCGGCGGCTGACGTGGGCATCAAGGATGGTCTGGCGACCACGCGGCTGTTCATCTTCGATACCGAGAACGCGATCATCTACATCAACGGCACGGCCAATTTCGCCACTGAGCAGCTGGACCTGAAAATTACCCCGGAATCGAAAGGCTTGCGGCTGTTCTCGCTGCGCTCGCCGTTGTATGTGCGCGGGCCGTTCGCCAAGCCTAGCGCCGGGGTGCAGGCGGTGCCGCTGGCGTTGCGCGGAGCCGGGATGGTGGCGTTGGGCGTGGTGGCCGGGCCGGCGGCGGGGTTGCTGGCGCTGATTGCGCCTAGCAGCGGAGATGATCCGAACCAGTGCACGCCGCTGCTGCAGCAGATGAAGGCGGGCAAGGCGCCGGCTGCGGTGAAAGGGCGGAAATAGCAGGGGGCTGCTTTGCAGCCCATCGCGACACAAGGCCGCTCCTACAGGGAATCGCGCAAATCTGCCGAGACGCGATGCCTCTGTAGGAGCGGCCTTGTGTCGCGAAGCGCCCCCAGCAATTACAAGCCTTGCAACAGGTCGGACATATCGTCCGCGTGCTCTTCTTCCTGCGCGAGGATGTCTTCAAAAATCCGCCGCGTAGTCGGATCTTTATCCCCAATGTACCGAATGATCTCGCGATAGCTATCGATAGCGATCCGCTCCGCCACCAGGTCCTCCAGCACCATTTCCTTCAATGAAGTGCCGGCCACATATTGGGCATGAGACCTCTGGCTCAGGTTATCCGGGTTGAAATCCGGTTCGCCACCTAACTGCACGATCCGTTCGGCAAGCTTGTCGGCGTGTTCGGCTTCCTGGTTGGCATGCTCGAGGAACTCATCGGCAGCCACGCTGGCCTTGATGCCACTGGCCATGAAGTAGTGGCGTTTGTAGCGCAATGTGCAAACCAGTTCAGTGGCCAGGGCTTCGTTGAGCAAGCTGATGATTTGCTCGCGATCAGCCTGGTAACCCTCGGTCACGGCCCCGTTCTCGACATGCTGGCGGGCACGTTCGCGCAGGGTTTGCACATCGGTCAGTTCAGTCGCATTCATGTTCATCTCCTGGAACATCAGGGTGGTCATGGATATGGCCTGGAAGGCTTAGGCGCCGTTGACGGCGTCGCTGTCTTCTTCGCGTTGTTTGCACGTCTTGAAGCCCTTCGCGTCCACATGGCCGGTGGCGTCGAAGCGCACGTAGTAAGGCTGCTGGTGGCCGTCGTGGTTGAGGATGTAGTCGTTGCAGGTGCCGCCATGAGGGAGATCGATGACGTTGGACGGGCTGCCACCAATGGCGATGACCTTCTGCATGGTCATGCCTTTTTCCACCTGCTTGACCAGCGGCTCGTCGCGGTAGGTGACGTAGTCCACCGGGTTTTCCGGGCGGCTGCCGCAGGCGGCGAGGGTAGCGCTTGCCAGAAGGATTGCCAGGGTCTGCTTGTACATGGTCCCGCTCCTTGCAAAGGGTCTGTGTGGTTTGGAACCGCAGCGCGTGCCGGGAGTTCGATTGCGATGGTCATCAAGGCCGCTGTAGTGTTGGCCGGTCGTCCACGGAAAGGGGCTGGGGCAATGCAGCAGGATTTGGCCACGCGATACCCGTTGGTGCTGGTACCGGGCATGCTCGGTTTTGTCCGCCTGGTGCTCTACCCCTATTGGTTCGGCATCGTGCCGGCCCTGCGCAAGGGCGGGGCGCAGGTGTTCCCGGTGCAGGTTTCGCCACTGCATTCCAGCGAGGTGCGCGGCGAGCAGTTGCTGGCGATTATCGAAGACATCTGCCAGCGCACCGGTGCGGAAAAGGTCAACCTCATCGGCCACAGCCAGGGCGCCCTGAGCGCGCGCTACGCAGCCGCCAGGCGGCCCGGGCGGGTGGCCTCGGTCACGTCGGTGGCGGGGCCCAACCAGGGTTCGGAACTGGCCGACTACCTGGCGCGCACGGCACCGGGCGATTCCCCGCAGGGGCGCATCCTGAAGGCTGTGCTGCATGGCTTGGCCGTGCTGCTGGTGTGGCTGGAAACCGGCTGGCGCCGCGACCCGCTGCCAGTGGATGTACACGCCTCGCACCAGTCGTTGACCAGCGCCGGGGTGGCGCTGTTCAACCAGGCTTATCCACAGGGGCTGCCGGGCACTTGGGGCGGGGAAGGGGCCTATGAGGTCGATGGCGTGCGCTATTACTCCTGGTCCGGCATCTTGCAGCCCGGTCTGACCGACCAGGGGCGCAACCGGTTCGACGGCAGCAGCTATTTCTGCCGCCTGTTCGCGCGCAGTTTCGTCAAGGAAAAGGGCCATTGCGACGGTATGGTCGGGCGCTTCAGTTCGCACCTGGGGCAGGTGATCGGCGACGATTACCCGCTCGACCACCTGGATATCGTCAACCAGTCGCTTGGTGCGCTGGGCAAGGGGGCCGAACCGGTGCGGCTGTTCACCGAACATGCCGCGCGGCTGAAGGCGGCAGGGCTCTAGCGACGGATCGGTGTGGTCCAGCGCTCGGCCAGCACCACGCCCGCCAGGGTCAGCAGGCCACCGACCAGGTGATAGCGGGCAAGCTGCTCGTCGAGCACCACGGCGGCGATCAGCGCCGTGACCAGCGGCAGCAGGTTGAAAAACAGCGTGGTGCGGCTGGGCCCCAGGCGTTGCACAGCCTGCATCCACACCAGGGGCGCGATCATCGAGGCCAGCACGCAGGCGTACAGCACCAGGCCGATGTTGCGGCTGTTCAGCCCGGTCTTGTCCGACAGCAGGAACAGCGGCAACAGCACGACGATGGCTACCAGCACCTGCAGGTACAGCAGCTGCATCGGCGGCAGGCGCAGCTGCCATTTCTTCAGCAGGAAGCTGTACAGCGCGTAGGCCAGTGTGGCCACGAGCATCAGCAGGTCCCCGCTGTTCAGGCCTTGTTGCAGCAGGCTGGCGGGGTGGCCGGCACTGACCACTTCAAGCACGCCGAGAAATGACACCAGTGCGCCCAGCAGAGCGCCGTAGCTCAGGCGCTGACCCAGCCAGGCGATGGACAGCGCCAGGGACATCAGTGGCATCAGCGAGAGGATGATGCCCATGTTGGTGGCGCTGGTGATGCCGGCGGCGAAGTAGGCCAGGCTCTGGTACAGCGCCATGCCCAGCACGCCCAGCACGCAAACCTTGCCCAGGTGCGGGCGAATGGCCGCCCGATTGCGCCACACGGCGGGCAGCAGGAACGGGGTGAACAGCAGCGCGGCCAGCAGCCAGCGGTAGAAGCCGATCTCGGCAGGGTGGATGGCACCGGCGGACATCTTGGTGACCACGGTGTTGCCGGCCCATATCAGGATGGCGGTCAGGGGGAACAGGTAGTTCATGAAGCAGGTTACTCGTTGGGGCTTGGATTGGGGCTGCTTTGCAGCCCTTCGCGGGCTTGCCCGCTCCCACAGGGATATCACAGGCCTGAAAGCTGGCGTGGATCCTGTGGGAGCGGGCAAGCCCGCGAAGGCCTGCGGAGCAGGCCCTCGATAGGCCTGTATTATCGATTGTCTGTTCACAAGCCTATACTTCTATCCAGACAACCCGCCCCGCAAAGCAGACAGCATGCCGCGCAATTACCTCGACATTCCCCGGTTCACCCAACTCCCGGCTCCGGTGTACTTCCGCCACGACGAGTTCGGTGCCGATACACGCAGCGCCCTGCATCGCCACACCTGGGGCCAGCTCAACTACACCGCCCACGGCGTGATGCACCTGGAGGTCGCCGGCCAGCACTTCCTGTCACCACCGCAATACGCCGTGTGGGTGCCGCCCGACACCGAGCATGGCTGCTACAACCCACAGGCCATCGTCTACCGTTCGGTCTACCTGGACCGCAGCCTGTGTGCCGCACTGCCTCAGCAACCATGCAGCCTGATGATCAGCGACATCCTCAAGGCCATCCTCGCCGACTTCGCCCGGCGCGACCTGCGGGTGGCCGAGGGCGAGCGCGACCAGCGCCTGGTGCAGGTACTGCTTGACCAACTGCTACTGGCGCCCAGCCAGGCCTGTTACCTGCCGTTTGCCCACAGCGAAGGCTTGCGCCAGGTGCTCGATGCCCTCGGTGCCGAGCCGGGCGACAACCGCCCGCTAGCCGACTGGGCCGCCCGCGTGCACGTCAGCGAGCGCACCCTGGCCCGCCAGTTCCTGCGCGAACTGGGCATCAGTTTTGGCGAATGGCGCCTGCGCCTGCGTTTTCTGCGCGCCATCGAAGCACTGGAAGCCGGCCAGCCGATCCAGGCCATCGCCTTCGACCTGGGCTACAGCAGCGCCTCGGCGTTCATCGCCATGTTCCAGCGCCAGGCCCGATGCACGCCCGAGCAATACCGTCGCCAGGCACGGGCAGGGCGTTGAGAATTCTTGGCTACACTCAGCTCGACCCCCGTGCATCGGGCGCGGAGCCAAGGAGACTACTCCATGAAAGTGCTGCAAATCCCCTTCCTGGTACTGGCGGTGTTGTTCAGCGCCCAAGGCTTCGCCGCCAATACCGCGCAGCAGGAAAAGATGAAAACCTGCAACGCCGACGCCACCGCCAAGGCCCTCAAGGGCGATGAGCGCAAAGCCTTCATGAGCACCTGCCTGAAGAAGGACGTGCCGCAAACCCAGCAAGAAAAGATGAAAACCTGCAACGCCGACGCCACCACCAAGGCCCTGAAGGGGGACGAGCGCAAAGCGTTCATGAGCGACTGCCTGAAGAAGAAATGACCTGCGCCTATGCCTGCAGACGTAAGGCTGGCAGACTGCGGGTCTTTCCCGTTGTCTGCCGTTGAGGCTGTATGACCTTCACCCCCCGCCAGGTCACCCTGGCCAGCTGGATCATCGTGTTTGCCGGCCTGTTGCTGGCGCTGCCCCTGAAATTGCTGCCGAGCCTGCTGGCCGGCTTGCTGGTGTTCGAGCTGGTCAACATGCTCACGCCGCGGCTGCAGCCGCTGCTCGCCGGGCAGCGCGCCCGCTGGCTGGCGGTGGCGCTGCTTGGCACGCTGGTGGTCAGCACCCTGACCCTGCTGTTTGCCGGTGCCTTCAGCTTCCTGCTGCACGAGGCGGAAAACCCCGGGGCCTCGCTGGACAAGTTCATGGCCCTGGTGGAGCGTGCCCGTGGCCAGCTGCCGCCGTTCATCGAAGGCTACCTGCCGGCCAGTGCGGCGGAGTTCAAGGTGGCCATTGGTGACTGGATCAAGAGCCACCTGAGCGACCTGCAGCTGGTGGGCAAGGGCATGGCACACATGTTCGTCACCCTGCTGATCGGCATGATCCTCGGCGCCATCGTCGCCTTGCAGCGCATCCCCGACATCTCCCGGCGCAAGCCACTGGCGGCGGCGCTGTTCGAGCGCCTGAGCCTGTTGGTGCAGGCGTTTCGCAACATCGTCTTCGCGCAGATCAAGATCTCGCTGCTCAACACTACGTTCACCGGCATCTTCCTGGCCGTGGTGCTGCCGATGTTCGACGTGCACCTGCCGCTGACCAAGACGCTGATCGTGCTGACCTTCCTTTTGGGCCTGCTGCCGGTGATCGGCA
Source organism: Pseudomonas putida (assembly GCA_029953615.1). Classification (NCBI taxonomy): domain Bacteria; kingdom Pseudomonadati; phylum Pseudomonadota; class Gammaproteobacteria; order Pseudomonadales; family Pseudomonadaceae; genus Pseudomonas; species Pseudomonas putida. The sequence goes on along the minus strand of CP124529.1, from coordinate 1,685,252 downwards.
ACCTGATGTCGAATACCCTGATCACCATCGTCGGCCTGTCGCTGTCGATCTGGGTGGCGGCGGCGGCGCTGGGTTACCTGATCGTCATCCACAAGGTCGAGTATTTCCTCAACGCGCGGATCGTGGGTGGGCAGATCAGTGCCAAGTCGTGGGAACTGCTGCTGGCAATGCTGGTGTTCGAGGCGGCGTTCGGGCTGCCTGGGGTGGTGGCGGGGCCGATCTACTATGCCTACCTGAAGAGTGAGCTGAAGCGGGCCGAACTGGTCTGATTCTTCAATAGCCTGTGCCGGCCCCTTCGCGGGCTTGCCCGCTCCCACAGGTACGGTGCGGTCCCTGTGGGAGCGGGCAAGCCCGCGAAGGGGCCGGCACAGGCTGAAGAGCCTGGCTCAGGCTACGCCATAGCGCTTGCGCGCCTCGATGGCCAGCCCGCTGCCAATGCTGCCAAAGATGTTGCCTTCCACATGCCGCGCATTCGGCAGCATCGCCGCCACGCTGTTGCGCAGTGCCGGAATACCGCTGGAGCCGCCGGTGAAGAACACCGTGTCGACTTGCGTTTCGCTGACGCCAGCCTTGGCCAGCAGTTCGCTCACGCTACCGCGCACGCGCTCCAGCAGGCCTTCGATCGCCTCTTCGAACAGTACGCGGGTCAGTTCTGCAGTCAACTCAGGCTCGATGCGGCTGAGGTCCACATGGCGGCTCTGCTGCTCGGTCAGCTCGATCTTGCTGGCCTCCACTTCCATCGCCAGCCAGTGCCCGGCACGCTCTTCGATCAGCTTGAACAGGCGGTCGATGCCCAGCGTGTCCTCGATGTCATAGCGCATGCTGCCCAGCGCCAGCTGCGACTTCTGCGAGTACAGGGCGTTGATGGTGTGCCAGGTGGCGAGGTTCAGGTGATAGCTGGTCGGCATCAGCGCGCCGCTCTTCATGCGGCTGCCGTAGCCGAACAGTGGCATCACGCCCTGCAGGCTCAGTTGCTTGTCGAAGTCGGTACCGCCAATGTGCACGCCGCCGGTGGCGAGGATGTCGCTCTGGCGCTCGGCGACCAGATGGCGCTCGGGCGACAGACGGATCAGGGTGAAGTCCGAGGTACCACCGCCGATGTCGACGATCAGCACCAGTTCTTCGCCGCTGATGCTCGACTCGTAGTCGAAGGCTGCGGCAATCGGCTCGTACTGGAACGACACATCCTTGAAGCCGATCTTGCGCGCCACTTCGGCCAGAGTGTCCTCGGCCTCCTGGTCGGCGGCCGGGTCTTCGTCGACGAAGAACACCGGGCGGCCCAGCACCACTTGCTCGAACTCACGTCCGGCAGCTGCTTCGGCACGCTTTTTCAGCTCGCCGATGAACATGCCCAACAGGTCCTTGAACGGCAGGGCGCTGCCCAGCACGCTGGTGTCGTGCTTGATCAGCTTTGAACCCAGCAGACTTTTCAGCGAGCGCATCAGGCGGCCTTCGTAGCCTTCCAGGTACTCGTGCAGCGCCAGGCGGCCATATACCGGGCGACGCTCCTCGATGTTGAAGAACACCACCGAGGGCAAGGTGATCTTGCCGTCTTCCAGGGCAATCAGCGACTCCACGCCGGGGCGGTGCCAGCCGACCGTGGAGTTTGAGGTGCCAAAGTCGATGCCCAGGGCGCGGGCCGGGGATACGTCAGACATGGGAAATGAGCTTCCGGAGGCAAAACGGCCGCGCAGTGTATGCCAGTTGGCTACAGAATCAAGACCGGTCGTCTGCCATGGCGCAAACCCAAGGCGGTCTTGAAAGGCTATGCTTGAACCCTATCTTCTATTGCAACACGCACATTCACATTGGTGATCCATAGATGGACTTCAAAGACTATTACAAGATACTCGGCGTAGAGCCCACGGCGGACGACAAGGCAATCAAGGCCGCGTACCGCAAGCTGGCGCGCAAGTATCACCCCGACGTCAGCAAGGAGCGCGACGCCGAGGAAAAATTCAAGGAGGCCAACGAGGCCTACGAAGTGCTGGGTGACGCGCAGAAACGTGCCGAGTTCGACGAAATCCGCAAGTACGGCGGCCAACATGGCCGGCCGTTCCAGGCACCTCCGGGTTGGGAAAGCCGCGGCGGTGGCGGTGGCTTCGAAGGCGGTGATTTTTCCGACTTCTTCAGCTCGATCTTTGGTAGCCGCGGTGGCAACCCGTTCGGTGGTGCCCGGCAGCAGCAACGCAGTGCCGGCAGGCGGGGGCAGGACGTGGAGCTAGAACTGGCGGTCTTCCTTGAAGAGACCCTGAGCAAGGAGTCCAAGCAGATCAGTTTCCAGGTGCCACAGACCAATGCCATGGGCCAGCGCACCGGCTTCACTACAAAGACCTTGAACGTGAAGATCCCGGCCGGGGTGACCGACGGCGAGCGCATCCGCCTCAAGGGCCAGGGCGCGCCGGGCAGTGGTGGCGGGGCCAATGGCGACCTGTTCCTGACCATTCGCATGGCACCGCACCCGCTGTTCGATGTCGAAGGTCATGACCTGATCATCACCGTGCCGCTGGCACCGTGGGAGGCCGCACTGGGCGCCAAGGTGGCCGTGCCGACCCTGGACGGCAAGATCAACCTCACCATCCGTCCCGACAGCCAGAGTGGCCAGCGCCTGCGCGTACCGGGCAAGGGCCTGGCCAACAAGCGTGGCGAGCGCGGCAACCTTTACGCGCAACTGAAAGTGGTCATGCCACCCGCATCCGACGAGTCTGCCCGCGAACTGTGGACCCAGCTTTCCGAGAAGGCTGCGTTCAACCCGAGGACACAATGGAGTAAGTGATCATGAGCAGCACCCTGATCGTTCAACTGGACATGCGTACCCTGTGTCAGGAGGCCGATATCACGGCTGACTGCGTGATCGAAATCGTCGAGCACGGCATTGTCGAACCTTCCGGGCGAACGCCGGAGGACTGGTTGTTCGACGATCAGGCGCCGTTGCTGGCCAAACGCGCGGCGAAGCTGCATCAGGAGCTGGAACTGGAGTGGGAAGGGGTGGCGCTGGCGCTGGAGCTGTTGCAGGAAGTGCAGCAGTTGCGCAGTGAGAACAGCATGCTGAGACAGCGGTTGGGCAGGTTTATCCAGATGTGAGGTTTGCAGGCCCGGCCTATTCGCGGGCTTGCCCGCTCCCACAGGTACTGCACAGGTCTGGGGAAATGTGCGATCCCTGTGGGAGCGGGCAAGCCCGCGAAGAATTTCACACAAAACCTAGCTTGGCTCCGCTCTCGGATCCAACACCAGCTGCATGAAGGTCAGATCCAGCCACCGGCCAAACTTCACCCCCACCTGCGGCATCTGCCCGGTCACCACGAAGCCCAGCCGCTCATGCAGGCGCACCGACGCTGCATTGCCGCTCTCGATGGCCGCCACCATCACATGCTTGCCACACGCGCGCGCCCGCTCGACCAGTGCCGCCATCAGCACCGGGCCCAACCCCCTGCCGCGCTGATCGCCACGGATATACACCGAATGTTCCACGGTGTTGCGAAAGCCCTCGAACGGCCGCCAGTCGCCAAACGATGCATAGCCCAGCACACCGCTCCCATCCACCGCCACCAGGATCGGGTAGCCCTGCTGTGCCCTTGCATCGAACCAGGCCAGGCGGTTAGCCAGGTCCACCGGGGTTTCGTTCCAGATCGCCGTGGTGTTGCGCACCGCGTCGTTGTAGATGTCGAGAATGCCCGGCACATCGTCAGGCAGGGCGTCGCGGATTTCATGGCTCATGACAGCGTCTCGCAGGGTCGTTGCACGCAGATTAAATGGTTACCAGCCCGCGCACACCCTCGGCTTGCATGTTTTCGCCACGGCCCCGCTGGATGATCTCGCCACGGGCCATCACCAGGTACTGGTCGGCCAGCTCCTCGGCGAAGTCGTAGAACTGTTCCACCAGCAGGATTGCCATGTCGCCGCGCTCGGCCAGGCGACGGATGACTGCGCCGATCTCCTTGATCACCGAAGGCTGGATACCCTCGGTGGGCTCGTCGAGGATCAGCAGGCGCGGGCGGCTGGCCAGTGCGCGGCCGATGGCCAGCTGTTGCTGCTGGCCGCCGGACAAGTCACCGCCACGGCGTTGTTTCATCTGTTCCAGCACGGGGAACAGTTCGTAGATGGAGGCCGGCACCTCCCGAGCTTCACGGGCGGGGAAGCGTGAAAGCCCCATCAGCAGGTTTTCCTCGACAGTGAGGCGCGGGAAAATCTCGCGACCCTGGGGTACGTAGGCGATGCCGGCGTGGACCCGTTGCTGGGGCTTGAGGCTTGTGATCGGCTTGCCTTCCCATTCGATGTTGCCGTCGCGCGCCGGGACCAGACCCATCAGGCAGCGCAGCAGGGTGGTCTTGCCCACGCCGTTGCGGCCCAGCAGGCAGGTGACTTCGCCGACTTTGGCTTCGAAGGACAGGCCCCGGAGGATGTGGCTGCCGCCGTAGTACTGGTGCAGGGTGTCGATCTTGAGCATGTGTGTGTTCCTGAAATTGTTGCTGTGCCTGTGCCGGCCCTTTCGCGGGCTCGCCCGCTCCCACAGGTACTACACAAGGCTCGACAACCGTGGGTTTCCTGTGGGAGCGGGCAAGCCCGCGAAGAGGCCGGTACAGGCTTCAAACATTCAAATGTCGGTCACCGGCCCAGATAGACCTCGACCACCCGCTCATCCGCCTGCACCTGCTCCAGCGAGCCTTCCGCCAGCACGCTGCCCTGGTGAAGCACGGTCACATGGTCGGCAATGCTGCCGACAAAACCCATGTCATGCTCCACCACCATCAGTGAATGCTTGCCAGCCAGCCCCTTGAACAGCTCGGCGGTGAACTCGGTCTCGGCATCGGTCATGCCCGCCACCGGCTCGTCCAGCAACAGCAATTGCGGCTCCTGCACCAGCAGCATGCCGATCTCCAGAAACTGCTTCTGCCCATGCGACAGCAAACCCGCCTGGCGTTGGGCCAGCGGCAACAGGCGCAAGGTGCCCAGCACTTCCTCGATACGCTGGCGCTGCTCACCGCCAAGGCGCGCTGCCAGGCTGGCCCACACCGACTTGTCGGTCTTCAGCGCCAGCTCAAGGTTTTCGAACACCGTCAGCGCCTCGAACACCGTGGGCTTCTGGAACTTGCGGCCTATGCCGGCCTGGGCGATCTGGTATTCGTTCATGCGGGTCAGGTCGAGAGTGTCACCGAACCAGGCCGTACCGCTGTCGGGCCGGGTCTTGCCGGTGATCACATCCATCATCGTGGTCTTGCCGGCACCGTTGGGACCGATGATGCAACGCAACTCGCCCACGCCGATGTAAAGGTTCAGCGCGTTCAGCGCCTTGAAGCCATCGAAGCTGACACTGATGTCTTCCAGGCTCAGTACCGTGCCGTGGCGGGTATCGAGGCCGGCCTTGCGGCTTTGGCCCAGGCCGATGGCGTCGCGGCCGGCGCCGAGGTTGTCGAACACCGGTTCGAGCATGAATTCCGGGTGTACCGGGGGCACGCCTCTCATGGTTGGCTCCTTTTCTTCAACAGGCCGACCACGCCCTTGGGCAGGTACAGGGTGACGAGAATGAACAGCGCGCCTAGGAAGAACAGCCAGAACTCCGGGAAGGCCACGGTGAACCAGCTTTTCATGCCATTGACCAGGCCGGCGCCGAGCAGCGGGCCGATCAGCGTGCCGCGCCCGCCCAGGGCCACCCACACGGCGGCTTCGATGGAGTTGGTCGGCGACATCTCGCCGGGGTTGATGATGCCCACCTGCGGCACGTACAGCGCACCTGCCAGGCCGCACAGTACAGCGCTGAGCACCCATACCAGCAACTTGAAGCCGCGCGGGTCGTAACCACAGAACATCAGGCGGTTCTCGGCGTCGCGCACGGCGGTGAGCAAACGGCCGAACTTGCTGCGGGTAAGGCATCTGCACAGGTACAGGCTGGCCAGCAGCAGGCCGACGGTGAGCAGGAACAGCACCGCGCGGGTGCCTTGGGCGGCAATGTCGAAGCCAAGGATGGTGCGGAAGCTGGTGAAGCCGTTGTTGCCGCCAAAACCGGTTTCGTTGCGGAAGAACAGCAGCATGCCAGCGAAGGTCAGCGCCTGGGTCATGATCGAGAAGTACACGCCCTTGATCCGCGAGCGGAAGGCGAACCAGCCGAACACCAGCGCCAGCAGCCCGGGCGCCAGCACCACCAGGCACAGGGCCCAGGCGAAATGCTGGGTGCCGGCCCAGTACCAGGGCAGTTCGCTCCACGACAGGAAGGTCATGAACCCCGGCAGGCCGTCACCGGCAGCCTGGCGCATCAAGTACATGCCCATGGCGTAGCCACCTAGGGCGAAGAACAGCCCGTGGCCCAGCGACAGCAGCCCGGCGTATCCCCAGACCAGGTCCAGGGCCAGGGCGACGATGGCGTAGCAGAGAATCTTGCCGACCAGGGTCAGGGTGTAGGCCGATACCTGCAGGGCGTGGTCCGCCGGCAGCAGCGACAGCAGCGGCAGGGCCACCAGCAGCAGGACGGCGATGGCGCCGATAGCCAGGGTCAGGTGTGGCCCGGCCTTTTGCGTAGCGGTGACAAGCAGTGGCTGGTTCATCAGTCGATTACCCGTCCCTTGAGGGCAAACAGGCCTTGCGGGCGTTTCTGGATGAACAGAATGATCAACGCAAGGATGAGGATCTTGCCGAGCACGGCGCCGATCTGCGGCTCCAGCAGCTTGTTGGCGATGCCAAGGCCGAACGCGGCCCACAGGCTGCCGGCCAGCTGGCCGACGCCGCCGAGCACCACCACCAGGAACGAGTCGATGATGTAGCTCTGGCCGAGGTCCGGGCCGACGTTGCCGACCTGGCTCAGGGCCACGCCGCCGAGCCCGGCGATGCCCGAGCCGAGGCCGAAGGCGAGCATGTCGACGCGCCCGGTGGACACGCCGCAGCAGGCGGCCATGTTGCGGTTCTGGGTGACCGCGCGCACGTTCAGGCCCAGCCGTGTGCGGTTGAGCAGCAGCCAGGTGAGCAGTACCACGGCCAGGGCGAAGCCGATGATCACCAGGCGGTTGTAAGGCAGCACCATGTTGGGCAGCAGCTGGATGCCCCCCGACAGCCAGGCGGGGTTGCTGACTTCGACGTTCTGCGCGCCGAACAGCAAGCGGATGGCCTGGATCAGGATCAGGCTGATGCCCCAGGTCGCCAGCAAGGTTTCCAGCGGACGGCCGTACAGGTGGCGGATCACCGTGCGCTCCAGTGCCATGCCGACCCCGGCACTGACGGTGAAGGCCACGGGCAGGGCGATCAACGGGTAGAACTCTATGGCGCCGGGGGCGTAACGCTGCAGCAGTACCTGGACCATGTAGGTGCTGTAGGCGCCGAGCATCAGCATTTCACCGTGGGCCATGTTGATCACCCCGAGCAGGCCGAAGGTGATGGCCAGGCCAAGGGCCGCCAGCAGCAGGATCGACCCCAGCGACAAGCCGCTGAAGGCCTGGCCGAGCAGTTCGCCGACCAGCAGTTTGCGCTGCACCTGGGCCAGGCTGGTTTCGGCGGCGGTGCGCACGCCCGGGTCGGTTTCCGCATTGGGTTGCAGCAAGGCTTCGAGGCGGGTGCGGGCCAGCGGGTCACCGGTTTCGCCGAGCAGGCGCACGGCGGCCAGGCGTACTGCCGGTTCGCTGGCGCCCAGTTGCAGGTTGGCCAGGGCCAGGCCGAGGGCTGCGTGTACGTCAGGGGCCACTTCGAGGGCAAAGCGTCGGTCGAGGAAGGCCATCTGTGCCGGTTGCGCGCTCTTTTGCAATTGTTGCGCGGCGGCCAGGCGGGTGGCGCTGTTGTCGCTGAGCAACTGGTGGCTGGCCAGGGCGTTGTCGATCAGGCCGCGCAGGCGGTTGTTCAGGCGCACCTTGCGCGTGTCATCGGCGGCGATGCGGCCTTGGCGCAGGTTGTCCAGCAGCGGCAGGCGTGCCGCATCGGGTTGCGCGGCCCAGCTTTCGAGCAGTTGCGCCTGCTCGGCGGGCTTGGCGGTGAGGAAAAATTCGCCCTCGCTGGCCTGGGTTGCCAGGGGCAAGAGCAGGAGCAGGGTCAGCAGCAGTCTGAGCATGCGAGCAATCCTGGAAATCGGCGGTGGATTCTTCGCGGGCATGCCCGCTCCCACAGGTACGGTGCGGACCCCGTGGGAGCGGGCGTGCCCGCGAATGGGCTGCAAGGCAGCCCCAGTGCACTCAGTTACCTTTCACTGCATAGTCCGGGCGTTTGTCATTACCCGGAATGAACGGGCTCCAAGGCTGTGCCCGCAGCGGTTGCTCGGTTTCCCAAACCACGCTGAACTGCCCGTCATCCTGGATCTCGCCGATCATTACCGGCTTGTGCAGGTGGTGGTTGGTCTTGTCCATGGTCAGGGTAAAGCCCGACGGCGCTTCGAAGCTCTGCCCGGCCAGTGCCTCGCGGACCTTGTCGACGTCGGTAGACTTCGCCTTCTCGGCGGCCTGCGCCCACATGTGGATGCCCACGTAGGTGGCCTCCATCGGGTCGTTGGTTACGGCCTTGTCGGCGCCTGGCAGGCCCTTGGCCTTGGCGTACGCCTTCCAGTCGGCGACGAATTTCTGGTTGACCGGGTTATCCACCGACTCGAAGTAGTTCCACGCCGCCAGGTGTCCAACCAGCGGCTTGGTGTCGATGCCGCGCAGCTCTTCTTCGCCCACCGAGAACGCCACCACCGGCACATCGGTGGCCTTCAGGCCCTGGTTGGCCAGCTCCTTGTAGAACGGCACGTTGGAGTCGCCATTGACTGTGGAGATGACCGCGGTCTTGCCACCGGCAGAGAACTTCTTGATGTTGGCGACGATGGTCTGGTAGTCGCTGTGGCCGAACGGTGTGTATACCTCTTCGATGTCCTTGTCGGCCACGCCCTTGCTGTGCAGGAAGGCGCGCAGGATCTTGTTGGTGGTGCGCGGGTAGACATAGTCGGTGCCCAGCAGGAAGAAGCGCTTGGCGCTGCCGCCGTCCTCGCTCATCAGGTACTCCACGGCCGGGATGGCCTGCTGGTTGGGGGCGGCGCCGGTGTAGAACACGTTCGGCGACATCTCTTCACCCTCGTACTGAACCGGGTAGAACAGCAGGCCGTTGAGCTCTTCGAACACCGGCAGCACCGACTTGCGCGACACCGAAGTCCAGCAGCCGAATACCACCGCGACCTTGTCCTGGGTCAGCAGCTGGCGGCTCTTTTCGGCGAAGAGCGGCCAGTTGGAGGCCGGATCGACCACCACCGGTTCGAGCAGCTTGCCGTTCACACCGCCCTTGGCGTTGATCTCATCGATAGTCATCAGTGCCATGTCCTTGAGCGAAGTCTCGGAAATGGCCATGGTCCCCGACAGCGAATGCAGGATGCCGACCTTGATGGTCTCGGCGGCCTGGATGCTCCAGCTCAGGCCCATTGCGGCAATCGATGCGCTGAGGGTAAGGGCCTTGATCAGACTGCGACGCTTCATGTGCTCTCTCCGCTGAGTTTTTATGTGTTGGGCAAGCGGGGAGGGGTGTTGCAAGGGGTGTGCCTAACGGCGAAAGGTGCGCAATAGAGGGGTTGTGCGAGGTGTTGGGGCGTTGGCTGGATCCAGGTTGGTGCCTGATGGATTTGTGTGCACAGGATTGGGGCTGCAAAGCAGCCCCCGAGGCCATCAGCCGTTGCGCACAGCCGTGCGCGGATGACGCTTGCTGCGCACCCCCTGGTAGGTCACCGCCAGCAGCACAAACCAGATCGGCGTCACCAGCAACGCTGCGCGGGTATCGTCCTCCAGGCTCAGCAACACCAGGATGAAGGCAAAGAACACCAGGCACACGTAGCACATGAAGCGCCCGCCCGGCATCTTGTACTTCGAGGCCTGGTGCAGCGCCGCGCGGTGTTTGCGGTACTTCAGGTACGACAGCAGTATCAGCGTCCAGACGAACATGAACAGCACCGCCGAAACGGTGGTGACCAGGGTGAATGCCTCGACCACGTTCGGCACCAGGTAGATCAGCACTGCGCCCAGCAGCAGGCAGGTGCAGGAGAAGTACAGGCCGTTGGCCGGCACCGAGCGGCTCGACAGCTTCTCGAACGCCTTGGGTGCGTCACCCTCCTGGCTCAGGCCGTAGAGCATGCGGCTGGTGGAGAACACGCCGCTGTTGGCCGACGAGGCCGCCGAGGTCAGCACCACGAAGTTGATGATGCTCGCTGCCGCCGGCAGGCCGGCCAGCACGAACAGCTCCACGAACGGGCTCTTGCCCGGCACCACGTCGCGCCATGGGGTCACGGCCATGATCGCGATCAGCGCCAGTACGTAGAACACGATGATCCGCACCGGGATCGAGTTGATCGCCCGTGGCAGGGTGCGTTCCGGGTTCTTCGCTTCGGCGGCGGTGGTGCCCACCAGTTCGATGCCGACGAAGGCGAACACGGCGATCTGGAAGCCGGCGAAGAAGCCCATCAGGCCGTTGGGGAACATGCCGCCGTCATTCCACAGGTTGGCCAGTTGCGCGGTGCGCCCGCTGGGCGAGGTGAAGCCGCTGATGACCATGTACAGACCGGTCGCGACCAGGCCCAGGATGGCGACGATCTTGATCAGGGCGAACCAGAACTCCATTTCACCGAACATCTTCACCGTCACCAGGTTCAGTGACAGCAGCAACCCTACGCAGGTCAGCGCCGGTATCCACTGTGGCAGTTCGGGGAACCAGAACTGCGTGTATGCCGCGATGGCGACCACGTCGGCGATGCCGGTGACCACCCAGCAGAACCAGTAGGTCCAGCCGGTGAAGTAACCCGCCCAGGGGCCGAGCAGGTCGGCGGAAAAATCGATGAACGACTTGTAGTTGAGGTTCGACAGCAGCAGTTCGCCCATGGCGCGCATGACGAAGAACAGCATGAAGCCGATGATCATGTAGACGAAGATGATCGACGGCCCGGCCAGGCTGATGGTCTTGCCCGAGCCCATGAACAGGCCGGTACCGATTGCGCCGCCGATGGCGATCAGCTGGATGTGGCGGTTGGTCAGGTTGCGTTGCAGATGCTGTTCATCTGGGGCTGTGGGTGAGGTTTGCGTCATAGGCTGCATTCCCTTGGAAGGTCGGTCGTCTTGTCAGAGGTAGCCGGGTAGGCTAACACGCGTGTTCCAGGTTGGGGCGCGACAGATCGACTCGACTTTTGGGTAGCAGTGTTTGCCTGTGCCGGCCTCTTCGCGGGCTTGCCCGCTCCCACAGGATCATCACAGATTGCGAGGCCTGTGGCGTACCTGTGGGAGCGGGCAAGCCCGCGAAGAGGCCGTTACAGGCCAGAACTCAAGCGCTGGCCAGCACCCGGCCGCGCCTGACCACCAGGCTATCCACCAGCCACATCACCACCATCGACACCCCCACCAGCGGGAACATCAACCCCAGCACCAGCATCACCCCCACCGCCGTCTTCCAGCGCGGCAGGTCATGGCGCAGCGGCGGCACACCCAGCCCGCCGGCCGGCCTGCGCTTCCACCACATCACCAGCCCGCTCACCGAACCCAGCAAGATCATCAGGCACACCAGCAGGATGATGACCTGGTTGAACACCCCGAACATCTTGCCTTCATGCAGCATCACGCCCAACTCGGTGGCGCGGGCGACCGGGCTGTAATCCTGCCAGCGCACATCGGCGAGAACCTTGCCGGTGTACTGGTCGACATGCAGGGTGGCATCGTTGCGTGGGTCGTCGGCGAACACGGCAATGGTGAACACGCCATCGGCCGTGGTCGGCAAGGTGATGCTGTAGCCTGGTTCCACCTGGCGCGCGGTAGCGATGTCTTCGACCTGCTGCAGGCTTATCTGTGGCGCTGCCGGCGCGCTCGACATCATATGATGCCCGGCATGTTCGGCATGTGCCCCGGACTGCGGCATCGGCGTGTTCTCCAACGCCCAGGGCACGGTCTGGCGGTGCGCGCTGTTCAGTTCACCCGCCTGCTGGTCGGACTTGGGCACGTCGTTCCACATGGCCGCCGGAAAGCGGTTCCACAAGTCGGCGTACTGCTTGCCCCACAGGCCGGTCCAGGTCATGCCGCTGACCAGCATCAGCAGCAACAAGGCCGAACCCCAGAAACCGGTCACCGCATGCAGGTCGCGCCAGAACAGTCGGCCGCGTGCCGACAGCCGTGGCCACAGCACGCCAGCGCCATTGCGCCCGCGTGGCCACCACAAGTACAGGCCCGACACCACCAGCACGATGCCCCAGCCTGCGGCAAGCTCCACCAGGCGGTCGCCGACCGTGCCAACCATCAGTTCGCCATGCAGGGCGCGAGCGATGGCCTGCAGGTTCTGCTTGCCGTCCTGTTCGCCAAGGACCTTGCCGCTGTAGGGATCGACGAACACGTTCAGTTCGCGCCCTGCGTCATGCACCACGAATTGCGCGCTGCGTTCGGCGTTCAGCGGCGGCAGGTACTGGCCAACGTGGCCCTTGGGGTACGCCTTGCGCACCTCTGCCAGCAGCGTGTCTGCGCCCTGCCGGTGGTGGCCGGCTTCGACCACCATCAGCTCGCGGTACAGCAGCGGGTCGAGTTGCGGCTTGAACAGGTAGATGATCCCGGTGATCGCCAGCAGGATCATGAACGGGGCCACGAACAGCCCCGCATAGAAGTGCCAACGCCAGGCCAGGTTGTAGAAGTTGATGCGTGTTCCTCTCATGGGAACCTCCTGTTTGACCAGCAGATGGGCGCGACCTGCGCCGCGCCCGTTGTTGTTGTCAGAAGCTGAAGTCGACCTTGGTCCAGAAGGTCCTGCCTGGCTCGTTGACCGGCTGTGGATCGTTGGCCGGGTAGCCGAACCCGGCGTTCCCGGCCAGGTTCAAGTGCTCGGCGTAGGTCTTGTCGAACAGGTTGTCGACCCCCGCGCTGAGCTTGAGGTGGTTGCTCACCTTGTAGGCGCCATTGAGCGAGAACACGCCGAAGCCGGCGCTGTTGTCGTAGTCCTTGCCGACCACATTGCCCTGGTTCTCGGCTATGCGGTTCTGCGCCGCCACCAGCCGCCACAGTGCGCCGACGCTCCATGCATCGCGGCTGTAGGTCAGCCCCAGGCGGCTTTCCAGGGGCGGCATTTGCGGTAGTGCTGTGCCGTCACTGCTGTTCTTGCCCCAGGCGTAGGCCAGCGTGGCGTCGGCCTTCCAGTTTTGCGTCAGCTGGTAGGCCGCGCCCAGTTCGCCGCCCATGATGCGGGCGTCGATGTTGCGAGCCCGGGAGCTCATCCCCAGGTAGTCGAACAGGATGTAGTCGCGGATCTGCCCCACGTAGCCGGAAGCCCAGGCTTCCATGCGCTCGTCGCGGTACTGGACACCAAAGTCGAGCTGGGTGGTCTTCTCTGGCTTGATACCGTCGAAAGCATTGGCCGCACCGGGTGGTGCCAGCTTGGGCGAGAACAGCTCCCAGTAGTCGGGGAAACGCTGGGCATGACCAAGGCCGATGTACGTGGTGGCCGGGATGGCTGCCAGGTCGTGCTCGTAGCGGACAAAACCGCTGGGCAGGGTGTCGGCGCGGGTATCGCCGTTGGTGGCGCTGGTCGCACGGAAGTCGCGGGCCGAGGCGCGGTCCAGGCGGGCACCGGTAATCATGCGGTCCTCACCGCTGACGTACCAGGTCAGCTCGCCGAAGGCACCGTAATTGTGAAAGTCGGCGTCCTTGGTCCAGGCCTGGCCCTTGTGCGCGTCCACGCCCATGCCGCCGCGCTTGCGATGTTCGTTGGTCTGCGCGTCGATGCCGCCGATCAGTTGCACGTCGGCCCAGCGCCAGGTGGCCTTGATGCGTGCCCCCATGGTGCGGCGGTCAACGTTGCTGACCATCGGCATGCCCATCATGCCGCTGCCCGAAGGCGTGCGCAGGCTGTAGTTGTCCATCACGTGGTCGGCGTAGTTGTAGTAGACCTGCGCCTCGACCTTGTCGAGCACCTCGCCGAGGTTGGACTTTTCGAAACGCAGGCCCAGGCTTTCGCGCTTGAACTGCGAGCCGTCCATGCCGCGCCCGGCATAGCGGGCCTCGCCATCGCCCTTGCCGGCGGTGAGTTCCAGCAGGGTGTCCTGGTCGGGCGTCCAGCCGAGGGCGACATCGCCGTTCCATTTGTCCCAGCGTGACGGCACGGTGTTGTCATCGCCGTCGTGGTAGTCATCCGAGCGCGACTGGTTGCCGACGAAGCGGGCGTAGGCCTTGTCGTTGCCGGCGGCGGTGTCCAGCACCTTGTCGAAGCGGCCGTTGGAGCCGGCCAACAGGCTGGCATTGACGCGGCTGCCGAGGGTGCCGAACTTTTCCGGTTCACGCTCGAAGAGGATGGTGCCTGCCGAGCCGCCCGGGCCCCAGATCACGCTTTGCGGGCCTTTGATCACGGTCAGGCGGTCGTAGGTTTCCGGTGAAATGTACGAGGTGGGGGCGTCCATGCGGTTAGGGCAGGCGCCCAGCATCAGGCCACCATTGGTGAGGATGTTCAGGCGCGAGCCGAACATGCCGCGCAGTACCGGGTCGCCGTTGGTGCCGCCGGCGCGAATGGCCGAGAAGCCGGGGATGGTCTTCAGGTAGTCGGCGCCGTCGCTGGCCGGCACCGGCTGGCGTGGGTCTTTCGGGTTGGTGACCACGGTCAGCGGCGAGCTCGGGGCCACGGCGGTGATCACCGTCGGGCTCAGCTCGGGAGCGTCGTGTGCATGGCCTTCATGGCCAGGGTCGGCGGCCAGGGCCACAGGCGCTAGCAGCGAGCCGCACACGGCGGCAATGGTCCCACGCAGGGACAAGGCAAAAACAGGGGTGCAGCCGGACATAATGATTCCAGTCGATCAGTCATGAGTCAGCGCGAAGCCTCCTGGCTCCGTGCGCAAAATGTGGGTTCAGACGTTGATCGAGGAAGGCGGGGCGCGGCTGCGCGCGCCGGGGAATACAGCCTGCCGGGCATGGCCCTGGCGCGTGGGGGCGAACAGGTGGGTGGTGGGGACGACGCTGCCGGCGCTGAGTGGGCTGAGGGCCTGGGGCAGGGCCGGGCAGTTGAACAACAGGCTGCAGTAACCGCACTTTTCCCACATCACATGCAGTTGACCATCGCCAGCCTGGCCGTGATGGGTGTCGCCGCCATGCTGATGGGCAGTTGCCATCGGCATGTCCATCGGCATGCTCATGCCGGCGTGGTGGTCCATCGGCATCGACTGGGAAATCAGCGGGCCGATGAAGATCATCCACATGGCGAACAGGCTCAGCCATCCGCCACCGGCGCGCCTGCGGTCAGGGCGGGTGGTACGGCTGATGCTGTTGCGCGGCAGGCTCATGACGAGTGCCTTTCAGCGGGGGATCAGTGCGCGTGTTGGTGGGCTTGCGCCTGGTCCGTCGGTGCCTGCTTCTGCACGGCCACCTCGACGGTGATATTGCCGGCCTTTTCGAAGTGCAGGGTCAACGGGAAGCGCTTGCCATCGCTGAGCAGGCTGCGGTCCTTGGGCTGCATCAGCATCACATGGTAGGCGCTGGGGGCGAAGATCAGGTCCTTGCCGGCCGGTACCACCACGCTGGGCACCTGCTGCATCTTCATGGCACCGCTGGCGCTCATGGCATGCTCGTGCAGTTGCGCGTCATCGCTGATGGGGCTGTCGACGCTGAGCAGGCGGTCGTCGGCCTGGCCGTTGTTGTGCACCACGAAATACGCCGCGACGTTGGGTGCGTTGGGGGGCAGCTGCAGTGACCAGGGGTGGGCGATGTGCAGGTCACCCACGCTGTATTCGTGGGCATTGGCAAAGGCGCCGGGCAGCAGCAGGGCGGCCATGACGAGGGCGTGCTTGAGCATGGTGAATCTCCGTTTCTGTTCAGGTTCAGGCAGACAGCGTGATGAACTCAGGCCAGCGGAGAGGCACGGGGGTTGAGCGCCGGCCAGAGTTGGCGCGGCGTGGCGTGGTAGTCGGCGGGTGGCGGCAGCAGCCCGGCCAGCAGTATTGGCGGGTTGTGCAGCTGCGGCGGGTAGCCGGGCAAGGCCAGCAGTGGCGCGGCACCGGAACAGCACCAGCAATTCATCATGCTGGCGCTGTCGTCGCTTTGCGGGCCGAGGTCGATCTTGGCCAGGGCCTGGACGTCAGCCTTGGCCTTGTTGGCCATGCTGGAACAGAAGGCCCCCCACAGCAGCTGCTCGGCCGGGCCCTTGGGCGTGGCAGAGGACAGCGGCATGGCCAGCAGGTTGAACAGCACTGCAAGGCAGGCTATCCAGGCGATGTGCCGACGTGGGGGCATGGAGAGATCCGGTCAGGAATCGTGGTGGGTATTGTAAGGCCGAGTATAGGTAAAAATGGCGGGGTGCGGTGAAGTGACGCAGGTGGGCAGTTGAAGCGGTGTCGCCTGCTTCGCGGGCTCGCCCGCTCCCACAGGATTACCTACAGCCTTGAGAGCGGTGGTGTACCTGTGGGAGCGGGCAAGCCCGCGAAGAAGGCCAAACCAATCTCAAGCCTTGCCACGCCCCATCAGCCCACGCACGGTCTCCTGCAGGTCTGCCGGCAACACCACAACCTTGGCGTTGCTGCTGCCCGCCAGGTTCTCCATCGCCCCTACATAGCGCTCGCCCAGCAGGTACATTGCCGGCACGGTCTCGTTGCCGACCGCGTCCTTGACCAGCGAAATCGCCCGCGCCGAGGCTTCGGCCAGGCTGATCTGCGCTTCGGCATCCAGCCTGGCAGCCTGCAAGCGGGCTTCTGCTTCCAGGATCGCCGCCTGCTTGGCCCCTTCGGCACGGGTCACGTCGGCCTTGCGCTCGCGCTCGGCAGCCGCCTGGCGCTCCATGGCCAGTTGCATGTTCTCCGAAGGCTTGATGTCCTGGATTTCCACCGAGCGCACGGTCACGCCCCAGTCTTCGGTCTGCTCGGACATCGCCTCGCGCAGGCGCGCCTTGATCTGCTCGCGGCTGGACAGCGCTTCGTCCAGGTCCATGGCACCGACGATGGCGCGCAGCGAGGTCATGGTCAGGCTGGTGACGGCGAACGAGAAGTCCTGCACGCCATAGGAGGCCTTCTGCGGGTCGACCACCTTGGCGAAGCACAGGGCGTTGGCAACGATCACCGCGTTGTCCCGGGTGATGATTTCCTGCTGCTGGACATCGAGGATGATGTCCTTGGTCGGCAGGCGGTAGGCGACCACGTCCATGTACGGGATGACGATGTTCAGGCCGGGCTTGAGGGTGCTCTGGTAGCGGCCCAGGCGCTCGACGACCCATTCCTCGCCCTGGGGCACGATGCGTACCCCTTTGAACACGGTGATCAGGACGAACAGGGCGATGGCGATGACGACGATGAGGCTGGTCATGATGCGAAATTCCTTTTAGTGCGGATTCAGGCCCGAATGACCCGGGCGGTGTTCCCTTCGATGGCGGTCAGGCGTACCCGCTCGCCGGCCGCGATCTCGCTGTTGGCGATGCAGGTCCATTCCTCGTTGCCGAGGATCGGCTTCTGGAAGCGCACGCGGCCTTTCTGGAACTCCGAAACGCCAGCGGTCAGCAGCCCCACTTCACCGATCACGCTTTCGGCGGTCCAGCGCACGTCGGGCTGCTTGCGCCGGAACAGCTTGAACCACAGTGCAGTGGTGACTGACGACATCAGCACCCATAGCAGTACCTGCGTATCCAGTTGCAGGCTGGGGGCGGCCAGCGAAATGAGTGACACCAGCACGGCGCCGATGCCGAACCAGAGGATGAAGAACGTCGGCAGGACCAGTTCGAGCAGCATCAGCGCGATGCCGAACACCAGCCAGATCCACCATTGCATTTCCATATGGGTAGCGCCTTCCGGGGGGGAGTGCCGAGTTTAAGGTAGCAGGGCGGCACAGGGCCACTTCATGGTTTGAAAGAAAAGTCCGAAATCACTGTAGGCGACCCCTGTGGGAGCGGGCGTGCCCGCGAAAAATACGACTCGGTGCATGGCACCGGCTTCGCCGGTGTTCGCGGGCGTGCCCGCTCCCACAGGGGGGGCGGCGGCGTGCTTGCGACATTGCTATTGCAGGTCGAGTGCCGCAGCCAGGTCGGCTGGCGAGTCGAATGCCCGGTCCACATCCGGCAAAGCCGGCCGCTTCAGAACCAGCACAGGTATCCCCAGCTCCCGCGCCACCTCCAGCTTTGGCTCGGTCGCCACGCTGCCGCTGTTCTTGCTGATCAGCACATCGATCTTGCGGCGCAGGAACAACGCCCGCTCATCCTCGATCTGGAACGGCCCCCGCGCACCAATCACTTCGCAGCGATCATTGCCAGGGCATGCCTCCAGCGCGCGCAAGGTCCAGAATTGCTCCGGTGGTATCTCGTCCAGATGTTGCAGCGGCTCACGCCCCAGCGTGAACAAAGGCCTGCGGAACGGTTTGAGTGCCTCGATCAACCCGGCCCAGTCCTTGACCTCGCGCCAGTCGTCCCCGGCTTGGGCCTGCCAGGCCGGGCGGCGCAAGGCCCAGCACGGGATACCGGCAATGCGTGCGGCGTTGGCAGCATTGCTACTGATTTGCGCGGCATAGGGATGGGTGGCATCGATCAGCAACGTGATGCCTGCCTCGTGAAGGTAGTTGGCCAACCCCTCGGCGCCGCCAAAGCCGCCGACCCGAACCTGGCATTGCAGGTCCTGCGGCACTCGGCCGACGCCCGCCAGGCTGTAGACGTGCTGCGGGCCCAAACGGCGAGCGAGGGCCAGGGCTTCAGTGACGCCGCCCAGCAGCAGGATACGCCCGTTCATTGCACACCCGCCCGGCCGACGATGCCACCCTGGCGGTCGATGGCGAACACCTCAACCTGCACCTGCGCCGGCACCACACTGCAGGCGAAGGCCAGGGCGTGGGCGCACACCGCGTCACCCAACGGGATGCCGGCGCTGCATGGGCCAGTGCCAGGGCCTGCTGGCTGGTGTTGGCAGCAATGATCGATGCCTGCAGCGCCTCGTCGGCGCCGATGTCCGCTGCCCAGCCGGCCAGTTGCGGCAGGTCGATGCTGGAATGACGGCTGTGCAGGTCCATGTGCCCGGCGGCCAGCTTGCTGATCTTGCCAAAGCCGCCGCACAGGGTCAGGCGTGGCACCGGCACCTTGCGCAGGTGCTTGAGCACCGCACCGACGAAATCGCCCATTTCGATCAGGGCGATTTCCGGCAGGCCGTAGACCCGGCGCATGGTGTCCTCGCTGGCGTTGCCGGTACACGCGGCGATGTGCGTGTAGCCATTGGTGTGGGCGACGTCGATGCCCTGGTGGATCGAGGCGATGTAGGCCGCGCAGGAAAACGGCCGGACGATGCCGCTGGTGCCGAGGATCGACAGCCCGCCGAGGATGCCCAGGCGCGGGTTCATGGTCTTCAGGGCCAGCTGCTCGCCGCCCTGCACATTGACCGTGACCTCGAAACCGCCTGAGTAGCCGTTTTCGTCCGCCAGGCGTTGCAGATGTTCACTGATCATGCGCCTTGGCACCGGGTTGATAGCCGGCTCACCCACCGCCAGCACCAGCCCCGGTCGGGTCACGGTGCCGACGCCAGTGCCGGCGACAAAACGGATGCCCGGTTCGGCCAACAGGCGCACCTGGCTGTAGAGCAGGGCACCGTGGGTCACGTCCGGGTCGTCGCCGGCGTCCTTGAGCGTGCCCGCTTCGGCGCCTTGGTCGATGAGGCGGCAGAACTCCAGGCGCATCTGCACCACCTTGCCCTTGGGCAAGGTGATGCTGACGGCGTCGCTGCTCTCGCCGCCCAGTAGCAGGCGTGCTGCCGCCAGGCTGGTGGCGGTCGCGCAACTGCCGGTGGTCAGGCCGCTGCGCAGGGGAGCGGGTTGTTCGCGGGTTTCTTCACGCATCGGCGGGTTTCACCACATCCAGCAAGGTGATCGGCAGCGCCTGGCGCCAAGTGTCGAACGCCCCTAATGGCTGCGCATGGGCGATGTGGATGCGGGTCAGCTCGCCACCGTGGCGTTCACGGAAATGCGCCAGGGCCAGTTCGCTTTGCAGGGTAACGGCGTTGGCTACCAGGCGGCCGCCGGGGCGCAGGCTTGCCCAGCACAGATCGAGCACACCTTCGCGGGTTACACCGCCACCTATGAAGATCGCATCGGGTTGCTCCAGGCCCTGCAGTGCCGCAGGCGCCTTGCCGCGGACCAGTTGCAGGCCGGGTACACCCAACGCATCGCGGTTGTGTTCGATGAAGCCCTGGCGGCCTTCGTCGGCCTCGATGGCCAAGGCGCGGCAGGCCGGGTGGGCACGCATCCATTCGATGCCGATCGAGCCGCAGCCGGCGCCCACGTCCCACAGCAGCTCGCCGGGCTGTGGTGCCAGGCGCGCCAGGGTAATGGCGCGGACATCGCGTTTGGTCAGCTGGCCGTCATGCCGGAATGCGCTGTCCGGTAGCCCGGCCAGCCGGTGCAGGCGCGGGGCGTCCGCTGCGGCCTGGCACTGGATGGCTACCAGGTTGAGGGCGGCGACTTCTCGGTGTGGCCAATCCTGGGCGGTGCCGGCCAACTCGCGCTCCTGTTCGCCACCCAGGTGCTCGAATACCCGCAGGCGGCTTGGCCCGAAGCCACGCTCGCGCAGCAGCGCGGCAATCGCCGCCGGACTGTCGCCATCGTTGCTCAGCACCAGCAGGTGCATGCCGCTGTACAGGTGGGCATTGAGCGCTGCCAGGGGGCGAGCGACCAGAGACACCACCTGCAGGTCCTGCAGCGGCCAGCCCAGGCGGGCAGCGGCCAGGGCGCAGGAGGAGGGCATCGACAACACGCGCATTTCAGCGGCGGGCAGCTGGCGCGCCAGACTGGCACCGACGCCATAGAACATCGGGTCGCCGCTGGCCAGCACGCACACCGGCTCGCCGCGCAGGGCCAGCACCGGGGCCAGGGAGAACGGGCTTGGCCAATCCAGCCGTTCGCCAGCCACGCAGCGTGGCAGCAAAGCCAGCTGGCGCGGGCTGCCGAAGATCCGCGCAGCGCCCAGCAGCGCGCGCCGGGCCTGCTTGCCCAGGCCGCTGAAGCCGTCTTCGCCGATACCTACTATTGTCAGCCAGGGTGCCATACATTCGTTCCGTCTTTTTTGGGGCCGCTGCACGCCCCTTCGCGGGCTCGCCCGCTCCCACAGGTACAGCGCAGCCGTTGAGTGGCGCGGTGATTCTGTGGGAGCGGGCGAGCCCGCGAAGAAGGCGGCGCGGTCCTGAATTTCTACTCGATCACCGAGGATGCTCGACCACCGGCTTTTCATGCCGCCGGACAAAGCAGGCATAATACCGCGCCTTCTACACTCAAGCGCATTTTCACAGATTGCCGGACACTCCTTTGACCCAGGCCCATGCCTCCCATGTATCGCCCCGTCCCTCGGCTTGCCCGGGGTTGTGGCGTATCGTCAGTGCCCGTGATGGCGGTATATGCCGCATCAAGCTGCCGGGCGGCCTGCTGCTGGCCGAGCAGGCCGACGCGGTGGCGGCGGCTGCCGAGCGTTTTGCCGGTGGCGTAATCGAGGCCACCAACCGCAGTAACCTGCAGATTCGCGGCATTGGTGGCGAGCACCGCAGCCTGGTCGAGACACTGCTCGCTGCCGGCCTGGGTCCACGCGATGCCGCCGGTGACGATGTGCGCAACCTGATGCTCAGCCCGCTGGCCGGGCATGACCCGGCGATGCTGCTGGACGCTCGGCCACTGGCCGGGCAGATCCTCGGTCTGCTGGAAGGCAACCCGCGTTTTCATCAGCTGTCGGCCAAGTTCGCCGTGCAGCTGGATGCCGGCGAAAACCTGGCCATGCTCGAGCACCCCCATGACCTGTGGCTGTCTGCCATGGGCCTGGAGCAGCGGACCTGGCTGGCGTTTGGCCTGGCGGGTTGCCCGGCAGATGGGCAGGTGCTCGGCGCGGTGCCGGCGGACCAAGGCCTGGCCCTGGTGCGTGCTGTGCTGGAGCGCTTCCTCGACCTGGCGACCCCGGCACAGTCGCGCATGCGCCAGTTGCTCGAGGTGTGTTCGGCAACCGATTTCATCGACGGGCTCGGCCTGGCCATCCGCCGCGATGCCGCCGTGCTCGCGTGGCGGCGTGAACCGCGCAGCGTCTCGTGGCTGGGCGTTCTGCCCCAGGCCCAGGGCGTTGCCTTGGGCGTTGCCCCGCCGCAGGGGCGCCTGACCCCGGCCATGTTGCGTGGCGCCGCGCGTATTGCCCGTGAACTAGGTGATGGCAGCCTGCGCCTGAGCCCTTGGCAAAGCCTGGTGCTGACCAACCTGCAAGCGCAACACATCGACCACGCCCAGGCCGAGTTGTCCGCCTTGGGCCTGCTGTGCCACGACCGTGAACCGCTGGCGCGCATCAGTGCCTGCACCGGTGCCAGCGGCTGTGCCAAGGCCCTGGGCGAGACCAAGGCCGATGCCGTCATTCTGGCCGCACTGCTCGGGCCTGGCATACCCGGCAGCGTGCACTTGTCTGGTTGCCCCCGATCCTGCGCGGTGGCCCATGTTGCCCCGGCCACCCTGCTGGCCCGCGCGCCGGGCCGTTACGACCTGTACCTGCGTGATGCGCGCCTGCCGGGCTTTGGTGCCCTGCGCGCCACCGACCTTACCTTGAATGAAGCAGGCGCCATGCTCGACCTGCCGACGGAGCACCTTGATGATTGACTACATCCGCGATGGTCAGGAGATCTATCGCAACTCCTTCCGGATCATCCGCGAGGAAGCCCGACTCGAGCGGATCCCCGCAGACCTCGAGAAGCTCGCCGTGCGCGTGATCCACGCCTGTGGCATGGTCGACGCCATCGATGGCCTGCAGTTCTCCGAAGGCGCCGGCCGGGCCGGGCGCGAGGCCCTGCTGAATGGCGCGCCTATCCTGTGCGATGCGCACATGGTCGCCGAAGGCATCACCCGCGCCCGCCTGCCCGCCGACAACAAGGTCATCTGCACCCTGCGCGACCCGAGCGTGCCGGGCCTGGCGAAAGACGCCGGCAACACCCGCTCCGCCGTAGCCCTGGAGCTTTGGCGGCCGTATCTGGAAGGCAGTGTGGTGGTGATCGGCAACGCCCCTACCGCGCTGTTCTACCTGCTGGAAATGCTCGAGGCCGGCGCGCCAAAGCCGGCGCTGATCCTCGGTTTCCCGGTCGGTTTCGTCGGTGCCGCCGAGTCCAAGGCCATGCTCGCCGCCGACAGCCGTGGCGTGCCGTTCGTGATCATGCAGGGCCGCCTGGGCGGCAGCGCGATGGCCGCCGCCGCGGTCAACGCCCTGGCCACGGAGGTGGAATGATGACGCCGCGTGGACGACTGCTAGGCCTGGGCGTGGGCCCTGGCGACCCTGAACTGATTACCCTCAAGGCCCTGCGCCTGCTGCGTGAAGCGCCGGTGGTCGGCTATTTCGTGGCCAAGGGCAAGCGCGGCAATGCCTTCGGCATCATCGAGGCGCACCTGCAGCCCGAGCAGACCTTGCTGCCGCTGGTCTACCCGGTTACCACCGAAGCGCTGCCAGCGCCGTTGTCCTACGAACAGGTGATCAGCGACTTCTACGACGAGGCCAGCGTGCAGGTAGCCGAGCACCTGGATGCCGGCCGCGACGTGGCGGTGATCTGTGAAGGCGACCCGTTCTTTTACGGTTCCTACATGTATCTGCACGACCGCCTGGCGCAGCGCTACGAGGCCGAAGTGATCCCCGGCGTCTGCTCGATGCTCGGTGGCGCCTCGGTCCTGGGCGCGCCGCTGGTGTACCGCAACCAGAGCCTGTCGGTGCTGTCTGGCGTGTTGCCGGCCGAGGAGCTCAAGCGTCGCCTGGCCGACGCCGACGCGGCGGTGATCATGAAACTTGGCCGCAACTTCCCCAAGGTGCGTGAAGTGCTGGCCGAACTGGGCCTGGACGGGCGCGCGCTGTATGTGGAGCGGGCAACCATGGCCAACCAGAAGATCGTGCCGCTGGACCAGGTCGACCCACAGTCGTCACCGTACTTTTCACTGATCATCGTGCCGGGTGAAAAATGGCAGGGCTGAACATGCACCAGGCACCGGCGATCGTCATCCTTGGCCAGGGCAGCCTGGCCACGGCGCAGCGTATCCAGCAGTGTTATCCACAAGCATCGATCCATGGCCTGGAAGGCCGGGTCGAGGGGGCCGACCTTCGCTACTCCGCGTTCGGCGATACCCTGCGTGGGCTGTACCTGCAGAACACGCCGATCATCGCCCTGTGCGCGGCGGGTATCGTCATCCGCAGCCTGGCCAGCCTGCTCAGCGAGAAGGGTGTCGAGCCACCGGTACTGGCCGTGGCCGAAGACGGCAGTGCCGTAGTGCCGTTGCTGGGTGGCCTTGGCGGTGTGAACGTGATGGCGCGCGAAATCGCCGAGGCATTGGGCGTTGCCGCTGCCATCACCACCAGTGGCGAGCTGCGTTTCGGCACCTGCCTGCTGAACCCGCCGCAAGGCTATGCGCTGGCGGATATCGAGCAAGGCAAGCGCTTTGTCTCCGACCTGCTGGCTGGCGAGACGGTGCGCATCGAAGGGGACGCGCCGTGGCTGCAGCAGGCACAGTTGCCTGCCAGTGAGGCGGCCCGGCGTATCATCCATGTGGGGCACCAGGCGCGCCCGGCCAGCCGCGATGAGTTGCTGATCCACCCGCGTTCGGTGGTAGTGGGTGTTGCCGGCGGCAGCCTGGCCAGTATCCGTGCGGCATTGCAGCAGGCCGGCATCGCCGAGCCGGCAGTGGCCTGCCTGCTGGCCGACGAGCAAGCCATGGGCGATAGTGCACTGCACGAGGCGGCACAGGCTTTGGGTGTTGCCTTGCGCTTTGCTGCGCGACCGCGTGATCTGGCCGGCATGGTTGCTGCGGCATTGCCCGCAGCGCAACTGATCGAGGTGGCTGAGGTGGTCATCGCAGTGGCGCCTGCCCCGGTCGAGGTGGCGCAGGTTGGCCGTCGTCGCGGTCGCCTGGCAGTCATCGGCCTGGGGCCGGGGGCAGCGGAGCTGATGGTGCCGGCGGTCAAGGCCGAACTCGCACGGGCCGAGGATGTGCTCGGTTACGAAACCTACGTGCGCATGGCTGGCCCGTTCCGTGACGACCAGGTGCTGCACTGCACCGACAACCGTGAAGAAATGCAGCGTGCCCGGCATGCCTTCGAACTGGCGGCCCAGGGGCGCTCGGTGGTGGTGGTCTCGTCGGGCGACCCGGGTGTGTTCGCCATGGCGGCTGCGGTACTTGAAGCGCTGCACGCGTCCGATGACCCGGTCTGGCACCGGGTGGATCTCGAGATTCTGCCGGGGGTGTCGGCCTCGTTGGCAACGGCCGCCCAGGCGGGCGCGCCGCTGGGGCATGACTTCTGCGTAATGTCGCTGTCGGACAACCTCAAACCGTGGTCGATCATTGAAAAGCGCCTGGACCTGGCGGCCCAGGCCGACCTGGTGCTGGCGTTCTACAACCCGATTTCCAAGGCCAGGCCGCACCAGCTTGGGGCAGCACTGGAGGTCGTGCGTCGGCATCGCGAGGGGAACACGCCTGTAGTCCTTGGCCGTGATATCGGTAGGCCGGGGCAGACGCTAAAGGTAGTCACCTTGGCCGAACTGCTGCCGGAAATGGTCGACATGCGCACCATGGTGTTGGTGGGCTCCTCGACAACCTGCGTATTTCCTCGCCTGGCTGGCGGGGTGTGGGCCTACACCCCACGTTGGTATCCCTCGGCTTCCTGAATACTCCGGAAACGCTTCAGCGCGTTGCGTATCGGTCGCGCTGGCTAAGGTGGCTGCCCCTGAATCACGGGGCAACCATCGAGGAGTTTCCAGATGTCCGAAATAGCACAAGGCACCACCACCAACGATTCCGCCATCCTGGTCGAAGGCAACCTGCTGGCCTGCGGCGCTGGCATGTCTGCGCAAAGCCGTCACGATGTGAAAAATGCCTTCCACTTCGCCACGTTGGTGGCCGACAAAGCCTTCGATGCCGAAAAGCAGAGCAGGGAGTGGTACGACAAATTCGTCGATGTCATGCGTGATCTCGGCTTTACCATCCCCCGTCGCAGCTTCGAGCTGGAAACTTCGGCCGAGCTGTCTGTCACCGTAGGCGCTGTCGCTATCCGCGCGATAGGGGCTGCTGGCAATGCTATGCTGGGCGGCACGGTGCTGGGTGACCTGGCGAAGACCGCTTTCGACAAACTGACCACCGTCGAGAATGACGCCAAGGTGCTTGACCACAAACGCAAGAACAAGGCCAGGGGCATGGTCGGCCTGGCCGCCTGTATCGAAACCGAAAACAACGATGTGGTGATGGTGGTGAGCTGCATCCAGGCCAGTGCGCCGCAACTGGACGACGACGTGCTGGGCATCCAGTGGAAGCTGGACAAGACCCACTACTACGCCGGCACCGCAGTGCTCACGCTCAATACCTTCGTCTACGACAAAATCCGCGAAACCGTGGAAAACAAACTCGGCGTGCGCAGTGTCGAGAACGTTCTCCAGTACGACATCTGATTGCAGGGCGGCGTTGTTGCAACGCCGCCTTGTTCGTTTCTTCGTGACGAGGCAACGCAATGGATAGAACAGTTGAACAACTGATGTTGATTGGCGGAACGGCATTACTGTATCCCGCGGGTACCGGCCAGATTCAACGTCAGGCCGCCTTTGACTCGATACTTTACGCACAGTTGTTGGCCAACAAGAACGCTGGGTCTCGCTTTGAAAACTACGAAGGCTGGTACGCAGCCTACCGAGATGCATACCGCCAACTGGGCTGGATCAAGCTGGCCAGTACGCATGACCTCAAACAGCTGGGGCAACCCGTGCGCAGCGCGCAGATTCAGCCACTTGAGGCATGGCTGAAAATACGCTCGATTCACCACGAGGCCGTACTGGGGGCTGTAAAGGCGGGCCTGAACCGGTCAGTTGCAGGTTTTCACCACTTGCTGAAGTTCAGCGCGCAGGACCAGGCGCAGCGTTCGCAATTGGTGGTCGAGCTTGGCCTGCTCAAGCCGGGGCCGGCGCTCGACCTTTGCAGCATCACGCTGCAGACAGACAAGCCGATCTCGGGCATCTCGCTGGACATATTGCTGCGCGAACAGCTGCTTCAGGGTGAAGCCGAGTTCAATGGGCTTTCTCTGGTGCTGGATAACGGGCGCTTCCAGCACCAGCGTGAGGAACTGCAGGCGTTGATGAAAACCAAGGATGCCCAAGGGGAATACCGGTTCGACCCCTACGCACTGTCAACAGGAGCAGATCATGAGTGAAGCCACATCTGCCGTGATCGGCGCGGGAATCGTTTCGTTCCTGCCGGGTATTTCTGCGGGGCACAGGGACAAGGTGAAACTGGCCCTGGCGATGGCCGAGCGTTCCACCGAGGCGGCGTACAGGGAAGGGCTGATCAAGGACTGGTTTGCCTACTACCGCAACCAGCTCAGGTACATGGGCTGGGACGCTGTTTCTGCCGAACAGGTGCATTGGCCAGACGAGCAGCGTGCCAGGCAAGCCGACCAGGTGCTGGAGACCATTGCCGCAACCGCTGGCGAGCACTTCGCTTCGGTAATCAGTATTTCAATGCACAAACTGCTAGCCAACCCGGCGCCTTTGCGAGAGCTGGAGCGGCGTGCCTACGAACGCCAGCACTTCCAGTTACTGCCCTGTGCGCCGGCCGGCGCCAACCGGGTTGATATGGTGCTTTATCATGAAATGGACGCGCGCTCGGCATTCAGTGCGGGCTTTATCAGCCACAAGCGCAGCCACCGGAACGTGCGTGCGGAGTTGGTACGCTTCAACCTCCTGGCATTCGAACACAGCTTTTTGCCCAAGGTGCAGGACCGCGTCGTGCAGGTTTCCTTGCAGCGCATTCTGGACTACGGCCTCTAGGGTGCCAGGTAGCCTTTGATACCGGTAAAGATGATTTGCGCAGCCAGGGCGCAGACGAACAGCCCCATCAGCCGGCTGACGATTTGCAGGCCCTGGTCGCCGAGAATGCGCTCGATACGGTGCGAGAGGTACAGCACCAGGCCCACGCTGAAGCTGGCCAGGGCGATGCTGATGATGGCCAGCAGCTTGTCATCCCAGTGTGGATGGCCCACGCCCATCACCAGCAGAGCGCCGATGGTACCCGGGCCGACGGTAAGCGGGATGGTCAGTGGCACGATGGTGACGTCTTGTTGCACGTTGTCGGCCTGTACCGCGGACTTGCCCTGGGCCATGCCCAATGCCGAGATGAACAGCACGCTACCTGCGCCGATGCGGAAGGCGTCGGCGGTGATGCCGAAGATGCCGAAGATCGCCCGCCCGAACAGGTACAGCAGGACACTGGCGACGAGCGCGGCGATGGCCACCTTCCAGGCCAGCTGCTTGCGCTCTTTGCTGGAGTGGCCGCGGGTCAGGCTGATGAAGCACGACAGCACGAAGAACGGGCTGTAGAGCACGAGCATTTTCAGGTAGACGCTGAACAACTCATGGAGCATGGGGTAGCCCCTGGCAGGAACGGTGAGGGGAAGTGTATCAGTAGCAGGGTGGTTGTCTTCACTGGCCTCATCGCCGGCAAGCCAGCTCCCACAACGACCGCACTGATCTCACGATTTGCACGGTACCTGTGGGAGCTGGCTTGCCGGCGATGAGGCCAGTACAGGTAATACAGATCAGGAAGTATGCGCCGGATCCACCTTGGCTTCCCGATGATTGGCCCAATACTGGATCAGCTCTCGCAGCTGCGACAATTCCACCGGCTTGGCCATGTGCCCGTCCATGCCCGCCAGGCGGGCGCGTTCCTTGTGTTCGGCAAGAATGTGCGCGGTCAGCGCCACCACCGGGGTGCGCTGGCACTGATTGGCGGCTTCCCAGGCGCGCAGCTGCTGGGTGGCCGAGAAACCGTCCAGGATCGGCATCTCGCAGTCCATCAGCACCAGGTCATAGTGCTGCGCCTTCATCGCCTGCAAGGCTTCTTCGCCGTTGCTGGCGGTGTCGGGCTCAAGGTTGAGCTTGCCGAGCATACCGCGGATCACCTTGGTCGAGATGCTGTTGTCCTCGGCGACCAGCACGCGGAAGTCGCCGGGCAGGTCCAGCGCCTGAGGAACGCCGGCCAAGCTGGCCGGTACGGCTTGCTCGCGGCCGCGCTGGGCCAGTTCTTCGGCGAGGGTGGTTTTCAGCGTGTAGCCGGCCACCGGCTTGGCGAGGATCCGTTTGACCCCGGCGTTGCGGGCAATGACCTTGCTCGGCGCGTTGCTGATGCCGGTGAGCATCACCACCAGGATGTCGTGGTTCAGGCTCGGGTCTTCCTTGATCTTGGCGGCCAGCTGCATACCGGTCATGCCGGGCATGTTCTGGTCCAGCAGCACGGCATCGAAGTAGTCGCGCAGGTGGGCCTTGGTGCGCAGCAGGGCCAGGGCTTCCTTGCCCGACGGTACCGCACTGACGTTCATGCCCCAGGCACTGCACTGCTGTACCAGCACCTTGCGGCAGGTGTCGTTGTCGTCCACCACCAGTACGCGGGCATCGCGCAGCGGGCTGTCGAGGTCGGCCGGCGGCTGCTCCAGGCGCGAAGGGTCCAGCGGCAGGGTAAGCCACAGGGTGTTGCCCATGCCGGTGCTGCTCTTGATGCCGAATTCGCCCTGCATCAGGCCGATCAGTTGCTTGGCGATGACCAGCCCCAGGTGGCCGCCCAGCTTGTTGCTGGACAGGAAGTGGTGGCTGTGCAGCTCGGCCTGCAGCAAGGCTTCGCGCTCGGCGGCAGGCAACGGTTCGCCGCTGTCCTGCACGGCGATGCGCAGGCGCGGTGCCTCGCCGCGCTGGTCCAGCGCCACCACCAGCAGGATTTCGCCCTGGTCGGTGTTTTTCAGGGCATTTTCCAGCAGGCTCGACAAGGCCTGGCGCAGGCGTGTCGGATCGCCGCTGAT
Organism: Pseudomonas putida; assembly: GCA_029953615.1. Classification (NCBI taxonomy): domain Bacteria; kingdom Pseudomonadati; phylum Pseudomonadota; class Gammaproteobacteria; order Pseudomonadales; family Pseudomonadaceae; genus Pseudomonas; species Pseudomonas putida. The sequence goes on along the minus strand of CP124529.1, from coordinate 1,655,552 downwards.
CACACGTGGCACTTGCGGCTGAGTGAAACTGATCAGTTCGATGTTCTGCTGTTCGGCCTTGGCGCGGAAGATGTTCAGGCAATCCTCGATCAGCGCGTTGAGGTCGAACTGCACGTCATCCAGTTCGATTTGCCGGGATTCCAGTTTGGAAATGTCGAGAATTTCGTTGATCAGCGTGAGCAGTTCATTGCCGGCGCTGTGAATGGTCTGCACGTAGTCGCGCTGTTTGACCGAAAGCGGCGTGCCCAGCAACAGCTCGGTCATGCCCAGCACACCGTTCATTGGGGTGCGTATTTCGTGGCTGATCTTGGCCAGGAACTCGGCCTTGGCGTTGATCTCGGCATCGCTGGCGGCCAGGGCGCGGCTGGCGCTGAAGCGCTCCTCGCTCATGCGCCGCAGGCGTTCGCTGACCGCCAGGTTGAGCAGCAGGCCGCTGGCCACGGTCAGGCCCAGCAGGATGCATAGCAGCCAGGGTGTCGGGGTGCGGGTCAGGCCCAGTAGCGCTGGCAGCAGCACCAGGCCACCGAGGTTGAACACCGCCATGGCCAGGCTGAACAGGCGTGCGGGTGCATAGCCCTTGTACCAGTGGTAACTGCTGACCAGCAGCATGCTCACGCTGCCCAGGGCCATCAAGGCGTAGGTCATCAGGTTGAGGGGCAGGGTATCGACGAACAGCAGCACCAGCCCGCTTACTCCGACCACCAGCATTTCGCCCTGCAGCAGGCGATTAAGCCGTGGCGAATTGCATGGCGAGAAGAAATGCTGGGTGAAGTACAGCCCGGCCAGGCCGGCCAGGACCAGTGTCAGGTAAGCGGCGGGTGTTTGCGCGCTGTGCCACACGTGCCACCAGGGGCCGCTGAGGTTGAGCAGGATCAGGCCGCTGAGCAGCATCAGGCCGTGGTACAGCGCCAGGATAAGGGCGGTGCTGGAGCGGCTGTAGAGGAAGCGGATCAGGTTGTGCAGGATGAGCATCACCAGGCCACCGAACAGCATGCCGAACAGCAGCGGCTGGCGTTGGTCGGAGGCGGCCACGGCCGCAGGCTCCAGGCTGATGGCCGGGCGCAGCTGGTGCTCGGAAACCAGGCGCAGGTAGATATCCAGGGGTTGCCTGCTGTTGGGCAGGGCCAGTACGTGGTCGCTGCCACGCAGGGTCGGGCTGGCATTGCCGGCCTGGCGCCCGTGGTGCAGCTGGCGCAGAAGTCGGTCGCCCTCGAGGGCGTAAAGGTCCAGGCCAGACAGGTCTGGGGCGAAGACCCGCAGCAGTTGCTCTTGGTCGCCGGGTTCCAGGCGGTAGTGCAGCCACAGGGCCTGTTCCGCAGGGGCGGCATCCAGGTCGGCGAGAACCAGCGGGCTGAACTGGTTGCGGTAACGCTCGGAGCGCACGTCGCTCAGTTGCAGATTGGCCTGTTCGTCAAGCAGAACTGCCCAGCCTCCGTCAGTTTCGGCCGCAGCCGGAAACATGCAGAGCAAGGTCAGCAAGGTGACGATCAGAGCTGAGGCGATCCGAAGCCGACGCACTACGAAATCCCTTCTTAGCCAAAGTGCCGGGTATTAACTATGCGCGGCGCGCCAAGTCGAAGGCAAGGCCCCTTGGGGCCCTGTCGACGAGCCGGATGCCGCAGGCGCAAAGTGCCGGGGCGCGCTGCGGCAAGCCGGTACAACTTACTGCTGGTGCTCACCGCGCTCGCGGGCAATGGCCCGGTAGCCGATGTCGGTGCGGTAGAAGCTGCCGTTCCAGCTTACTTCCTTGGCCAGGCGGTAAGCCTGCTGCTGTGCGTCGGCAACAGTGCTGCCCATGGCGGTGGCACACAGGACGCGACCGCCGTTGGTGACCACTTGGCCATCCTTGAGCGCGGTACCGGCATGGAATACCTTGCCTTCGATCTTCGCGGCAGCGTCCAGGCCCTTGATCGCATCGCCCTTGGCGTAGTCGCCCGGGTAACCGCCGGCAGCCAGCACCACGCCCAGGCTCGGGCGCGGGTCCCACTGCGCTTCGACTTTGTCCAGCGCCTTGGCGAACGCGGCCTCGACCAGCAGGACCAGGCTCGACTCCAGGCGCAGCATGACCGGCTGGGTCTCTGGGTCGCCGAAGCGGCAGTTGAACTCGATGACTTTGGGGTTGCCCGCCTTGTCGATCATCAGGCCGGCGTAAAGGAAGCCGGTGTAGACGTTGCCTTCCTCGGCCATGCCGCGCACGGTCGGCCAGATCACCTGGTCCATCACGCGCTGGTGCACTTCGGCGGTGACCACCGGGGCAGGCGAGTAGGCACCCATGCCGCCGGTGTTCGGGCCGGTGTCCTGGTCGCCGACGCGCTTGTGGTCCTGGCTTGTGGCCATGGGCAGCACGTTCTGGCCGTCGACCATGACGATGAAGCTGGCTTCCTCGCCGTCGAGGAACTCTTCGATGACCACGCGGGAACCCGCATCGCCGAAGGCGTTGCCGGCCAGCATGTCACGCACGGCGGCTTCGGCTTCTTCCAGGGTCATGGCGACGATCACGCCCTTGCCCGCGGCCAGGCCGTCGGCCTTGATCACGATCGGCGCACCTTTTTCCTGCAGGTAGGCCAGCGCCGGCTCGATTTCGGTGAAATTCTGGTAGTCGGCGGTGGGGATCTTGTGACGCGCCAGGAAGTCTTTGGTGAAGGCCTTGGAGCCTTCCAGCTGCGCCGCGCCCTTGGTTGGGCCGAAGCAGTCCAGGCCGCGGCTGCGGAACAGGTCGACCACGCCGATGACCAGCGGCGCTTCCGGGCCGACGATGGTCAGGTCGACGTGCTTCTCGGCGAAGTCAGCCAGTTGCTCCAGGGCGCACACGTCGATGGCAACGTTCTCGCACTTGGGCTCGATGGCGGTGCCGGCGTTGCCCGGGGCAACGAAGACTTTCTCGACGCGTGGGTCCTGGGCGACTTTCCAGGCCAGGGCGTGCTCACGGCCGCCGCTGCCGATGATCAAAACTTTCATGTCAATACCTCGAAATCTGTCGAGCGAGAGGCCTTGCCTCACGCTGTACGAGGTCGCAATGAAGCAGGTAGATGCAAGACGGGGCCGGTTCCGATGAGCGGAGTTGCCTTCTGGCAATGAGCATCAGCGGAACCGGCCCCAACGCAGCAGATGCCTGCTTCAGTGCGGCCGATTGCCGTAAATCAGTGGCGGAAGTGGCGCATACCGGTGAACACCATTGCGATGCCGGCTTCGTCAGCGGCAGCAATCACCTCGGCATCACGCATCGAACCACCCGGCTGGATCACGGCGCTGATACCCACTTTAGCCGCGTTGTCGATGCCATCACGGAACGGGAAGAAGGCATCCGACGCCATGACGGCGCCCTGCACTTGCAGGCCGGCATGCTCGGCCTTGATTGCTGCAATGCGCGCGGAGTTGACGCGGCTCATCTGGCCGGCGCCGACGCCGATGGTCTGGCGCTGCTTGGCGTAGACAATGGCGTTGGACTTGACGAACTTGGCCACTTTCCAGGCAAACACCAGGTCGTGGATCTCTTGCTCGGTCGGCGCACGCTTGGTGACGATCTTCAGGTCATCGGCAGTGATCATGCCGATATCGCGGCTCTGCACCAGCAGGCCACCGTTGACGCGCTTGAAGTCCCAACCGGCAGCGCGCTCGGCTGGCCACTCGCCGCATTCCAGCAGGCGTACGTTCTGCTTGGCGGCAACCACGTCGCGGGCGGCCTGGGAGATTTTCGGGGCGATGATCACTTCGACGAACTGGCGGTCGACGATGGCCTTGGCGGTTTCGCCATCCAGTTCGCGGTTGAAGGCGATGATGCCGCCGAACGCCGACTCGGTGTCGGTGGCGTAGGCCAGATCGTAGGCCTTGCGGATGCCGCCTTCGTCTTCTGGCACCACGGCCACGCCGCACGGGTTGGCGTGCTTGACGATCACGCAGGCCGGCTTGACGAAGCTCTTCACGCACTCCAGTGCGGCGTCGGTGTCGGCCACGTTGTTGAACGACAGTTCCTTGCCCTGCAGCTGGATGGCAGTGGAAACGCTCGCTTCGCCTTTCTTCGCTTCTACGTAGAACGCCGCGCTCTGGTGCGGGTTCTCGCCATAGCGCATTTCCTGGGCCTTGACGAACTGGCTGTTGAAGGTGCGCGGGAACTCGCTGCGGCCTTCAGTGCTCAAGGTCTCTTTGGCCTGGTCGATGGTGCCCATGTAGTTGGCGATCATGCCGTCGTAGGCAGCGGTGTGTTCGAACGCCTTGAGCATCAGGTCGAAGCGCTGGGCATAGGTCAGGCCGCCGGCCTTGAGGCCTTCGACGATGCCGGCGTAGTCGCTGGCATTAACCACGATGGCCACGTCCTTGTGGTTCTTGGCAGCCGAACGGACCATGGTCGGGCCGCCGATGTCGATGTTCTCGATGGCGGTCGGCAGGTCACAGCCAGGCTTGGCAATGGTCGCTTCGAACGGGTACAGGTTTACCGCTACCAGGTCGATCGGCTTGATGCCGTGCTCGTTCATGATGGCGTCGTCGGTGCCGCGACGGCCGAGGATGCCGCCGTGGATTTTCGGGTGCAGGGTCTTGACCCGGCCATCCATCATTTCGGCAAAGCCGGTGTAGTCGGCCACTTCCACCGCGTTGACGCCGTTGTCCTTGAGCAGCTTGTAGGTGCCGCCGGTGGACAGGATCTCGACACCGAGCTGCTGCAGCTCACGGGCGAATTCGAGGATACCGGTCTTGTCGGAGACGCTGATCAGGGCGCGGCGGACTGGCAGGCGGGTAGTCTGGTCGGTCATTTCGGGTTCCAATAACGCGGTGGAGTCAGCAAAAAAGGCGCCTCTGTTCAGGGAGCCGCCTTTTCTGGTTGGGATTCTGGCTTACAACAAGTCGTACTGTTTGAGCTTCTTGCGCAGGGTGCCTCGGTTCAGCCCGAGCATCTCGCTGGCCTTGGTCTGGTTGCCCTTCACGTAGTTCATCACGCTTTCGAGCAGGGGCGCCTCGACTTCGGAGAGCACCAGGTTGTACACGTCCGTCACGGTCGCGCCTTCCAGGTGGGCGAAGTAGTTGTGCAGCGCCTTCTCGACGCTGTCGCGAAGGGTCTGGCCCTCTTCGCTCGGCGTGTTGAGGTGCTGTTTCAGGTTGGCGTTGTCGCTCACGGGCGTTGTTCCACTCACAAATGTCTCGGTCATCATCGTCATGCGGCCACCCCTTGTCCGTCCTCTGTCTCAAGGCTCTGTCGACGTTCGCTGAAAAACGCGCGAACGTTGGCGCACTGCGCTTGTGTGTCTTCCAAAGCGTTGAACCGGGAGCGAAACTCCTTGCCGCCGGGTCGTGTTGCCAGGTACCAGCCAACGTGCTTGCGGGCGATACGTACGCCCATCACATCGCCATAGAAGGCATGCAGCGCGGCCAGGTGCTCCAGCAGGATGCGTTCCACTTCGTCCAGCTGCGGCGCTGGCAGGTGTTCGCCAGTGCGCAGGTAATGCTCGATCTCGCGAAAGATCCATGGCCGCCCTTGGGCGGCCCTGCCGATCAACAAGCCATCGACCCCGGTGGCATCCAGCACCGCCCGGGCCTTTTCTGGCGAGGTGATATCGCCGTTGGCAAAGAACCGGGATCGACACCGCCTGCTTGATGGCAGCGATGGTGTCGTATTCGGCTTCGCCGGTGTAAAGGTCGGCGCGTGTGCGGCCATGTACCGCCAGCGCCTGGATGCCGGACTGCTCGGCGATCCTCGCCACGTTCAGACCGTTCTTGTTCGCCCGGTCCCAACCGGTGCGGATCTTCAGGGTCACCGGAACGTCCACGGCGCCTACCACGGCGTGGAGGATCTCGCTGACCAAGGCTTCATCTCTCAATAAAGCAGAGCCTGCGGCTTTGTTGCAGACTTTTTTTGCCGGGCAGCCCATGTTGATATCAATGATCTGGGCGCCCGCTTCGACGTTGGCCTTTGCCGCCGCTGCCATCATCTGCGCATCACCACCGGCGATCTGTACCGAGCGTGGCTCGGGATCACCTTCATGGATGCGGCGCAGGCTCGACTTGCGGCTGTTCCACAGGCTCATGTCGCTGGAAACCATTTCCGACACCACCATGCCGGCGCCCAGGCGCTGGCAAAGCGTACGGAAAGGCTGGTCCGTGACCCCGGCCATGGGCGCGAGGATCAGGTTGTTACGTAGTGTGTATGGGCCGATGCGTACCGCCGACATAGGTGATCCCTGTTGTGGGGCCGAATCTTGGAGTTCGAAAAAGGGTTGGCATGATACCCGCTCTCGATGACCGGATAAAGATGGATTTGGATAAAATCTGAACAGCTGTCGGCTTATGACATTTGGTATGGGAAGGCTTGGGGGTTGCTCGGCACCCTGTGGGAGCGGGCGAGCCCGCGAACACGGGCGGAGCCCGTGCCATCCACCGCGGCGCCTGGTTCGCGGGCTTGCCCGCTCCCACAAAGGGGCGAGACTGGTATTTATTCCGGCGAGCGGAAGCTCAAGCTGTAGTTCACGGCCTTCGGCCCCGGGTCGAGGATGTCCAGGGCGATATGGATCGGGGTCTGGCTGGGCATTTCGCCACGTCCGGCCAGTTCGCCCGACAGGTACTCGCTGGGCTTGAAGCGCCGGCTGGCGATCAGCTGGCCATTGAGGTCGGCAAAGCGCAGCTCCAGCAGCGGGAACGGCTGGGCGAATGGTGCGCGGTTGTAGATGATCGCGTCGACGATCAGCGCGCCCTTGAAGTCCGGGTGGCTGCGTACCACCAGGTTGCTGCTCTTGATTCGGCCGATATCGACGCGGGTCGGTACCTCGCAGCCGACCAACGGGCAGATTTGCTGGAACAGCGGCCGGTACTGGTCCTGGCGGGCCATTTCGTCGAAGTGGAACCACACATACTGGAACGCCAGCAGGCCAGCGGCCAGCAGGGTCAGAAAGCCCCACAGCAGGCGTTTGCCCCAGTTGGGCGCGGGCTTTTCCCAGTCCAGTTGCAGCGGGTCGTCGACCACATCGACCAGCGGCTCCTTGCGCGCCGGGCGCTCGGCTTTGCCGGCCAGGCCAGGTTCCAGGCGTTCGCCGGGTAGCGGCTCGGCAGGGTCGTCATCGCGCGCCGACAGGTGCAGTGCCAGCGGCTCGTCATCGCGGGCGCTCAGACCCGGCTCCGGGTCGTCGTCATCACTGGCGCGCAGCGGTTCGTCGAATTCAGGGTGGTCGGCGATTTCGGCGGCGCGGCGTACCGGCGGCTCGTCATCGATGTCCAGGTCCAGGTTGCCGCCCAGGGTCGGCTCGGTGCGCTCGCCGGGGGCGGGCTCCAGGTCCAGCTCAAGGTTCGGCTCCCGCAGCAGTACGGGGGCGGGTTCGGCTGCCTTCGGCGTCTCGAAAGGCTCGTCGGTCGCCGTGCCGAACAAGTCATCGCCATGCTCGTCCGGCTGCAGCTCGTCGCGCCGCGCCTGCAGCCCGTCATCCTGGTTGGCCTGGCTTGCCGGTGCTGGTTGGCTGCGACGCTCCAGGCGCTCCAGCTCCTTGTCGAGGTCAAGGGCGTCCAGCGCCTGGGCCGTGAGCGCCCAGTCCTCGGCAGAGGTATTGCGCTCGCTGCTGGCAGGCTCAGTGGCGGCGGCGGGGCTCTACCGTCGGCTCGGCAGGCGCCGCAGGTGCCGCAGGTGCCGGGGCTGGCGCGACCGCTGTGTCGGCCGCCCCGGGAGGGCTCTGTTCCAGCAATTGCCTGGCGGCGTTGAACACCTGCAGGCAGTGGCCACAGCGCACTACGCCGCGGGCCACGCTCAACTGGTGGTGGGTGACGCGAAAGCTGGTCTGGCAATGCGGGCACTGGGTGACGAAACTGTCGGTCATGCGGCGATCCGGGAGCTGTGCAGAAAAGTATTCTAGGCCTGCTTAACGGCGGCGACCACTGATGCGTACCCAGCCGTCGCGCACGACGATCGGGTCCAGCTCGAAGTCGGCGGCATACGCGGCGGCCACTTCCTCACCTTGTTCGGCGAGGATACCCGACAGCGCCAGCAGGCCACCTGGGCGGACCAGGCCGGACAGTTGCGGTGCCAGCGACACCAGCGGGCCGGCGAGGATGTTGGCGACCAGTACATCGGCCTGCATGGCCGGCATGTGCTCGGGCAGGTACAGCGCCAGCTTGTCGTCGGCGATGCCGTTGCGCTGGGCGTTGTCGCGCGAAGCCTCGATGGCCTGCACATCGATGTCGGTACCGACCGCCTCGCGGGCGCCCAGCAGCAGCGCGGCAATCGCCAGGATGCCCGAGCCGCAGCCGAAGTCCAGCACCTGGGTGCCTTCGAGCTGCTGGCCGTCGAGCCATTCCAGGCACAAGGCTGTGGTCGGGTGGGTGCCGGTGCCGAACGCCAGGCCCGGGTCAAGCAGCAGGTTTACCGCGTCCTGTTCCGGGGCCTCGTGCCAGCTGGGCACGATCCACAGGCGGCGGCCGAAGCGCATTGGCTGGAAGTTGTCCATCCAGCTGCGTTCCCAGTCCTGATCCTCGATCACCTCGGCCTGGTGCTCGGGCAGTTCGGCACCGGTCAGCAGGCGCAGGTGGGAGAACACCTGCTCGGGCTCGGCATCGGCCTCGAACAGGGCTAGCAGGTGGGTATGCGACCACAGCGGAGTGGTGTTGAGGTCTGGCTCGAAGATCGGTTGATCCTCGGCATCCATGAACGTGACCGAGACAGCACCCACTTCGAGCAGGGCGTCTTCGTAGGTTTCGGCTTGTTCCGGGCTGATGGCCAGGCGTACTTGCAGCCAGGGCATGGCGGGCACCTTTGGTAAATCGACAGGGGCAGCCCTAGGCTGCACGAAGGCTGGCAGTTTACGCGAGTGCGGTGGGTTTGTAGAGGAGGCCGGAACACCGTGCCGGCTTCTTCGCGGGCACGCCCGCTCCCACAGGCATTGCGCGAACTCAGTGGGAGCGGGCGTGCCCGCGAATGGCTCAATCAGACAAAGCAGAGGGAAAGCGACTCAGCTATATAAGCAGGCTTCTCTTCACCGTCGATCTCCAGCGTGGCAATCGCCTTGAGCAACCACTGCCCCGGTCTCTTCTCTGTCGCCTCGGCCAGGTCTACCTTGAGCCGTACCTGGCTGTCGACCTTGACCGGCTGGATGAACCGCACGCTGTCCAGGCCGTAGTTCACTACCATCTTCAGCCCTTGCGGCAGTATCAGGATGTCCTCGATCAGCTTGGGAATCAGCGACAACGTCAGGAAACCGTGGGCTATCGTGCTGCCAAACGGGGTTTTCGCCGCCTTTTCCGGGTCGACATGGATGAACTGGAAATCACCCGTCGCCTCGGCGAACAGGTTGATGCGCTGCTGGTCGATCTTCAGCCAGGCCGAGCGGCCCAGTTCCTTACCAACGTACTGCGAAAGCTCTGTAACCGGTACATAGGGCATCGCGGACTCTCCGGGTTGTCAGTTGGTACGAAAGTGCAAGATCAGCACGGCGAACCGTTTCAGTCAAGTTGCGCGCTTTTCGACGAATATCGGTATATGGCGGCACGTGCTTATAATGGCGGCCATGCCCGAGGGAGATGCTTATGCTGTTGCGTGGTTTGACCTGGCTGGTGCTGTTCCAACTGGTGGGTACGGCAATCAACCACCTGTTGGTGCCGTTTCTGCCGGGGCCGATCATCGGCCTGTTGCTGCTGTTATGCTTCCTCATGGCCCGTGGTGAGGTGGGCAAACCGCTGAACGAAGCCGCCAGCAGCCTGCTGCGTTACCTGCCGCTGTTGCTGGTACCGCCGGCTGTGGGGGTGATGGTGTATGCCAGGGACATCGCCGCCGACTTCTGGGCCATAGCCGGTGCCTTGCTGATTTCCTGCCTGGTGACCCTGGTGTTCGTCGGCGTGTTGATGCAAAAGCTTATCCACCGCCAGGGCCGGCGTGAGGAGCAGCCATGATGCTCGACTGGCAAGGCGCGCTGGATGCGGTCGTTCATCATCCCTTGTTCGGTATCGGCATCACGCTTGGGGCCTATCAGCTGGTGCTGGCGGCCTACGAAAAGACCCGCTGGATTTTCCTGCAGCCGGTACTGGTGTCGATGTTGCTGGTGATCGGCGTGCTGCTAGTGTGTGGCATCGACTACAGCGAATACCGCAAAAGCACCGAAATCCTGAACATCCTGCTGGGGCCGGCCACCGTGGCCCTGGCCGTGCCGCTTTACCTCAACCTGCGGCGTATCCGGCAGCTGTTCTGGCCCACATTTACTACGCTGGTAGTCGGAGGCCTGTTCGCCACGCTGTGCTGCCTGTTGCTGGGCTGGTGGTTCGGTGCCGAGCACATGATCCTGATGACCATGGCGCCGAAGTCGGTGACCTCGCCGATTGCCATGCTGGTGGCCGAACAGATTGGCGGCGTGGCGGCCCTGGCGGCGGTATTCGTGCTGATTACCGGCGTGATCGGAGCCATCTTCGGCCCGGCGCTGCTGAGCCGTTTTGGTGTGCACAGCCCCGAGGCGCGCGGCATGTCGCTGGGCGTGACCGCGCACGCGGTGGGCACTTCGGTGGCCCTGCAGGAAAGTGACGAATGCGGCGCCTTTGCCGCGCTGGCGATGAGCCTGATGGGGGTGGCCACGGCGGTGTTCCTGCCGCTGGCGGTCAGCCTGGTGGCTTGAGGACTTGTAATGACGCTACCGCTGTTTCCCCTCAATACCGTGCTGTTTCCCGGTTGTTTCCTGGATTTGCAGATTTTCGAGGCGCGCTACCTGGACATGATCGGGCGCTGCATGAAGCGGGGCGAAGGTTTTGGTGTGGTGTGCATCCTGGAAGGTGAGCAGGTCGGCAAGGCGCCGCCGGTGGTCGCCTCGATTGGCTGTGAGGCGCTGATCCGCGATTTCGTGCAGCAGGATAACGGCTTGCTGGGTATCCGGGTGGAAGGTGTGCGGCGCTTTAACCTGGAAAGCACCGAGGTGCAGAGGGACCAGTTGCTGGTGGGGCAGGTGCAATGGTTGCCGGAGCAGGCGGACAGCCCGTTGCTCGAAGCGGACGAAGACCTTCTGGCGTTGCTGGTGGCCCTGGGCGAGCACCCGATGGTCGAAGCTCTGGACATGCCGCGCCCGGTGGACGGGCGCCAGGCGTTGTCCAACCAGCTGGCGTACCTGCTGCCGTTCATGGAAGAGGACAAGCTGGATTTGCTCAGCCTCGACTCGCCACAGGAGCGGTTGGGCGAGATCCAGAAGCTGCTGGAGCGGATTCAGGGAGAGCTGTTTGCCTGATCAGCCTTCACTGCCTGCGCCGGCCTCTTCGCGGGCTTGCCCGCTCCCACAGGTACTGCATAAGGCTTGAGAGCGACGCTATCTCTGTGGGAGCGGGCAGGCCCGCGAAGAGGCCAGTACAGGCAATATCAATACTGATACCGCAGCAAAGCCTGCGGCAGCGCATGCATTGCAAAGAACGCCAGCAGCGCGACACAGGCCGGCAACACCAGCCACCACACCCGCAGCGGCAAGGCAGGCAGCGTCTGGTGACGCTGCACCAGTGTCAGGCTGAGCGCACACACGCAGCACGCCAGCAGGGCCCCGGCGAGAATGTCGGTTGGCCAGTGCGCCCCCAGATACACCCGTGACAGGGCAATCGCCAGTGCCGGAATGCAACCCAGCATCACCCAGGTGAGGCGCATCCGCGGCGGTTGCCCGCGCCCGGCCAGCACCGCCATCACCAGGAAGAACGCAAATGACGCCGAGCTGTGCCCGCTGGGCATGCTGTAGCTGGTCAACGGATCGCTCAGCACTTCCGGCCGGGCACGGGCGAACAGCCATTTCAGCGTACCGTTTGCAAGCGCCGTCCCCATCAGTGCCCCCGCAGCGAACATGGCATGTCGCCACTGTCGGGCAAGCAGCAGCAGGCCGGTCAGCAGGCCGCCGAGGAACAGCTGGGTGCGGAAATCGCCCAGGCGGGTCACCAGCACCACGGCGCCATCGATGGCCTGGCTGCGGTGCTCCTGAACCAGTGTCATCACACCCTGATCGAATTCATGCAGGTAGGGCCAGCCGAGGAACACCGCGGCCAAGGCAAGGAAGCTCATGCCAGCGATCAGCCGGGTGCCGTGGCGTTGATCGCGAAGGCTGGTGTTCAGGCTCAGCCCGATGATGACGGCCAGGGTGCCGGCGATGATCCCGGCATCCAGCCAGAAGCCTTCCGGCAAGGGCAGACGCATGGCTGCACCGGTAGCCCAGCCGGGCAGCAGGTAGGCCACCGCCCAGCCGGCCCCGGCCACCAGGCTGACGGCGATAAAGCGCGGCAGCGGCATGTCGAACATGCCGGCAACCATCGGCAGCATCGGCCGCAGCGGCCCGATGAAGCGCCCTACCAGCAGACTGGCGATGCCATAGCGCTGGAAATAGGCCTCGGCGCTGCCGATCCATTCCGGATGGTGGCGCAGCAGGGGCAAGCGGCGAATGTTCTGGTGGAAATACTTGCCCACCGTGTACGACACGGCATCGCCCACCAGGCCACCGAGAAAGCCCAGCAGTAACGTTTCGCCCAGGCTGAAGGCGCCATTACCGGCCAGTACCGCGACGGCGAACAGCAGCACGGTGCCTGGCACGATGATGCCGGCAATGGCCAGGCACTCGATGCAGGCCACCAGGAAAATCGCCAGGCCAAGCCACTGCGGGTTGGCGCTGAGCCAGCCGGTCAGGCTGTCGAGCCATTGGCCCATGGTTCAGCTTCCTTGTTCGAGAATGAAGAAATCGTGGCCTTCGACCTGGCCGCGACGTAACGGGTTTCGTGTGCAGAAACGGGCATATTCGGCATCGACGAACCGGTAGGGCAGGTGCTCGTCGCGTCCCTGCGGGATGCCCAGGCGGGCGGCCTGGATAATCCGTGGCACGGCATTGCCGCAATCCTCCACGTACAGGCGCTCGGCGTCGAAACGCTGGGCGTCCCAGTGCGGCACCTTCAGGCCCAGGGCCCGGCACAGCAAGGTCTGGCCGGCGCACAGGCGCTCGGCCGGGCGGAGGTTGCCGCTGGCATCGGGGTTGTTCAGTTGCATCTGTGCCAGGCTGTTCGGCCCCGAGCGGGCGTCCAGCCAAGGATAGGCGGACTTGATCAGCACCGCGTTACCCGGCCCGTGGGCGCTGAAGTTCAATGAGTCGCCGCCGCGCGCGTAGTACATATAGATGTGCCCGCCATCGAGGAACAGCGCCTTGCGTTTTTCGGTGTAGCCGAGCGAGGCGTGGCTGCCTTTGTCGGTGAGGTAGTAGGCCTCGGTCTCGATGATGCGCGCAGCCAGCCACAGATTGCCTTGGCGATGGCGGATGACTTTGCCCAGCAGGGCCTTGGCCAGGGTCTGGGCGTCGCGGTCGAAAAAACTGTCGGGCAAGGCTGGCATGCGGGCGGTTCGCGGTTGAGGAGGCGGGGATGATAACAATGAATGGCTTAATCGAGGCTGAATCGAGTGGAATGTTGGTTGTGCAGGTCCTTTCGCGGGCATGCCCGCTCCCACAGGTACTCCACAGGGCTCGGGGCCTTGTGCAATCACTGTGGGAGCGGGCGCGCCCGCGAAAGGGCCGCAACAGGAGAAAGAATTTTCGATAACCCCGGTTACATCTTTCCTACACAATGCCCCAGCCATTTTCTACCATCCGCCACCCGCCGCTGGGCGTACACCTGCGCGGCAGTTATAATCAGCCGATTTCCCCTTCGCCAAGACACCGAACCCATGACTGAGTCCGTTCTTGACTATATGACCCGCCTGGGTCGCGCTGCCCGTGAAGCTTCCCGGGTGATCGGCCGTGCCAGCACCGCGCAGAAGAACCGCGCCCTGCAGGCTGCCGCCGACGCACTGGACGGCGCGCGTGCCGAGCTGACCGCTGCCAACGAGCTGGACTTGGCCGCCGGCCGTGCCAACGGCCTGGAGCCGGCGCTGCTTGACCGTCTGGCGCTGACTCCGGCGCGTATCGACGGCATGATCACCGGCCTGCGCCAGGTGGCCAGCCTGCCGGACCCTGTCGGTGCCATCCGCGACATGAGCTACCGCCCATCGGGCATTCAGGTCGGCAAGATGCGCACGCCGCTGGGGGTGATCGGGATCATCTACGAATCACGCCCGAACGTGACCATCGATGCCGCCAGCCTGTGCCTGAAGTCGGGTAACGCGACCATCCTGCGTGGCGGCTCCGAAGCCATCCACTCCAACCGCGCCATCGCCACCTGCATCCAGCGTGGGCTGGCCGCCGCCGGCCTGCCGGCAGCCGTGGTGCAGGTGGTCGAGACCACCGACCGCGAAGCCGTGGGCGCGCTGATCAGCATGCCGGAGTTCGTCGACGTCATCGTGCCGCGTGGTGGCCGTGGCCTGATCGAACGCATCAGTCGCGATGCCCGCGTGCCGGTGATCAAGCACCTGGACGGTATCTGCCACGTCTACGTCAGCCGGCATGCCGACCTGGACAAGGCCTGGCGCGTGGCGTTCAACGCCAAGACGTACCGCTACGGCATCTGTGGCGCCATGGAAACCCTGCTGGTCGACCAGCAGGTGGCCGAGCGCTTCCTGCCGGAAATGGCCCGCCGCTTCCTGGAGAAGGGCGTCGAGCTGCGTGGCTGCGAGCGCACCCGCGCGATCATCGACGCCAAGCCGGCCACCGAGGCCGACTGGCACACCGAGTACCTGGACGCGATCCTGGCGATCCGCGTGGTTGAAGGCCTGGACCAGGCCATCGAGCACATCAACCACTACGGCTCGCATCACACCGATTCGATTATCAGCGAACACCAGGGTGAAGCCCGCCAGTTCATGGCCGAAGTCGACTCGGCGTCGGTCATGCTCAATACCCCGACTTGCTTCGCCGACGGCTTCGAGTACGGCCTGGGCGCGGAAATCGGCATTTCCACCGACAAGCTGCATGCCCGTGGCCCGGTCGGCCTGGAAGGCCTGACCTGCGAGAAGTACGTCGTGATCGGCGACGGCCAGCTGCGCGGCCAGGAGTCCTGCTGAGTTGAGCAAGACACAGGCAGTCCGGCGCATCGGCATTCTGGGCGGCACCTTTGACCCCGTGCATATCGGCCACCTGCGCAGCGCGCTGGAAGTTGCCGAATTCATGGGGCTGGACGAGCTGCGCCTGCTGCCCAATGCCCGGCCGCCGCACCGCGATACCCCGCAGGTGGCCGCACAGGACCGCTTGGCGATGGTGCAACATGCCGTGCAGGGCGTGCCGTGCCTGAGTGTGGATGCCCGCGAACTGGCGCGCGACAAGCCGTCGTACACCCTCGATACGCTGGAATCGATCCGCGCCGAACTGGCCGCCAACGACCAGCTGTTCCTGGTGCTGGGCTGGGATGCCTTCTGTGGCCTGCCCAGCTGGCACCGCTGGGAAGAATTGCTGCAACACTGTCACATCCTGGTGCTGCAACGCCCGGATGCCGACGTAGAACCCCCTGACGAGCTGCGCAACCTGCTGGCTGCGCGCTCGGAGAGCGATCCCACCGCCATGTCCGGCCCGGCGGGAAACATTTCGTTCGTCTGGCAGACACCGCTTGCGGTGTCGGCTACACAGATCCGACAGCTGCTGGCCAGCGGCAAATCGGTGAGGTTCCTGGTGCCGGACGCCGTACTGGCCTACATCGAGGCGCACGAATTGTATCGTGCGCCTAACTGACGGTGCCCCTGGCGCCTCATCCAACGAGTTGAACGAGTTTTATATGAACAAGCAGAAAATCCACGGCGAAGAACTGGTCGCCCTGACCAAGGCAGCGCTGGAAGACGTCAAGGCCCAGGACATCCAGGTCATCGACGTGCGCGAAAAGCACAGCCTGACCGACTACATGATCATTGCCACTGGTACCTCCAACCGCCAGATCAACGCGATGCTGGAAAAGGTGCGCGAGGCGGTCAAGGCCAAGGGTGCCCAGCCACTGGGTGAAGAAGGCAAGGGTGACAGCGACTGGGTGTTGCTGGACCTGAACGACGTCATCGTGCACATGATGACCGCCGCTGCCCGTCAGTTCTACGACCTGGAGCGCCTGTGGCAGGGTGCCGAGCAAAGCCGTGCTGCCGATGGCAAGCACCACAGCCCGGACCATGCCCACGAGTACTCCGACAAGCTCAAGGACCGGGAATAAGGAAAGCGCTGTGCGTCTGCGCCTGATCGCGGTCGGCTCGCGCATGCCGAAGTGGGTCGAGGAAGGCTGGCATGAATATGCCAAGCGCCTGCCTGCCGAGCTGTCGCTGGAGCTGGTGGAAGTTCCGCTGAATACCCGTGGCAAGAATGCCGACGTCGCCCGCCTGATTCGTCAGGAGGGCGAGGCCATGCTGAGCAAGGTTCAGCCAGGGGAACGCATCGTTACCCTCGAGGTCCATGGCAAGCCCTGGAGTACCGAGCAGCTGGCGACCGAACTGGACCGCTGGCGCCTGGATGCGCGCACGGTGAATTTGATGGTGGGTGGCCCGGAAGGCCTGGCTCCCGAGGTCTGTGCACGCGCCGAGCAACGCTGGTCGCTGTCGCCGCTGACCCTGCCGCACCCATTGGTAAGGATACTCATCGGCGAGCAGATCTACCGCGCCTGGACCGTGTTGTCCGGGCATCCTTACCATAAATGAGCCTGTAAGCAGTCCGATGTCGCAGCCGATCCGTCTCAAGGACCACGAGAAAGACGCCCGCCTGGTGCGCAACCGCGTCGTGGTCGGCGCAGCGGCGGTCATGCTGCTTGTTTGCGTGCTGATCGCGCGGTTGTACTACCTGCAGGTCATCCAGCACGACTATCACTCGACGCTGTCGGAGAACAACCGGGTGCATGTGCAGCCGATCCCGCCGACCCGCGGGCTGATCTTCGACCGCAACGGGGTGATCGTCGCCGATAACCGGCCCAGCTTCAGCCTGTCGATGACCCGCGAACGTGCGGGTAACTGGCAGGAAGTGCTGGATACCATCGTCGAAGTGCTGGAGCTGACAGCCGACGACCGCGCCCTGTTCGAGAAGCGCATGCGCCAGGGCCGTCGGCCGTTCGAGCCGGTGCCGATCCTGTTCGAGCTCAACGAAGAGCAGATCGCTCGCGTGGCAGTGAACCAGTTCCGCCTGCCTGGCGTGGAAGTGGTGGCACAGTTGGTGCGCCATTACCCGCAGGGCGCGCACTTCGCCCATTCGGTGGGGTATGTAGGGCGGATCAACGAGAAAGAGCTGAAAACCCTCGACCCGGTGAACTACAGCGGCACCCACCACATCGGCAAGACCGGCATCGAACGCTTCTACGAAGCCGACCTGCATGGCCAGGTGGGCTACGAGGAAGTCGAAACCAACGCCCGCGGCCGCGTACTGCGGGTGCTCAAGCGCACCGACCCGAAACCGGGCAAAGACATCGTGCTGAGCCTGGACATCAAGCTGCAGGAGGCCGCCGAGGCAGCCCTGGGTGGCCGGCGTGGTGCGGTGGTGGCGCTCGACCCGCGTACCGGCGAGGTGTTGGCGATGGTCAGCCAGCCCAGCTTCGACCCCAACCTGTTCGTCACCGGCATTGGCTTCAAGGCCTATGCCGAGCTGCGCGACTCGATCGACCGACCGCTGTTCAACCGCGTGCTGCGTGGCCTGTACCCGCCAGGCTCGACCATCAAGCCGGCGGTGGCCATCGCCGGCCTTGACAGTGGCGTGGTCAATGCCGGCAGCCGGGTATTCGACCCGGGCTACTATCAGCTGCCCAACTACGACCACAAATACCGTAACTGGAACCGCTCGGGCGATGGCTGGGTCGACCTGGACACCGCGATCATGCGCTCCAACGACACCTACTTCTACGACCTTGCGCACAAGATGGGCATCGATCGGTTGTCCAGCTACATGAACAAGTTCGGTATCGGCCAGCGGGTTGCCCTCGACATGTTCGAGGAATCCGCCGGGCTGATGCCGTCCCGCGAATGGAAGCGCGCTACCCGCCGCCAGGCCTGGTTCCCCGGCGAGACCCTGATCCTCGGCATCGGCCAGGGCTACATGCAGGCGACGCCGCTGCAACTGGCCCAAGCCACTGCGCTGATCGCCAACAAGGGTGTGTGGAACCGGCCGCACCTGGCCAAGACTATCGAAGGCCAGCCGCCGGTGGACGACAACCCGATGGAAAACATCGTGCTGCGTGACAAGTCCGACTGGGCCAAGGTCACCCATGGCATGGAGCAGGTGATGCACAACGCCCGCGGTACCGCACGCAAGGCGGCCATCGGCTCGCAGTACCGCATTGCCGGCAAGAGCGGTACCGCCCAGGTGGTGGCGATCAAGCAGGGCGAGAAGTACGACCGTAACAAGCTCCAGGAGCGCCATCGCGACCACGCCCTGTTCGTCGCCTTCGCCCCTGCCGAGAACCCGAAGATCGTGGTTTCGGTGATGGTCGAGAACGGCGAGTCCGGCTCGGGCGTCGCCGCCCCGGTGGTGCGCCAGGTGATGGACGCCTGGCTGCTCGACGAAAACGGCCGGCTCAAGCCCGAGTTCGCGCCTGCCACCGTTACCCAGGAATCAGCCCTGTGATGAACAATTTCGATCGCATGCTCTCCAGCGAGGATGTGATGCGCCGGCGCGCCAGCTTTCTGCAGCGCATCCACGTCGACGGCCCTTTGCTGATCATTCTGCTGACCCTCGCGGCCGGCAGCCTGTTCGTGCTGTATTCGGCCAGTGGCAAGAACTGGGACCTGCTGCTCAAGCAGGCCACCTCGTTCGGTATCGGCCTGGTATCGATGTTCATCATCGCCCAGCTGGAACCACGCTTCATGGCCCGCTGGGTGCCGCTGGCCTACCTGGCCGGGGTGCTATTGCTGGTGGTGGTGGACGTGATGGGCCACAACGCCATGGGCGCCACGCGCTGGATCAACATCCCCGGGGTGATCCGCTTCCAGCCCTCGGAGTTCATGAAGATCATCATGCCGGCGACCATCGCCTGGTACCTGTCCAAGCGCACCTTGCCACCGCATCTGAAGCATGTGGCGATCAGCCTGGTGCTGATCGGCGTGCCGTTCATCCTGATCGTGCGCCAGCCCGACCTGGGCACGGCGCTGCTGATCCTCGCTTCCGGGGCTTTCGTACTGTTCATGGGCGGCCTGCGCTGGCGCTGGATCCTCAGCGTGCTGGCGGCTGCGGTGCCAGTGGCGGTGGCGATGTGGTTCTTCGTCATGCACGACTACCAGAAGCAGCGGGTACTGACCTTCCTCGACCCGGAAAGCGACCCGTTGGGCACTGGCTGGAACATCATCCAGTCGAAGGCGGCGATCGGCTCGGGCGGGGTGTTCGGCAAGGGCTGGCTGCTCGGCACCCAGTCGCACCTGGACTTCCTGCCGGAAAGCCACACCGACTTCATCATTGCCGTGCTCGGCGAGGAATTCGGCCTGGTCGGCATCTGCCTGCTGCTGATCGTCTACCTGCTGCTGATTGGCCGTGGCCTGATGATCACCGCCCAGGCGCAGACCCTGTTTGGCAAGCTGCTGGCGGGCAGCCTGACCATGACCTTCTTTGTATACGTGTTCGTCAATATCGGTATGGTCAGCGGCCTTCTGCCCGTAGTGGGCGTGCCGCTGCCCTTCATCAGCTATGGCGGAACTTCGTTGGTGACGCTGCTGTCAGCGTTTGGCGTTCTGATGTCGATCCATACGCATCGCAAATGGATCGCTCAGGTTTGAATAAGGTGAAGAATTTCATGCAAGCAGTGCGTAACTGGGCTGCCCGTTGTGCGCCGTGGATCGGTGCGGTGGGCCTGTTCGGCGCTGTACAGCTGGCCCATGCCGGCGATTACCAAGGCTCGCCCCAGGTGGACCAGTTCGTTGGCGAGATGAGCCGCGACTATGGCTTTGCCCCTGAGCAGCTGATGGGGGTGTTCCGTGAAGTGCAGCGCAAACAGTCGATCCTCGACGCCATTTCGCGCCCGGCTGAACGGGTAAAGCCGTGGAAGGACTACCGGCCAATGTTCATCACCGACGCGCGCATCGCCCGCGGTGTGGACTTCTGGCGCCAGCACGAGGCGGTGCTGGCCCGCGCCGAGCAGGAATACGGCGTGCCGGCGCAGTACATCGTCGCCATCATCGGCGTGGAAACCTTCTTTGGTCGCAACACCGGTAACTACCGGGTGATCGATGCGTTGTCGACCCTGGGCTTCGACTACCCGCCACGCGCCGAATTCTTCCGCAAGGAGCTGCGCGAGTTCCTGCTGCTGGCCCGCGACGAGCAGCTTGACCCCTTGACGCTCAAGGGCTCCTACGCCGGTGCCATGGGCTTGCCGCAGTTCATGCCGAGCAGCTTCCGCAACTTTGCGGTGGACTTCGACGGTGACGGCCACATCAATATCTGGAACAACCCGGACGATGCCATCGGCAGCGTGGCCAGCTACTTCAAGCGCCACGGCTGGGTGGCCGGCGAAGGTGTGGTCAGCCGCGCCTGGGTGGACGGTGACCGCGCCGACGAAGGCCTGACTACCGGCATCGAACCGGTAAAAACCGTTGGGGAGTTGCGCACGCTTGGCTGGTCGGTCCATGATTCGCTGCGCGATGATCTGCCGGTTACCGCCTTCCGTCTCGAGGGTGACAATGGCCCTGAATACTGGATGGGCCTGAAGAACTTCTACGCGATCACTCGCTACAACCGCAGCGTGATGTATGCCATGGCGGTGCATCAGCTTTCGGAACAGCTGGTTCAAGCACGGGGCGTCAAGTAATGCGCGCAATCATCTCTGGCAACACCTTCAAGCTGCTCACCTGTCTCGCCGTCGGCGTGGTGCTGGCCAGCTGTTCGTCCAGCCGCCCGCCCCAGCAGAGCGGTGGCAATGTGGTGCGCGCCCAGCCGGGCCTGGACATCAACCGGGCACACAAGGACGGCGCGCCGTGGTGGGACGTGGATGTGAGCAAGATCCCTGACGCCACGCCAACCGTGCACACCGGCAACTACAAGGCCAACCCGTACACGGTGCTGGGCAAGACCTACTACCCGATGCAGGACTCGCGCAACTACCGCGCCGAGGGCACCGCGTCGTGGTACGGCACCAAGTTCCACGGCCAGAACACCGCCAATGGCGAGCTTTACGACCTGTACGGCATGAGTGCGGCGCACAAGACCCTGCCGCTACCGGCCTACGTGCGGGTGACCAACCTGGCCAACGGCCGCAGTGTGATCCTGCGGGTCAACGACCGTGGGCCGTTCTATTCGGACCGCATAATCGACCTTTCCTATGCCGCGGCGAAAAAGCTTGGTTATGCCGAGATCGGTACCGCGCACGTGCGTGTCGAAGGCATCGACCCGCAGCAATGGTGGGCTCAGCGTGGCCAGACGCCACCGATGGTGCTGAAAGAGCCGCAGGTAGCCCAGACCCAGGCGATTCCGGCCAGTACCGGGCGCGTCGAGCAGTGGACCCCGCCGCCCCAACAGCACGCAGCGCCAGTGGTGCCGGTGCAGGTGGCTGGCAACAACGTGCCGGCCGGCAGTGGCGGCAGCTTCCTGCAGGTGGGCGCCTTCGCCAACCCGGACGCCGCCGAACTGCTGCGCTCCAAGCTCAGCAGCATGGTCAGCGCGCCTGTGTTCATCAGTTCGATCGTGCGTAACCAGCAGACCCTGCACCGCGTGCGCCTGGGGCCGATCAGCAGCCAGGGCGAGATCCAGCAGGCGCAGGACAGCATTCGCCTGGCGAACCTTGGGCAGGCCAAGCTGGTCACAGCTGACTGACCGCGTTGCCTTCTTCGCGGGCACGCCCGCTCCCACAGGGGTATGCGAAACCCTGTGGTAGCGGGCGCGCCCGCGAAGAAGGCAACGCCAAACTGTCGGTTTTGTCATGAATTGCCGGGCACGGCCATGTACAATGTCGGCTTTTGCCCGCAGCGACACTACGCCGCACTTTGCGGGCCAGGCCTACGGCCACAAAACTAGACTGACTGGCGCTGGGCACATGATCTTGCCCAGGGAACATCAGACCATTAGCGATTTTCGAGAGACGGATGAACATCACCAACCTTGCCAAACGACTTTGCCTGCCCGTACTGCTGATGATCACGCCTGCCGCCTTCGCGGCTGAGCAGATGACGCCGGCGCCACCGCAACTGGCAGCCAAGTCCTACGTACTCATGGACGCGTCCAGCGGCAACGTGCTGGTCGAGAACAACGGTGACGAGCGCCTGCCGCCGGCCAGCCTGACCAAGCTGATGACCGCCTACATCGCTACCCTGGACATCCGCCGCGGCCAGATCGGTGAAAACGACCCGGTCACCGTCAGCGAAAACGCCTGGCGTACCGGTGGTTCGCGCATGTTCATCAAGGTGGGCAGCCAGGTGACCGTCAGCGACCTGCTGCACGGCATCATCATCCAGTCCGGCAACGACGCTTCGGTCGCCCTGGCCGAGCACATCGCCGGCAGCGAAGACGCCTTCGCCGACATGATGAACAAGACCGCTGCCGACCTGGGCATGGCCAACAGCCACTTCATGAACCCGACCGGTCTGCCGCACCCGGACCATTACTCGTCAGCCCACGACATGGCCACCCTGGCCCGTGCGATCATCAACGTCGACCCGGCCCACTACGCCATCTATTCGCAGAAGGAATTCTTCTGGAACAACATCAAGCAGCCCAACCGCAACCTGCTGCTGTGGCGTGACAAGACCGTCGACGGCCTGAAGACCGGCCACACCGACGAAGCCGGCTACTGCATGGTGGCTTCGGCCGTTCGCGATGGCCAGCGCCTGATCGCCGTGGTGTTCGGCACCAACAGCGAGCAGTCGCGTGCTGCCGAGACCCAGAAGCTGCTGACCTATGGCTTCCGCTTCTTCGAAACCCAGACCTTCTACCAGAAGGGTACCGAGCTGACCAAGTCGCCGGTCTGGAAGGGCGTCACCGGCGAAGTGAAAGCGGGCCTGGCCAACGACCTGACCCTGACTATGCCTAAAGGCCAATTGAAGCGCCTGCAAGCTTCGATGACCATGAACCCGCAGCTCACCGCGCCAATCGCCAAAGGTGACGTGATCGGCAAAGTGGAAGTCAAACTGGACGAGAAAGTGGTTCACAGCGCCGACCTGATCGCCCTTGATGGCGTCGAGGAAGGTGGTTTCTTCCGCCGTATGTGGGATAGCATCCGTCTATTCTTCTACGGGTTGTTCAACTGATACGTGACCTGCATGCCCCCGCGTAGCCTGCGGGGGCGTTGTTGTTGCCACGGCTTACGAGGCCGTTTCCGCCATGAGCGAACCAGACGTCAAGTCGCACAAGATCGAGTTCCCCTGCGACGATTACCCGATCAAGGTCATCGGTGACACCGTTGTCGGCTTCAGGGACACGGTGATCGAGATCCTGAGCAAGCACGCCAAGGTCGACCTTTCCACCCTGGCCGAGCGCCAGAGCAAGGAAGGCAAGTACACTACCGTGCAGCTGCACATCGTTGCCGAAAGCGAGAACCAGCTGCACGATATCAACAGCGCCCTGCGCGCTACCGGCATCGTGAAAATGGTGCTCTGATGTCCGCCTGCCTCGGTTTTCGCGCGCTTGGCCTGCAGCCCTACGAACCGGTGCTGGAGGCCATGCGTCGCTTCACCGAGCAGCGCAGCCCGGACAGCCAGGATGAAGTCTGGCTGGTCGAGCACCCCGCGGTCTTCACCCAGGGCCAGGCCGGCAAGGCCGAGCACCTGCTGGTACCGGGTGACATCCCGGTGGTGCAGACCGATCGCGGTGGCCAGGTAACCTACCATGGCCCCGGGCAGCTGGTGGCCTACCTGCTGCTGGATGTGCGTCGGCTGGGCTTTGGCGTGCGTGAGCTGGTCAGCCGTATCGAGCTAGCGCTCATCGACCTGCTCGCCAGTTACGATGTCCAGGCCGCGGCCAAGCCCGATGCCCCGGGCGTCTATGTCGACGGAGCGAAAATCGCCTCCCTCGGCCTGCGAATCCGCAACGGCCGTTCGTTCCACGGCCTTGCCCTGAACGTGGACATGGACCTTGCGCCATTCCGCCGAATCAACCCCTGCGGCTATGCGGGGCTGGCGATGACCCAGCTGCGCGACCTGGCAGGTCCGATCGAACTCGACGAGGTCAGGACAAGGCTGCGCGGACAGCTGGTCAAGCACCTCGACTACGCTGAGCAGACGACCCTCACGGGCGGAATCGACTGAATATGACAACTGTGCAAGAAGCCGTGCCGAACCTGATACCTACCCAGGATGCCACCCCGCGCCCAGCGCCGAAAAAGGTGGAAGCCGGGGTCAAGCTGCGTGGTGCCGAAAAGGTGGCGCGCATCCCGGTAAAGATCATCCCTACCGACGAGCTGCCGAAAAAGCCCGACTGGATTCGCGTGCGTATCCCGGTGTCGCCCGAGGTAGACCGCATCAAGCAGCTGCTGCGCAAGCACAAGCTGCACAGCGTGTGCGAAGAGGCATCCTGCCCGAACCTGGGCGAGTGCTTCTCCGGTGGTACTGCCACCTTCATGATCATGGGTGATATCTGTACCCGTCGTTGCCCGTTCTGCGACGTTGGCCATGGCCGGCCGAAACCGCTGGACCTCGATGAGCCGAAGAACCTGGCCATCGCCATTGCCGACCTGCGCCTGAAGTACGTGGTGATCACCTCGGTGGACCGTGACGACCTGCGTGACGGTGGTGCCCAGCATTTTGCCGACTGCATTCGCGAAATCCGCGCGCTGTCGCCGGGCGTGCAGCTGGAAACCCTGGTGCCTGACTACCGTGGGCGCATGGACATTGCCCTTGAGATCACCGCGCAAGAGCCGCCGGATGTGTTCAACCACAACCTCGAGACCGTACCGCGCCTGTACAAGGCCGCGCGCCCGGGTTCGGACTACGACTGGTCGCTGGACCTGCTGCAGAAGTTCAAGCAGCTGGTGCCGCACGTACCGACCAAATCGGGCCTGATGCTCGGCCTGGGCGAGACCGATGAGGAAGTGATCGAAGTGATGCACCGCATGCGCGAGCATGACATCGACATGCTCACCCTCGGGCAGTACCTGCAACCTTCGCGCAGCCACCTGCCGGTGCAGCGTTTCGTCCATCCGGACACCTTCGCCTGGTTCGCCGAGGAAGGTTACAAGATGGGCTTCAAGAACGTCGCGTCCGGGCCGCTGGTGCGTTCTTCGTACCACGCAGACCAGCAGGCTCACGAAGCCAAGATCAAGCTCTGAGCCAAGCACAGAGCCACGCATGCCGATGCGCGCCGAAGGGCGGCATCGGCATTTTTGTTTGTGCCGTACACGCTGCAAGGAGCCGCGATGAATTGCGCCGAAACCTTCCAATCCAGCCTGCCCGCCGCGCTGCCGCGTGATGCGTGTTTTGCCATCGTCGCGCCGGCGGGTGCGGCGCGGCTGGATACGCACAAGGTCAACCAGTGGTTCGTTGATCGAGGCTACAGTTGCCGCATCTACCCAGGTGCTCTTCAGGCCCAGGGCTACCTGGCGGGGCCGGACCGGCAGCGCTTGCAGGACCTGCATGATGCTTTCGCCGACCCGGCCATCGACGCCATTTTGTGCATGCGTGGGGGGTACGGCAGCATGCGCCTGCTCGACCAGCTCGATTTCGAACTGATCCGGCGCAACCCCAAGCCGCTGATCGGCTACAGCGACATTACCGCGCTGCACACGGCGATCTACCGGCATACCGGGCAGGTCACCTTCCATGGCGGGATGCTGAATGCCGACCTGTTGGGGGCCAAGTTGGCGCCCACCGAGGCTTCGTTGCTGGCGCAGCTGGGTGGGCATGTGCGGGCAGGTGAGCAGATCGTGCATCCCGCTGCGTTCGCCTTGAGCAGCGTGCTGCATGGGGTGGCCAGCGGGCCGCTGCTGGGCGGCAACCTGTCGATGCTGGGTGCAACCCTGGGGACGCTTGCCGAGTTGGATACCCAGGGTTGCATTCTGTTCATCGAGGACGTCAACGAGCCGCTGTACCGGGTGGACCGCTTGCTGACCCAGCTGCGCCTGGCGGGCAAGCTGGAGGGGGTGAGGGGTGTGCTGGTGGGGGACTTTGCCGGGATTACCACTGCGGCGTTGACGCCGTTGCTGGAGGACATTTTCGCGCCGCTGGGTGTGCCGGTGCTGGCCGGGTGGCGCAGTGGGCATTGTGACCCGAATGTGTGCTTGCCGTTGGGGGCCAGGGTCAGGCTGGACAGTGGTCGGCAGAGTTTGGTGTTGGAGCAGGATCTGTTCAAGGCTTGAGATTTTTGGGGCTGCTTTGCAGCCCTTCGCGGGCACGCCCGCTCCCACTGGGTTTGGCGCGATACCTGTGGGAGCGGGCGTGCCCGCGAAGGGGCGCAACGCGCCCCCGCAATCTCACTGGCTACGCAGGCTCTCAAGCAGCTTATGGGTCGGATACCCGTCCGCCGGCCACCCCAGCCCCTGCTGCGCATTACGAATAGCCTTGCGGGTATTGGCACCGATAATGCCATCAGCATTGCCCGCCTCATGCCCACGGCTGTTCAACAGGTTCTGCAACTCCATGCGCTCGCTGCGGCTGAGCGGCAAATCTTCTTTCGGCCAGCTGCCGGCAATGAAGCCCCAGCCCGTGAAGCGATCACCCAGCAGGCTGACCGCCAGCGCATAGGACGACGAATTGTTGTACTTGAGGATGGCGCGGAAGTTGTCCAGCACCAGGAACGCCGGGCCACGCGCGCCGGCTGGCAGCAGCAGGGCGGCAGACAGCTGGTTGCTACCTGCGGGCAGCTGGGTACCGGCAGGCAGTTTCACGCCCATTGCCAGCCACTCGCTCACCGGCTTGCGCAGCGCGCCATCGGCCTGCCAGTAATCGAAGCCAGGTGGCACCTGCACCTCGAAGCCCCACGGCTGGCCACGTTTCCAGCCCGAGCTCTGCAGGTAGTGCGCGGTCGAGGCCAGGGCGTCTGCCGTGCTGTTCCAGATGTCGCGGCGGCCATCGCCGTCGAAATCCACGGCATGGGTGTTGTAGGTGGTCGGGATGAACTGGGTCTGGCCCATGGCGCCGGCCCACGAGCCACGCATGGCTTCAGGCTGGATATCGCCATGCTGGATGATCTGCAGCGCGGCGATCAGCTGGTCCTGGGCAAACTGCGGACGACGGCCTTCATAGGCCAGGGTGGCCAGCGAGCGGATCACCGACTTGTTGCCCTGGTACTGGCCGAAGTTGCTTTCCATGCCCCATACCGCGACCAGCACCTGACGATCGACACCATAGCGCTGCTCGATACGGGTCAGCAGTTCGGCGTTCTGCTCCAGCAGTTTCTTGCCGTTGCGCACACGCAGGGGCGACAGGGCGCCTTCGAGGTATTCCCATACCGGACGGGCGAACTCCGGCTGGCTGCGATCGGCCTTGATCACGTCCATGTCAGGGGTGACGCCGATGAAGGCGCGGTCGAAGGTGTCCGGCGAAATGCCGGCTTGCACGGCTTGCTGGCGGAAGCCCGCCTGCCATTGCGCGAAGGTTTGCAGAGGCTGGATTTCAGTGCTGGTGTCGGGCGTCGTGCCGGGCAGGTTCACTACCGGGGCGGGCTGGGCGGGGGCCAGCGGCAGGGCATCGGCGGCGGTGGGCTTTTCTGCGCAAGCCACGAGCAGGATGAAACTGGAGGCCGCGATCAACTGACGGGTTTTCCAGCGGGGGAGAAGACTGAGGAGCATGCACAGATCCAGAATTGCAGGTCAGGTGACGACCATACCATGCCTGCGCTTTCGATGCTTTCATGCTGCCAAAAAGTAGGAAGCCTCCCAATCTCTCGATTGGAAGGCTTCGCGGCGGTAGCTGCCTTTGCCCTTGTCCGGTCGTTCCTGTCGGCAGCGGAACAGCGGTTGGGCGATGATTGACTTGGCCTTGTTGGGGCCGTGCTTTTTCGGCTTTTTGCTCATGGCGGGGTTCCCCGGTTGGGTGGGTTTCGCAGCGCACTGTAGGGCTTGGGGCAGGGTGGGGCCAATTGATTGTGTATATGGTCGAGATGTTGGGGGCATTGCAGCCCTGTGGGAGCGGGCGTGTCGAGGCGTCGAACCGCCGCGAACACCGGCGAAGCCGGTGCCATCCACCGCGTCGCCTGATTCGCGGGCATGCCCGCTCCCACAACGGCCCCAGTTACTCGGGAGGGAGTGTGAGGCGCTGGCCGGCCATCAGCAGCGACAAGCGCGCCAGGCCCGTCCAGGGTGAACCCTCGGCCTGGCCCTTGATTTGCGCATCGATACGCTGGGCATCTTGCAGCAACTGCGCCCAGCGCTGCGCCGACAGGCGCTGCAGGGCCTTGCTGACCAAAGGGCGGCGCTTGTCCCAGACCGGCGGGCGGGCCTGGCTGAAGGCCTTGTCCAGCGGTACACCCTGGCTGAACTGCTGGGCCAGCCCGGCCAGCTGACGCAGCTCCCGGGCCAGGGCCCAGAGAATCACCGGTGGCTCCACGCCTTCCCCACGCAAGCCATCGAGCATGCGCAGGGCATGCGCGGCTTCGCCGTTGAGAATGGCATCGACCAGGCCGAAGACATCGAAGCGGGCGCTGTCGGCGACGGCAGCCTGCACGGTCTCCACGGTGATCTGGTTGCCCTCGGCGAGCAGTTTGAGCTTTTCGATTTCCTGCGCGGCAGCCAGCAGGTTGCCTTCCACACGTGTGGCGATCAGGTCGACGGCGTCTCGCTGTGCCGACAGGCCGGCCTGCTGCAGGCGCTGGTTGATCCACTGTGGCAACTGGTGCACATCCACCGGCCAGATCTGGATGAACTGGCAATGGGCACCTTCGATCAGGGCCTTGCCCCACTTGGTCTTTTGCGCGCTGCCATCGAGCTTGGGCAGGCTGACCAGCAGCAGGGTGTCTTCGGCGGGATTGGCGCAGTATTCCATCAGTGCAGCGGCGCCCTTGTCACCGGGCTTGCCCGAGGGCAGGCGTAGTTCCAGCAGGCGGCGCTGGGCGAACAGGGACAGGCTGGCGCCGGCCTGGAGCAGCGTGCCCCAGTCGAAGTTGGCGTCGGCGCTGAATACCTGGCGTTCGTCGAAACCCTGCTGGCGAGCGGCGTTGCGGATGGCGTCGGCGGCTTCCTGGCACAGCAGCGGGTCGTCGCCGCTGACCACGTAGACCGGTGCCAGGGCGCCTTGCAGGTGCTTGTTGAGTTGGGCGGGGGCGAGCTTCATGGGGAACAGGCGGGGTACCCGAAGGTACCCCGCTCGGGCTTAGTTGCCCGGTACTTCCAGTGGCGATTGCTGAGGCGTTTCGGCCTGCTGGCGGCGTGCGGCCTCCAGCGCAGCGGCTTCGGCCTTGGCACGCTCGTCGGCTTGACGTTGCAGCTCGTCCAGCTGGGACGGGGTCAGCATCTGCAGGCGAACGACCATGGCGTTGACCAGGTCGCGACGCATTTCTTCACGGGCGCGGTTGGCCTCCTGCTCGGAGCCGGTGATGTTCGAACCGTCACGCAGGTAGATCTTGCGCACTTCCAGCTTGTCGCTCATCAGCTCCAGGTTGTTCAGGCCCTGGATGCTGTAGTTCAGCACGGTGGTCAGCTCGTACTCGGCGGTACGGTTACCACTGTTGTAGGTCGCCGAGCGCTCGCGCTCCTGCTCGTTGGTCAGTACCAGACGGTACGGTGCGCCGGCGTGCACGTTGACGCCGCTACGCTTCAGTACTTCACGCAGCTGAAGCACGGTCGGGCCGTAGGCGTTGCGTGCACTGACGTCCATTTCCTTCACGCTCAGCTCGGTGGAGCCGGTGCCGCGCAGCTGGAAACCGCAGGCGCTGAGCATGACCGCCAGGCCGATTACCAGCAAATTGCGTTTGATCATGTTGTTGCTCCCTTGTGGGCCTGTTCCGCCCGCCCGCAGTGGCTGCGGGCGGGCGTTGCCATCAGTTGGCGACGATGTTGACCAGCTTGCCCGGTACCACGATGACCTTGCGGATGGTCAGGCCATCGATGAAGCGCAGGACGTTCTCGTTGCTGCGCGCTGCGGCTTCGATTTCTTCGCGGCTGGCGGCGGCCGGCATTTCGACCTGGCCACGCAGCTTGCCGTTGACCTGCACCACCAGGGTGACGGTGTCCTGTACCAGGGCTGCCTCGTCGACGGCTGGCCAGCTGGCGTCGATGACGGCCTGCTGGTGGCCCAGCTGTTGCCACAGCTCGTGAGAAATGTGGGGGGTGATCGGTGCCAGCAGCAGGGTGACGGCCTCGAGGCCTTCCTGCAGCAGGGCGCGGTCCTGTTCAGTGGCCTGCGGGGCCTTTTCCAGCACGTTCATCACGGTCATCACCTGGGCGATGGCGGTGTTGAACTTGTGGAACTGGCCGACGTCGGTGCTGGCCTGTTTGATGGCGGCGTGGATGGCGCGGCGGATGACCTTCTGCGCGTCGTCCAGGGCGGCAACATCCAGCTTGCCCGGCAGGCCTTGGGCCACGTGGGCCTGGGCCAGGCGCCAGACGCGGCGCAGGAAGCGGCTGGCGCCTTCGACGCCGGAGTCGGACCATTCCAGGCTCATGTCGGGCGGCGAGGCGAACATCATGAACAGGCGGCAGGTGTCGGCGCCGTACTGATCGATCATCGATTGCGGGTCGACGCCGTTGTTTTTCGACTTCGACATCTTCTCGGTGCCACCGATTTCCACCGGCAGGCCGTCGGTTTTCAGGCGGGCACCGATGATCTTGGCCTTGGCATCGCGCTCGACCTCGACATCGGCCGGGTTGAACCAGTCCTTGCCGCCGTTGCTGGCCACGCGGTAGTAGGTCTCGGCGACCACCATGCCCTGGGTCAGCAGGTTCTTGAACGGCTCGTTCGAGGTAACCAGGCCTTCGTCACGCATCAGCTTGTGGAAGAAGCGCGCGTACAGCAGGTGCAGGATGGCATGTTCGATACCACCGATGTACTGGTCGACCGGCAGCCAGTGGTTGGCCGCTTTAGGGTCGACCATGCCACCTTCGTAGTTCGGCGAGGCGTAGCGGGCGAAGTACCAGGACGACTCGACGAAGGTGTCCATGGTGTCGGTTTCGCGCTTGGCTGCGGCGCCACATTTCGGGCAGCTGCATTCGTAGAATTCCGGCATGCGCGCCAGTGGCGAACCGGCGCCGTCCGGCACCACGTTCTCCGGCAGGGTGACCGGCAGCTGGTCTTCCGGCACCGGTACGTCGCCACAGGACGGGCAGTGGATGATCGGGATCGGGCAGCCCCAGTAGCGCTGGCGGCTGATGCCCCAGTCGCGCAGGCGGAACTGGGTACGCGACTTGCCCAGCTCTTTGCGGATCAGGGCGGCTTCGATGGCGTCGAAGGCACCGGCGAAGTCCAGGCCGTCGAACTCACCGGAGTTGATCAGCTGGCCATGCTCGCCATAGGCGGCCAGCCACTCGCTGCCGACTTCATCGCCAGCGCTGGTGCGCACCACGGCCTTGACCGGCAGGTTGTACTTGTGGGCGAACTCGAAGTCGCGCTCGTCGTGGGCTGGCACGGCCATGACAGCGCCATCGCCGTAGTGCATCAGCACGTAGTTGGCGACCCATACCGGCAGTTTCTCGCCGGTCAGCGGGTGCTCGACCAGCAGGGAAGTGGCCATGCCCTTCTTCTCCTGGGTGGCCATGTCGGCTTCGGCAACGCTGCCGCTCTTGCACTCGTCGATGAACGCCTGCAGTGCCGGATTGCCCTGGGCGGCCTGGGTGGCCAGCGGGTGTTCGGCGGCGACCGCGACGTAAGTGGCGCCCATCAGCGTGTCGGGACGGGTGGTGAAGACCTTGAGGGTACCTTCGTGGCCGATGCTGGCCAGGTCGTAGGGGAACTGCACTTCCATGCCGCGCGACTTGCCGATCCAGTTGCGCTGCATGGTCTTGACCTGCTCAGGCCAGCCCGGCAGCTCGTCGAGGCTTTCCAGCAGCTCGTCGGCGTAGTCGGTGATGCGGAAGTAGTACATCGGGATTTCGCGCTTCTCGATCAGCGCGCCCGAACGCCAGCCGCGGCCGTCGATGACCTGCTCGTTGGCCAGTACGGTCTGGTCGGCCGGGTCCCAGTTCACGGTCCCGTTCTTGCGGTAGATGATGCCTTTCTCGAACAGGCGGGTGAACAGCCACTGCTCCCAGCGGTAGTAGTCGGGCTTGCAGGTGGTGACTTCACGTGCCCAGTCGATGGCCAGGCCCAGGCTCTTGAGCTGGGTCTTCATGTAGTCGATGTTTTCGTATGTCCACTTGGCCGGGGCGACGTTGTTCTTCATCGCCGCGTTTTCCGCGGGCATGCCGAAAGCGTCCCAGCCCATCGGCTGCAGCACGTTCTTGCCCATGCATGCGCTGGTAGCGGGCAATCACGTCACCGATGGTGTAGTTGCGCACGTGGCCCATGTGTAGCTTGCCGCTCGGGTACGGGAACATCGACAGGCAGTAGTAGGTGTCCTTGCCTGGCTGTTCGGTAACAGCGAACGATTGTTGCTCGTCCCAGAAGTTCTGGGCGGCGGCTTCGATATCACGGGGCGTGTATTGTTCGTGCATGGCTACTTTTTGCTGAGAGGGAAGAGACCTTGTTCCAGGCAGCGGAACCTCGCTGCGTCCGGCACTCCGGTGTCATTTAGAGTGAACGCCGTAGCATACAGCAGCGCCGCGCATCGTGGGAAACCTTCGTTGCGAATGCCCGCTGGTCGCGGCGCACGGCTGCTTTTTGCAGCGACGCTAAGCTCAGGTGTGGGGGGAGATATTCTTATCTTCAATGAGGTGAACGGATGGGAGAGACGCAGCTACCCGCAATCAGACCGGAGCTATACGAACGCCTGATCGACCGGCTTGGCCTGGCACTGGAAGTGGCCAGGACTTCGGTGCGATTGCGCGACGAAATGCCAGCCGAGCT
This sequence comes from Pseudomonas putida, assembly GCA_029953615.1. Taxonomy (NCBI): domain Bacteria; kingdom Pseudomonadati; phylum Pseudomonadota; class Gammaproteobacteria; order Pseudomonadales; family Pseudomonadaceae; genus Pseudomonas; species Pseudomonas putida. The sequence goes on along the minus strand of CP124529.1, from coordinate 1,622,938 downwards.
GGAATTGCGTGGCCTGAGCCACGCAGAGTTCGAACTGATCAAGGCCTACCTGGATTCCCTCCCGGAACGCCACAACGCCTGTGTTGGCAGTTACCCGCAAGCGGAGCCGACATCGGCCAAGATCATCTGGCTCAAGGACAAGAAACGCCCCGCCAGCACGGCGAGATCCAGGACGCTGCCACATCGCTAGCCGTTCAGGGCGCCAGGCACAGGCTATAGCGCGCCGGTTCTTCAAATTTATACAGCTCATGATCGGCGCCGGTCGCAGCCTTGTCGACCGGCGTCGATCCTTCTAGGCTGCACGCCTGCCAAGGAGGTGTGGCCAATGCCGATCCGATTCTTCATCAAACAATGGCTGATGCCGCCGGGCGTCCTGTTCCTGCTGCTGCTCGTGGCGTGGTGGCTGCGTCGCCGGCGGCCCAGGCTGGCAGCGCTGTGCTTTGCCGTGGGCCTTGGTGGTCTGTGGTTGATGAGCCTGCCGCTGGTGGTGCAGGAAACCGCTCGTGTGCTCGAGACGGAAGCGCCGCTGGCAGTCGGCGATTGGGCTGGCCTGGCAAGCCGGGCGGACGCGATTGTGGTGCTGGGCGCGGGGCGTGAGCGGGGTGACCCGGCCTGGGGCGGTAGCGACCAGCCCACAGCCACAGCGCTGGAGCGCATGCGCTTTGCCGCGCGCCTGGCCAAGGCTTCGGGCTTGCCGGTGTTGACCAGTGGCGGGTTGCACTATGGCTCGCCGCCGAGCGAGGCGCAGTTGATGGCTGATCGCCTGCGTGAAGATTTCGGTGTCGAGGTGAAATGGCGGGAGGAGGGCAGCCGCACCACCTGGGAGAATGCCCGGCTCACCGCCAAGGTGCTGCAGCCGTTGGGGATTCGCCGGGTGGTCGTGGTGACCCAGGCCTGGCACATGCGGCGCTCGCGCTGGAGCTTCGAGCAGGCGGGGTTCGAGGTGGTGCCGGCGCCGGTCGGGTTCCTCGGGCACGATCATGCGCGGCCGTTCGGCGGATTGCTACCGGAGAGCCGGGCGATGTGGCAGAGCGGGCAGTTGCTCAACGAAGTGGCGGGGTTGGTGGGGTATAGGCTGTTCTATTGAAACCTGTATTGCCTGTACCGGCCTCTTCGCGGGCTTGCCCGCTCCCACAGGCTCTCACAGCCCTTGAGGCGTGCGCAGTACCTGTGGGAGCGGGCAAGCCCGCGAAGAGGCCGGTACAGGAAAACTCAAACAGTCTTGGCAATGCGCCCGGCCAGCAATGCCCAACCCAGGAGCAATCCACAGACAATCGCCAGCGGCCACGACCGCCATTGCAGGTAAGGCGTCAGCTGCTGCATCGGCACCACTTCGCCATACAGCACCGCCTGCTGGAACTGCGGCACCTGCGTGGTAATGCGGCCAAACGGGTCGATCAATGCGGTCACACCGTTGTTGGTGGCACGGATCATCCAGCGCCCGGCTTCCAGCGCGCGCATCTGCGCCATCTGCAGGTGCTGCAAAGGGCCGATCGAGGTGCCGAACCAGGTGTCGTTGCTGATGGTCAGCAACAGGTCGCTGCGGGCCGCCAGGCCGGCGGCGAACTCGGGGTAGACCACTTCGTAGCAGATGTACGGCGCAATCTGGAAGCCCTTGGCCTGCAGCAACGGCTGGTCTTCCGGCCCACGGGCGAAGTCCGACATGGGCAGGTTGAAGAACTCGATAGCGCCACGCAGCATGTCCTGCAGCGGCACGTACTCGCCAAACGGCACCAGCTTCTGCTTGAGGTAGGTGCCATCGCCTTCACCGGTAACGGTGATGCCGTTGTAGTAGCGGCGCTGGTGATGCACCACTTCACGCACCGGCACCCCGGTGATCAGTGCCGAATGCCGCTCGGCGGCGAAGCGGCCCATCACGTCGATGTAACCCTGGGCCTGATCCTTGAGCACCGGCACCGCGGTTTCCGGCCACACCAGCAGGTCCACCGGTTTGGAGCTGAAACTCAGGTCACGGTACAGCGCCAGTTGCGCGTCGATGTGTGCCGGGTCCCATTTCAGGTCCTGCGCGACGTTGCCTTGAATGGCTGCCACTTTCAACGGGTCACCCGCCGGCTTGGTCCAGGCATGGCCCTTGAGCGCCAGGCCCAGCACCCAAGGGGCCAGCAATAGCAGGCAGCCCACCGCCAGGAACGAGGGGCGGGCGCGCAGGCGGTGCAGGTTGCACAGCAGCGCAGCGGTCAGGGCCAGGGCGAAGGAAATCAGCCACACGCCACCCAGCGGTGCCAGGCCGGCCAGTGGGCCGTCCAGCTGGCTGTAGCCGGCGTAGAGCCAGGGAAAACCGGTCAGGAACCAGCCGCGGAAGGCCTCTTGCAGCAGCCACAGGGCGGCGAAGCACAGGGCGTCGGCCAGCGGTGCTTCGGTGCGCCGCAACCAGCGGGCCCACAGCCAGGTGGGCAGGGCGAAGAACCAGGCCAGGGCGGCGTAAGAACGCCAGCAGCAGCACGATCGCCAGCAGCGGCGAGGCGCCACCGTAGGTGTTCATGCTGACGTAGATCCACCAGGTGCCGGCGCCGTACAGGCCGAAGCCGAACCACCAGCCACGCCACATGGCCTGGCGCGGGCTGAGCTCGCGCAGGCCAAGGTAGAGCAGGGCGATGGACAACACGGCCAATGGCCAGATGTCGAATGGCGCCAGGGCCAGGAGAGTGGAGGCGCCGGCCGCCAGGGCCAGCAGGTTACCGGGCCAGCCGGGGCGGGTGATCCAACGCATGTTCGTCCTTAACGGGTGATCGGTGTCAGGCGCAGCAAGTGTATCCGCCGGCTGTCGGCATTGAGAATACGGAACTTGTAAGGGCCGATCTCGGTGGTTTCGTTGCGCTTGGGCAGGTGACCGAACGCGCTCATCACCAGGCCGCCGACCGTGTCGAACTCGTCATCGGAGAATTCGCTGTCGAAGAACTCGTTGAAGTTTTCGATCGGGGTAAGTGCCTTGACCAGGAAGTCACCGCTGGGCAGCGGCTTGATGTAGCTGTCTTCCTCGACGTCATGCTCGTCCTCGATGTCGCCGACAATCTGCTCCAGCACGTCCTCGATGGTGACCAGGCCGGCCACCCCGCCGTATTCGTCGATGACGATGGCCATGTGGTTATGGTTGGCGCGGAACTCGCGCAGCAGCACGTTCAGGCGCTTGGACTCGGGCACGAAAGTGGCCGGGCGCAGCAGGTCCTTGATGTTGAAGCTGTCGCCGTTCTCCTTGAGGATCAGCGGCAGCAGGTCTTTGGCGAGCAGGATCCCGAGCACATCGTCGTGGCTTTCGCCGATCACCGGGTAGCGCGAGTGCGCGGCGTCGATCACCGCCGGCAGGAACTCGCGGGGCGACTGGCTGGCCTTGATGCTGATCATCTGCGAACGCGGCACCATGATGTCGCGAACCTGCAGGTCGGCCACCTGGATGGCGCCTTCGACGATGGTCAGCGCTTCGCTGTCCAGCAGTTTGTTCTGATGGGCTTCGCGCAGCAGCTCAAGGAGTTGCTGGCGGTTTTTCGGCTCATGGGCAAAAGCCTGGGTCAGTTTACCCAGCCAGGACTTCTGCCCGTTGCTCGATCGATCTTCGCTCATGGCGGTTCTCGTGATCCTTCGTGTATCAGTGTGTGAGGGTGTCGGTTTCATCGTCGGCGTACGGGTCGGGATGACCCAGTTCTGCCAGCAATTCCCGTTCCAGGCCTTCCATTTCCTCGGCTTCCTCATCCTCGATGTGGTCGTAACCGAGCAAGTGCAGGCAACCGTGGATGACCAGGTGCGCCCAGTGTGCTTCCAGCGACTTGCCCTGCTCGGCGGCTTCGCGCTCGACCACTGGCACGCAGATCACCAGGTCGCCCAGCAGCGGGATATCGAGCAGGTCGTCGGGGACGTCGGCCGGGAACGACAGCACATTGGTCGCGTAGTCCTTGTGCCGGTAGGTGTGGTTCAGCTCGCGGCCTTCGGCTTCGTCGACCAGGCGAATGGTCATTTCCGAATCGGCGCTGCGCTGGCGCAGGGCCAGTTCGCACCAACGGCGAAAGGCGGTGTCATCCGGGGCGGCGTCATCCGTGGCCCGTTGAATATCGAGTTCAAGCATCTTTGCCGGGCGCCTCGGGCTTGGCCTGGCGGGCATCGAAGCGGTCGTAGGCCTCGACAATGCGCTGTACCAGTGGGTGACGAACCACATCTTTGGGTTGGAAGTGGGTGAAACTGATCCCCGGAACGTCCTTCAGCACCTCGATGACGTGCGCCAGACCCGACTTGGTGCCGCGGGGCAGGTCAACCTGGGTGATGTCACCAGTGATCACCGCTGTGGAGCCGAAGCCGATACGGGTAAGGAACATCTTCATCTGTTCCAGCGTGGTGTTCTGGCTTTCGTCGAGGATGATGAAGCTGTTGTTCAGGGTGCGGCCACGCATGTAGGCCAGCGGGGCGATCTCGATCACCTGGCGCTCGATCAGCTTGGCCACGTGTTCGAAGCCGAGCATTTCGTACAGGGCGTCGTACAGCGGGCGCAGGTACGGGTCGATCTTCTGGGCCAGGTCGCCGGGCAGGAAGCCGAGCTTTTCGCCAGCCTCGACCGCCGGGCGCACCAGCAGGATGCGGCGCACCTGTTCCCGCTCCAGCGCGTCCACGGCGCAGGCCACGGCCAGGTACGTCTTGCCGGTACCGGCCGGGCCGATACCGAAATTGATGTCGTTGGCCAGGATTTCCTTGACGTAGCGTTGCTGGTTGACCCCGCGTGGACGAATGTTGCCCTTGCGCGTGCGCAGCGACACGCTGACCTCGTTGACGGCCGGGTTGTCGATGTTCTCGACGGTCGATTCCTGCAGGTACAGGTGCACGGTTTCCGGGGACAGATCGCTGGCCTTGGTCTCTCGGTAGAGACGGCGCAGCAGCTGTTCGGCAGCGGAGGTGGTCTTGGGTTCGCCGATCAGCTCGAACTGATTGCCGCGGTTGCGCAATCTCGATGGCCAGGCGCTGTTCGATCAGGCGCAGGTGCTCGTCGAACTGGCCGCACAAGTTGGCGAAACGATGGGCCTCGAAAGGTTCGAGGATGAAACGATGGGGTTGTATGGGTGCGTTCAAGGTCGTTTTTAGCCGCTCGACGGCAATGAAGGTGAACTCAAGAATAACCCTTGAATGGCAGTGGCGAAAGCACTGAAACGTTCAACGGTATGTACTGCCTGTTCCGGCCTCTTCGCGGGCACGCCCGCGCCCACAGGTACCGCACCGCTTGGAAGGTGGGTGCAATACCTGTGGGAGCGGGCTTGCCCGCGAAGGGGCCGGTACAGGTATGATGCCCGCCTTTTCTTACGCATGTGTTATCCCGACGAACATGAGCAAACGCGAACCTGCCATCTATAAAGTGATCTTCCTCAACCAGGGGCAGGTCTTCGAGATGTATGCCAAGCAGATTTACCAGAGCGACCTGTGGGGTTTCCTGGAAATCGAGGAATTCGTGTTCGGCGAGCGCTCGCAGCTGGTAGTGGACCCGGGCGAGGAGAAGCTCAAGAGCCAGTTCGAGGGGGTGATCCGCAGTTTCGTGCCGATGCACTCGATCGTACGCATCGACGAGGTGGAGCGCCTGGGCACGGCCAAGATCAGCGAAGCCAAGGGCGGCGGCAACGTGATGCCGTTCCCCATGCCGATGCCGGAAAAGTAACCCTCAGGGGAGTGGCGAGAACGGCGTACGCCCTTCGGCGTTCTGCAGCTCCAGCAGGTACTTGCGGAAGATCTGGCCGAGCACCTGGGTGGCATGCTCCAGCTCGTCGCGGGGCATTTGCTCGGTCACTTCGTCGGCCATGTCCAGCGCATCCTCGGCGCCGTTGACCGCGGCCATTTTCAGCAGGATGTAGGCCTGCACATTGTTGGCCTTGACCCCTTCGCCACGGAAGAACATGGCGCCCAGGCGGTACTGCGCCTCGGCATGCCCTTGCAGCGAAGCCTTTTCAAACCAGTTCAGGGCTTTGCCCAGGTTTTTCGGCGTTTGCGTGTAGTAGTACTCGCCCAGTTCGAATTGCGCCTGGGCATCCCCCGTCGTTGCCGTCTGCTCACAAGCCTTGAGGGCGTTTGCCAGGTCTTCGGGCTGAACATTCAAGGTGCAGCGGCCCGTCGCCGGAATCAGCAACGAGTTACCGCCCTCTGCCAGGGCCAGCAGGGGCTGAAGAAGCAACAGGCAGCCCAGGGTCAGGGCGCGGCCGGTGCGGTTCATGGGGATCGACTTACCTCTGCAAAGCTGCGGCCAATGTCTCTGGTGGCACATTATGGGATAAGCAGCGCCAACCTTACAAAGTTTTACTCGAATTTCTGCTTGGTTGGGGAAGTCAGCTGATTGTGCATGGGTATTTGTTGCCTGTACCGGACTCTTCGCGGGCACGCCCGCTCCCACAGGGATCGCACCATTTTCAAGGTTGGTGCAGAACCTGTGGGAGCGGGCGAGCCCGCGAAAGGGCCGGTACGGGCTGACAATTACTTCAGGGCTGCAAAGGCCTTCTCAGCCGCATCCAGGGTGATCTGCAGCTCCTTGTCGCCATGGGCGATGGAGGTGAAGCCTGCCTCGAACGCACTTGGTGCCAGGTACACGCCACCGTCGAGCATCAGGTGGAAGAAGCGCTTGAAGCGCTCGGCATCGCTGGCCATCACGTCGTCAAAGGTGACGATGTCGTCGGCGCCGCTGAAGTACAGGCCGAACATGGCACCGGCCTGGGTGGTGACGAACGGCACGCCAGCGGCATCGGCGCGCTGTTGCAGGCCGTCAAGCATGCGGCTGGTATAGTCGGTCAACTCGGCGTGGAAGCCCGGGCGGCTGATCAGCTTCAGGGTGGTCAGGCCGGCGGCCATGGCCAGTGGGTTACCCGACAGGGTACCGGCTTGGTAGACCGGGCCGAGCGGGGCGATGCAGCCCATGATTTCACGCTTGCCGCCGAAGCAGCCGACCGGCATGCCGCCACCGACGATCTTGCCGAAGGTCGACAGGTCCGGCTTGATGCCGTAGTGGCCCTGGGCGCCGCCGAGCGAAACGCGGAAACCGGTCATCACTTCGTCGAAGATCAACACCACGCCGTGCTTGTCGCACTGCTCGCGCAGGCCTTCGAGAAAACCTGGCGCCGGCGGTACGCAGTTCATGTTGCCGGCCACCGGCTCGACGATGATGCAGGCCACGGTCTGGCCGACTTCGGCGAGGGTTTTCTCGACCGCGGCGATGTCATTGAACGGCAGGGTCAGGGTGTGCTTGGCGAAGTCCGCCGGCACGCCAGCCGAACTCGGTACGCCCTGGGTCAGCAGGCCGGAGCCGGCTTTTACCAGCAGGCTGTCGGAGTGGCCGTGGTAGCAGCCTTCGAACTTGATGATGGCGTCACGGCCGGTATAGCCACGGGCCAGGCGGATGGCGCTCATGGTGGCTTCGGTGCCCGAGCTGACCATGCGCACCATCTCCATCGACGGCACGATCGAGCAGACCAGGTCGGCCATTTCGGTTTCCATGGCGGTCGGTGCGCCATAGGACAGGCCGTGTTCCAGCTGCTTGCGCACCGAGTCCAGAACGTCCGGGTGGCCGTGGCCGAGGATCATCGGGCCCCAGGAGCCGACGTAGTCGACGTAGCGCTTGTCGTCCTCGTCAACGACGTAGGCGCCTTCGGCATGCTTGAAGAACAGCGGCGTGCCGCCAACGCTCTTGAAAGCGCGGACCGGCGAGTTGACGCCACCGGGGATGTGCTTCTGGGCTTGGGCGAACAGGGCTTCGGAACGGGACATGGGGGTTCTCTCGAATCAGGATGCGAACAAGGCGTTGAAGGCGCGGGCGCGGCGGGTGACTTCCTGCGCGCTGTCGGCACCGAACAGGCCGTGGATCACCGCCAGCAGATCGGCGCCGTGGGCGACCAGCGGGGCGGCGTTGTCGAGGGTAATGCCACCGATCACCGCGATCGGCAGTTTCACCTGGGCGCGCGCCTGCTCCAGCAGTTCGATGTTGGCAGCGGGGGCGCCGGGCTTGGTGACGGAGTTGAAGAAGCGGCCGAAGGCCACGTAGCTGGCGCCTTCGCTGGCGGCCTGGGTGGCCAGCTCGAGGCTGGCGTGGCAGGTCGAGCCGATGATCGCCTGGCGGCCGAGCAGGGCGCGGGCCGGGGTCAGCGGGCCGTCGGTCTGGCCCAGGTGCACGCCGACGCCCAGGCGCGCGGCCAGTTCGGCATCGTCGTTGATGAGCAACTGGGTGCCGTAGCGCTCGCAGAGCTTCATCAGCCCTTCGGCCTCACGCAGGCGGCGCGCCGCGTCGTCACTTTTGTCGCGGTACTGCAGCAGGCACACGCCGCCTTCCAGTGCCGCCTCGACATGGGACAGGAAACGGCCAGCGAGCAGCTGGCTGTCGGTGATGGCGTACAGACCGCGTAGCTTCATGGCAAGGCCTCGTGTCAGGAGCAGAAATCCAGCGGCAGGCGGCGCGGCACGAACTGGCCCTTGCCCAGCTGTTCGGCGTCACGCAGGGTGCGCCAGGTGTAGTCCAGGGCGCTGCGTACGGCGCTGTCCAGTTGCTCGCCGAGGGCCAGGCGGCCGGCCAGGGCGCTGGCCAGGGTGCAGCCCGAGCCATGGTAGCTGCCCGGCAGGCGCTGGCAGGTCCAGGTGTGGCGCTGGCCGTCGCGGCTGTACAGGCGGTTGTGAATTTCGTCTTCGTCGCCGTGACCGCCGGTAATCAGCAGGTGTCTACAGAACGGCAACAGTTTCTCGGCACACTCGTCGGCGCTGCCGTCGGGCAGTTCGGCCAGGATACGGGCTTCGGGCAGGTTCGGTGTGGCGATGGTCGCCAGCGGCAGCAGTCGTTCGCGCAGGGCGTAGCCCACTTCGTCCTTGCCCAGGCGGCCACCACCACCGGCACGCAGCACCGGGTCGCAGACCAGCGGAAGGTGCGGGTGGGCGGCCAGCAGTTCGGCGACGGTGTCGACCATCTCGATCGAGCCGAGCATGCCCAGCTTGACGGCGGCCACCGTGGAGTCGGCCAGCACGGCATTGGCCTGGGCCAGTACCCACTCGCGGTCGAGCACGCGGAAGTCGGAAACGTTGACGGTATCCTGCACGGTCAGGGCGGTCACCGCAGGTGCGGCGTGACAGCCTTGGGCGAGCAGGGCTTCGATGTCTGCCTGCAGGCCGGCGCCGCCACTGGGGTCGTGGCCGGAGAGACAGAGGACAACGGGGCGGGAGCTGTAAGTATTCATGGTCGGCGAGCTTACCACCAATCCTGTTTGGACGGATCGTGCGACAAACGAGTTTTGCTGATCGATCGGTCAAAATCACTTGCAATTGTCACCTGAAAGTATTGATTTAGAGCCTTTTCTTTGTGGTTTGATATGGTCGATTACCAGGTTGCAACGCTATGCTAGAGTGCTCGGATAACTCTACAAACGGGTTCTGCCGGATCGTGTCGTCTCAAACGGATAGGAGGCAACCGCGGCTCGACTGGACAGGCCATGCTGGGGCTGTATGCGCTATTTGCTGATTGTGCTTCTGGGCTTGCTGCCCGTGCTGGCCGGGGCAGTCGATTTCGACGACGCTACCCGGCATCTTCCGCTGGGCAAGGCCATGCAGGTTTATGAAGACCATGATGGCAGTGCCAGCATCGCCCAAGTCAGTGCCCCTGGTTTCGCCAGGCATTTTCGCCGCCACCACGAAGACGTGCTGAACGCCGGCTATTCCACCTCGGTGTTCTGGCTCAAGCTCGAACTGCGCCCTGTCGCCGCGCCCGACGCTGCCCCCCGGCAATGGCTGCTGGAGCTGGCCTATCCGCCGCTGGATCACCTCGAGCTGTACCTGCCCGACCGCAGTGGCAGCTACCGCCTGGTCCAGCGCACCGGCGACGCCTTGCCCTACGACAGCCGGCAGATCCGGCAGAACAACTACCTGTTCGAGCTGCAGCTGCCGCCTGGCCAGGTAACCACCGCCTACCTGCGCCTGCACAGCCAGGGCTCGGTGCAGGCGCCGCTGGCGCTGTGGTCCGCCGAGGCCTACATGGAGCAGCAGCCCACACGCCTGTATGTGCTGGGGATGATCTATGGCGTGCTGCTGGTGATGCTGGTGTACAACCTGTTCATCTACCTCAGCGTACGCGACGTCAGCTACCTCTACTACATCCTTTATATCGCTTCGTTCGGCTTTTACCAGGTGTCGGTGAATGGTGCCGGGGTGGCTTACTTCTGGCCGGACAGCCCGTGGTGGGCGAATGCTTCGACGCCGCTGTTCATCGGTGCAGCCGGCCTGTTCGGCTGCCAGTTCGCCCGGCATTTCCTGCAGCTGGGCAGCATCAACCGTGGTTTTGACCGGCTGCTGCAGCTGCTGATGCTGGGTGGCGCGCTGGTCATGGTGTTGGCGGTGAGCATGCCCTACGGCGTCGCCCTGCGCATGGCCACGGTGCTGGCATTGCTGTTTACCGTGAGCATCTTCGCTGCCGGGCTGTACGCCTGGTGGCGTGGCCTGCGCGTGGCACGCTGGTTCATCATCGCCTGGACGGCGTTTCTGCTCGGTGGCCTGGTCAACACCTTGATGGTGCTGGGTTATCTGCCGAATGTGTTCATCACCATGTATGCCAGCCAGCTGGGGTCGGCGCTTGAGGTGGCGTTGCTATCGCTGGCGCTGGCCGACCGTATCAACAGCCTGCGCGAGCAGCAGGCGCAGACCTTGCGTGATACCGGGCGCACGCTGGAGCAACTGAACCTGCAACTGGCCAGGAGCAACCGGCTGAAAGATGAATTCCTGGCCTGCGTGACCCATGAGCTGCGCACGCCGATGAATGGCGTGATCGGCTCGCTGGAGCTGATGCATACCCTGCCGATGGAGGCCGAAATGGCCCAGTACCACCGCACGGCGGTGGGCTCGGCCCAGGGCATGATGGACATGGTCGATGCCATCCTGACCCTGTCCGAACTGCAGGCCGGCCGCCTGCGCGCGCAGCCGGTGCCGTTCAGCCTGCGTGACCATGCTGCAGGGCGTGCGTGCCGGTTATGCCGGGCAGGCTTTGGGCAAAGGCTTGTATCTGAGCCTGGACATCCCGTCCGATGTGCCGGACGGGTTGCTGGGCGATGCTCAGAAGCTGGCCCGCTGCCTGGGGTGCCTGGTGGACAACGGTTTGAAGTTCACCCACCAGGGCGGGGTGATGATCCAGGTGCGCGGGCGCAGGGTGGGCCCAGACGACCTGGCGCTGACCTTCATGGTCAGCGACAGCGGTATCGGCTTCGATGACCTCGACCAGGCGACCCTGTACCAGCGCTTCTTCCAGGTCGATGGCTCGATGACCCGGCGTTATGGCGGGCTGGGGATTGGTTTGTCGATCTGCCGGCAGATGGGGGAATTGCTGGGGGCGAAGTTGTCGCATGAATCGACGCGGGGGTTGGGGAGCCGGTTCGAGTTGAGTTTGAACATGGCTATTGCGCAGGTGCAGATGGCATCGAATGTTCTGCAGACGCGACGGTCGCTTTAGAGATTTTCGCAGGCTTTGTCGGGGCTGCTTTGCAGCCCTTCGCGGGCACGCCCGCTCCCACAGGTGTGGCGCCAGTCCAGGCGATGCGCGATCCCTGTGAGATTGAGCGCCCTCCACCACATGTTTAGTCATTAATGTCACTTTGACTGACTCGTACAGAGTGCTTCACTGGGTCTCTCAAGCTACCCGGATCCAGGAGCCCCCGATGAACCTGCACCAGTACGCTGAAACCCACGAAGTCACCAACCAGCCACCGCCCCTCGACGGTGCCAACCTGTACCGCCTCGACCTGCCGTTACAGGAATGGTCGCGGCGTTTCGGTGCGGGTTGGGCCGAATCGCGGATCGATGCCTACGGGGCCCTGGCCGGTGGCCCGCTGATGCAGGCGGGCTTCCTGGCCAACGCGCACAAGCCGGAGTTCAGCAGTCACGACCGCTACGGCCATCGCATCGACCTGGTCGAATTCCACCCTGCCTACCACGAACTGATGCGCACCGCCGTCGAGCACGGCCTGCCTTCGCTGCCTTGGGCCGAACCCCGCCCCGGCGCCCATGTGGCACGGGCTGCGATGACCTACCTGCACAGCCAGGCCGAGGCCGGTACCGGCTGCCCGCTGACCATGACCTTTGCCGCAGTCCCGGCTCTGCGGCTGCAACCCGAACTGGCCGAATACTGGTTACCGAAAATCCTCGCCTGCGAATACGACCCGCGTAACGTCGGCGACCGCCACAAGGCCGGCGTCACCCTGGGCATGGCCATGACCGAGAAACAGGGCGGCACCGATGTACGCGCCAATACCACCCGGGCTTATCCGGTCGGCGCAGCGGGCCCGGGCCAGGCCTACGAGCTGGTCGGCCACAAGTGGTTCTGCTCGGCCCCCATGTGCGATGCCTTCCTTACCCTGGCCCAGACCGAGAAGGGCCTGAGCTGCTTCCTGCTGCCGCGCCACCGCCCGGACGACAGCCGCAACCAGTTCTATATCCAGCGCCTGAAGAACAAGCTGGGCAACAGTTCCAACGCCTCCAGCGAGGTGGAATTCCGCGGCGCCCTGGCGTGGATGGTCGGGGAAGAAGGGCGGGGCGTGCCGACCATCATCGAAATGGTGGCCATGACCCGCTTCGACTGCATGGTCGGCTCCAGCGCCCTGATGCGCCAGGCGCTGACCCAGGCGACACACCACTGCGCGCACCGCAAGGTCGGTGGGCGGCTGCTGAACGAACAGCCGTTGATGCAGAACGTACTGGCCGACCTGGCACTGGAAAGCGAGGCAGCGCTGGCCCTGAGCCTGCGCATGGGGCAGGCGCTGGAACAGCTGGAAGACCCGCAACAGGCGCATTTCGCCCGGCTGATCACTGCGGTGGGCAAGTACTGGATCTGCAAGCGTGCGCCGGCCATGATCAACGAGGCCGCCGAGTGCCTGGGCGGGGCGGGTTACGTGGAAGACAGCATCCTGCCAAGGCTTTATCGCGAAGCGCCGGTGAACTCGACCTGGGAAGGTTCGGGCAATGTGCAGTGCCTGGATGTGCTGCGCGCCCTGTCCAAGGAGCCGGGGGTGCTCGATGCGCTGTTCGCCGAGCTGGGCGATGGCCACGGCGACCCGCGCCTGGCGGCGCACATCGGTAATCTCAAAGGCGCGTTCGCCGACACCGGCGACATGCAGTACCGCGCGCGGCAGCTGACCGAGGATATTGCCTTGGCGCTGCAGGCCAAACTATTGCTGGAGGCGGGCAATGCGGTGGTCAGTGATGCGTTTATCGACAGCCGCTTGACGGGCGGCGGGCGCGTGTATGGGGCGTTGCCGCGGGGTGTGGATGTGGAGGCATTGGTTGCCAGGGCTACACCGGCACAAGACCTGTAGGAGCGGCCTTGTGTCGCGATAGGGCTGCGAAGCAGCCCCAGGGGATCAGCGCAGACGCACAAATTGCTGGGGCTGCTTTGCAGCCCTATCGCGACACAAGGCCGCTCCTACAGGGACCAGCGCTGGCCTGCTGATTAACACCGATCAATGGGGATGTATTTAGCCAAGAAGGCAGGCAAGATGGTTCACATGCATGTCCAGACAGGAAGCACAGTGTGAGCCAAGCTTTTGTAGTCGTTGATACCCCCGAACAGGCCGTCGACCGTCTGGCGGCCCTGCATGAACAGGCCACCGGGGCCCTTAGCCAGGCCCTCAAGCGTTACCTGAAGGACCGTACCGAGCCGGGCGTCGAAGAGCGCGACCTGTTCCGCTACCCGGCGTTGCGCCTGACTTACTATAGCCACGGTGAAGTCGCCGCCACCACGCGGGCCTACGCCAAGGTCCAGGTGGCCGGTACCTACAGCGTCACCATCACCCAGCCGGCTGCTTTTCGTGGCTACCTGCTGGAGCAACTGCGCCCGCTGATGCATGACTACACCGTCACGGTAGAGGTTGGCGTCAGCGAACAGAACATCCCTTACCCCTACGTGGTTGACCAGGGTGACGAACTGGCCGGCAGCGGCATCACCGCCGCGCAACTGGCTCGGGTATTCCCAAGCACCGACCTGTCGGCTGCCACCGACAACATTGCCGACGGCCTGTACGACTGGGGTGGCGCCGAAACCTTGCCGCTGGCGCTGTTCGATGCCGCGCGGGTCGACTTCTCGCTGCGCCGCCTGGTGCACTACACCGGTAGCGACTGGCGCCATGTGCAGCCGTGGATCCTGCTGACCAACTACCACCGCTATGTCGACCAGTTCATAAGCCACGGCCTCGACCAGTTGCGGGACGACCCGCGCTTCGTGCGCATGGTGCTGCCTGGTAACGTGGTGATCGAAAAGGGCATGGACCACGGCGAAACCCAGGCCCTGGTGGCCAGCGTGGTCTGGCACCGCTACCAGATGCCGGCGTACCACCTGATCGCCGCCGACGGCGATGGCGTCACGCTGGTCAACATCGGCGTCGGCCCGTCCAATGCCAAGAACATCACCGACCACCTGGCCGTGCTGCGCCCTCACTGCTGGCTGATGATCGGCCACTGCGGTGGCCTGCGCCAGTCGCAGACCATTGGCGACTATGTGCTGGCACACGCTTACATGCGGCGTGACGGTATTCTCGACCGGGTGGTGCCGCCGAACATCCCGATTCCGGCCCTGGCCGAAGTGCAGCTGGCCTTGCAGGAAGCCGCCGCGCAGGTCACCGGCGAGCGTGGCGAGCAGCTGAAGAAGCGCTTGCGCACCGGTACCGTGCTGACCTACGACGACCGCAACTGGGAGCTGCGCTGGGCCCAGGAACGGCCGCTGATCAACCTGTCGCGTGCCGTGGCGGTGGACATGGAAAGCGGAACCATTGCCGCCCAGGGTTACCGCTTGCGCGTGCCATACGGCACGTTGCTGTGTGTGTCCGACAAGCCGCTGCACAGCGAGATCAAGCTGCCGGGTTCGGCTAACGCCTTCTATAACCGGGCGGTCAGCCAGCATCTGAAGATCGGCATTGCCGCCCTCGACCTGCTGCGCACCGAGCTCAACTCGCTGCACTCGCGTAAACTGCGCAGTTTCGATGAGCCGCCGTTCCGCTGAGGATCCATGTCACTGCCACCCCGTTCCAAGCCGCGCCGCCCCCAGGCGCGGCCTGCCACCGGCCCGCGCCGCCAGCCCAAGGCGCCACCGGCCGAGCCGCGTCTGATCCTGTTCAACAAACCATTCGACGTGTTGACCCAGTTCAGCGACGGCGACGGGCGCGCGACGCTCAAGGACTACATCGACATCCCGGGCGTTTACCCGGCCGGGCGGCTGGACCGCGACAGTGAAGGCCTGTTGCTGCTGACCAACGATGGCGGCTTGCAGGCGCGCATTGCCGACCCGAAGCACAAGCTGGCCAAGACTTACTGGGTTCAGGTGGAGGGGGAGCCGAGCGAGGAGCAGTTGCAGCGCTTGCGCGACGGCGTGGAACTGAACGACGGGCCGACCTTGCCGGCCGAGGCGCGGCGCCTGGACGAGCCCGAACTGTGGCCGCGCAACCCGCCGGTACGTTTTCGCAAGAGCGTGCCGACCAGTTGGCTGGAGCTGGTGATTCGCGAAGGGCGTAACCGCCAGGTGCGGCGGATGACGGCGGCGGTGGGGTTGCCGACCTTGCGCCTGGTGCGGGTGCGGATTGGTGACTGGGCGCTGGATGGGTTGGAGCAGGGCTGCTGGCGCGAAGTGGCCGCCAAGCTTTAGTTCAGTTCAAGGGCCTGTTCGCGGGCACGCCCGCTCCCACAGGTAGGGTGCAGCCCTCAAGTGCAGCGCCGGCCCTGTGGGAGCGGGCGTGCCCGCGAATGGCCTGGAATTTTCTACACCCCTTCGAGAAACCCCACCACCACGCTCTTGATGATGAACGCCAGCACCCCCAGCCCCAGCACGAAGAACAGGATCAGCGTGCCGAACTTGCCCGCCTTGGACTTTTTCGCCAGGTCCCAGACGATGAAGCCCATGAAACCGATCAACACGGTGACCAGGATGATCATCATCCACTCTTCGAATACGGCGGGATCCATCGGTGTTCTCCTGGCGGGTTGAGCGGCTGATTATACGCCTGCTGGCGCAGGCAATTAACGCAGGTGGGTCAATGGCAGCTCGGTGCTGGCCAGCACCTGGTTCAGCACGAAGCTCGAACGCACGCTGGTGACGCCTTCAATACGGGTCAGGCTGCCTAGCAGCAGTTTCTGGTAGTGGTCCATGTCGGGCACCACTACTTTCAGCTGGTAGTCGGCATCCATGCCGGTGACCAGGCTGCATTCGAGCACCTGGGGCAGGTTGCGGATGGCCGCCTCGAAGGTTTCGAAACGCTCCGGGGTGTGGCGGTCCATGCCGATCAGCACGTAGGCCGTCAGGCTCAGGCCGAGCTTCTTGCGGTCGAGCAGGGCCACCTGGCGCGAAATATAGCCATCGTCCTCCAGTTGCTTGACCCGACGCGAGCATGGCGAAGGCGACAGGCCGATGCGTTCGGCCAGTTCCTGGTTGGAAATGCGCGCATCGCGCTGCAATTCGGCGAGGATGCTCAGGTCGTAGCGGTCAAGTTTGCTCATGGTGGATGCCTTTTCTGTTCCGATTGCGGTGAATTATCAATCCAGGGTGAAAAATTGCGCAAGTGCTATTTGTCTGAGCAATCTTCGCAATCCTCTGCTGCAACTGCTTCGGTATCTTTATCCACAGAATCACTGCCCGGACATCAGTCCACGGCGACGCGCCCTAGGCGGGCGGTCGCGGCCAGCCATCCAACAGGATCTGCAGGCCCCCGGGCTACACACTTTCCAGAAGACGGTGTGAGGTGAGCCGGCGCCACAAGTGCCGAGCACGGACGACAATTCCTGAAGGGAGGCCCTGCGGCCTCCCTTTTTTCATGTCCGGATTTTTAATTGGCCTGCGCGACGGGCGCGGTAGACTGGCGCTGGTTGCCGTATTTTCTACCGAGAGGAACAACATGAAGTCGCGCATCTGGCAGTTGGCAGGTGTTGGTGTGCTGGGGTTGAGCATCAGCCTCGGGACCATGGCCGAAGGGCAGGGTGAGGGCGCGCCGGGGCGTTCGCTCAACTCGCGTGACGAAGTACAGCAGACCCAGCCGCCACGCCAGGGTTACTACCAGGACATTCCCCGCCGTCATGGTGAGAATCGCCACTGGGAAGCCGGTGGCCAGGGGCAACGGCCTGGCGGTGACTGGCAAGGGCGTCCGGATGGTCATGGCGATGGCTGGGGGCCTGGGCCGCAGTATCGCCCGGGGCACACCATCGATCATTTCCCGGACCGCTACTGGAAAGTGCCCTACCGTGGCGACGACTACTTCTACTCCAGTGGTTACTGGTATCGCCCCCATGGTGGCCGTTATGTCGTGGTGACCCCGCCCCATGGCGTGCGGGTCGACTACTTGCCGCCCTATGCGCGGGAAGTCTGGCTGGGCGGGGCGCTGTTCTTCCTGGTGGCCGATACCTATTACCAGTACCTGGCCGACAGCCGCGAGTACGTGGTGGTCAACCCACCAGTGGCCGTGCCGGCACCCGTAGGCGGTGGGTATGACGTGGTGGCCTACCCGATGTATGGGCAAGGGCAGGAGCAGCAGGACCAGGATCGTTACCAGTGCCATCGCTGGGCGGTGGGCCAGTCAGGGTTCGACCCGGCAACGGCGACGTACGCGCCGCCGGCCAATGTGGCGGACAGCTACCGACGGGCGCTGGGTGCCTGTTTCAGCGGCCGGGGTTACAGCATCAACTGAGCCAGATGTGCTGCCTGTTCTGGCCCTATCGCCGGCAAGCCAGCTCCCACAGGTATTGCGCATGCCTTCAGGCCGGTGCGGTTCCTGTGGGAGCTGGCTTGCCGGCGATAGCGCCCTTGCAGGTTCACACCGGATCCGCATGCACCATCACATCCGCCTGTGGATAACGCTGGCGGATCACCCTCGAGGCCTCCACGCACAAGGCGTGCGCTTCATGCAGCGGTAGCTGCCCCGGCATATCCAGATGCAGCTGGACGAACCACTGGTTACCCGAGACCCGGGTACGAAGGTCGTGCACGCCTTCAACCCCGGGGATGGCCAGCACCAGCGCAGCCATGTCTTCGCCTACCTCGCCGGGCAGTTCCTGGTCCATCAGGATGGCCGTACTCTCCCGGGCGATCTGCAGCGCGCTCCAGAGGATGTAGACGGCGATACCCAGGCCGAACAGCGCATCCAGCTGCGGCCAGCCAAAGCGTGCCAGCAGCAGGGCCAGCAGGATGCTGCCGTTGAGCAGCAGGTCCGAGCGGTAGTGCAGGGAGTCGGCCCGCACCGCCGTGGAGCCGGTCAGGCGGATGACCTTGCGTTGCAGTGCCAGCAGGGCAAGTGTCAGCACCAGCGACAGCAGCATTACCCCAATACCGACGGCAGTATCGCCGAGCGGTTGCGGGGTATGCAGGCGCTCCACTGCCTGTACACAAATCAGCACTGCACTGACCCCGATGAACAGCGCCTGCGCCATGCCGGCCAGGGCTTCGGCCTTGCCATGACCGAAACGGTGGTCGTCATCAGCCGGGCGCAAGGCATAGTGCACGGCGAGCAGGTTGAGGAACGAGGCAACGGCATCCAGTGCCGAATCGGTCAGCCCTGCCAGCAGGCTCACCGAGCCGCTCAGCCACCAGGCCAGCGCCTTGCTCAGGACCAGGATGCTGGCTACCGCCAGTGATGCGCGGGTGGCCAGGCGTAGCAGGCGCTGGTGTTCAGCCGGGGTGGTCGTCATCCGTGGTCAGAATCCTTGTGGTTCAGGCTGCCGGCACCAGGCCCAGGCTGGCCAACTGCTCGATGCTGCCGCGCTGCTGGATCAGCCGCGGGTCGTTCAGCGGCAGACGTTGGCCCAGCTCGCTCTCCAGAATGGCCTGCAACTTGGTGTTGTCGACCTTGCCATCTGGGCTGACGGCTTCGCGCAGTTTTACCGGGTCGACCTGGGCGGACCGCCCGCCTGAGTAATAGATGGCGCCGGTGGCGAAGTCGATACCGAAGGCGATCAGCCCCGGGATCACGTAGAACAGGATGCCGATGGCATCCATTGCGGCAACCACAGGGTCGATCTTGCCGCCGATCTGGCCGCGACGCTCCGGGTAGAGAATGGTGCCGCAGGCGGTCAGTTGGGTCAGCAAGGTGACGATGAGGGCGCCACCGATGACGCGGGTTGGGATGCGCATGTAAATCTCCGAAAGGTATTCAGCAGGGCAAGCGAAGCGCCTGCACCTGAAGCTAAGACCATGATAGAGCAGGCTGGGTTCGCCGTTATACTCGCGGGACTGTTCGAGGACCACCATGATTTCATTACCGATCGATGCTGTCTTGCCTGCCTTGCGCCAGGCGCTGGAAAACCGTGACGAAGCGGTGCTCGAAGCCCCTCCCGGTGCCGGCAAGACCACGCGCGTACCGCTGGCGCTGCTCAACGAGCCATGGCTGGCCGGGCAGCGCATTCTCATGCTCGAGCCCCGGCGCCTTGCGGCGCGGGCGGCGGCAGAACGGCTGGCCAGCGAGCTGGGCGAGCAGGTTGGCGAAACGGTGGGCTACCGCATTCGCCTGGACAGCAAGGTCGGGCCGAAAACCCGCATCGAGGTGGTGACAGAGGGTATCCTCACCCGCCGCCTGCAGGCCGACCCGGCGCTGGAGGGGGTGGGCTTGCTGATCTTCGACGAATTCCATGAGCGCAGCCTCGACGCCGATCTGGCCTTGGCCTTGAGCCTGAATGGCCGCGAATTGCTGCGTGATGACCCGCCACTGAAGATTCTGCTGATGTCCGCGACCCTGGAGGGCGAGCGCCTGTCGCGGTTGCTGGACGATGCTCCGGTAGTCAGCAGCGAAGGCCGCATGCACCCCGTCGACATCCGCTGGGGGCGGCCTTTCCAGCCGGGTGAGTTCATCGAGCCACGGGTGGTGGACAGCGTGTTGCAGGCGCTGGCCGACCAGGCCGGCAGTGTGCTGGTGTTCCTGCCGGGCCAGGCCGAGATCCGCCGGGTGCACCACAGCCTGCAGGAAGCGTTGGGTGAGCGGCCCGAAATCCTGCTGTGTCCGTTACATGGCGAACTCGACCTCAATGCACAGCGTGCAGCCATCGACCCGGCGCCCAAGGGCCTGCGCAAGGTGGTGCTGGCCACCAACATCGCCGAGACCAGCCTGACCATCGACGGCGTGCGGGTGGTGATCGACGCCGGCCTGGCCCGGGTACCGCGCTTCGACCCCGGCAGCGGCATGACCCGCCTGGATACCCAGCGCATTTCCCGCGCCAGTGCTACCCAGCGCGCCGGCCGTGCCGGCCGCCTGGAGCCCGGCGTGTGCTACCGCTTATGGTCCGAAGCCCAGCATGACCAGCTGGCCGCCCACGGCAGCGCCGAAATCCTGCAGGCCGACCTGGCCGGCCTGGCCCTGCAACTGGCACGCTGGGGCGTTGCGCCCGAGCAGTTGCGCTGGCTTGACCAGCCGCCCACTGCCGCTTTCGCCCAGGCCCAGGACCTGTTGGCGCGGCTCGGTGCCTTCAAGCCTGGCAGCCGTGACAACCTTAGCGAACACGGCCAGGCCATGGCCGAACTGCCGGCCCATCCACGTATCGCGCATCTGCTGCTGCGCGGGCAGGACCTGGGCCTGGCACAGATGGCCTGCGATGTGGCGGCACTGCTGGGCGAGCGGGATATCCAGCGCGGCGGCGGTGCCGACCTGCACAGCCGGCTGGCGCTGGTCAGCGGCGAGAGTAAGGCTACGCGGGGCGGCCAGGGTGGTGTGCAACGTGCCCGGCAACTGTCTCGCCAGTACCGCGGCCTGCTGCGTGGCAAGGCCGGTGCACCGGTTGCCGACCCGGATCACCCACGCTGGCTGGGTGCACTGCTGGCGCTGGCCTACCCCGACCGCGTCGCCCAGCAGCGCCGCGAGGGTGGTGCGGAATATCGGCTGGCCAACGGCCGTGCGGCGCTGTTTGCCGAAGCCGATGCGCTGATGAAGTGCCCGTGGCTGGTGATTGCCGACCTGGGTAGTCGCCAGGGCCAGCGCGAAGAGCGCATCTATCTGGCCGCCGAGTTCGATCCGGCGCTGCTCGAGGGCGTGCTGGCCGAACAGGTCGAGCGGGTCGATATCCTCGATTGGGACGAGCGCGAGCAGGTGTTGCGCGCCGAACGCCAGGTCAAGGTCGGCGAGCTGGTGCTCAGCCGCGAACCGCTGCCCGGCCTGGATGACGAAGCGCGGGCTCGCGCGCTGCTTGGCCTGGTTCGACGCAAAGGCCTGAACCTGCTGACCTGGACCCCCGAGCTGCGGCAATGGCAGGCGCGCGTGGCCTTGCTGCGTCAGCTGGACTTGGCCAAGGACGGTCACAGCGAATGGCCCGACCTGGCTGACGAGGCCTTGCTCGCCAGCCTGGAAGACTGGTTGCAGCCCTACCTGGGCAAGGTGTCGCGCCTCAGCCATTTCGCCGCGCTGGACCTGTCGTCGATGCTGCGCAACCTGTTGCCCTGGCCGCTGCCGCAGCGCCTGGAAGAACAGGCCCCCGCGCATTTGGCGGTGCCGTCCGGCTCGAACATCCGCCTGGACTACAGCGAAAACCCGCCGATTCTCGCTGTGCGTTTGCAAGAGCTGTTCGGCCTGGCCGATACCCCACGCATCGCCAACGGCCGCCAGCAGGTCAAGCTGCACCTGCTGTCCCCGGCACGCCGCCCGGTGCAGGTGACACAGGACCTGGCCAACTTCTGGCGTACGACCTATGCCGAGGTGAAGAAGGACTTGAAAGGGCGCTACCCGAAGCATTACTGGCCGGATGACCCGTTGGTGGCCGAAGCAACCGCGCGGGCCAAGCCGCGCGGCAGTTGAGGCTGGGTGCCCGCTTGCAGAAGGGGCTCAGATTGGTGTGATCGGGCTAAGCAGGAAGGGGAACACTTTGCCTTGCTCGACATTGAGCAGGGCTATCCAGTGGCCGCTGAAGTGCGGGGTGTCCTTGAGGATGCCGACCCTTTGGCCCAGGTGGTCGCGCAGGTAGCACAGCAGGCCTTGGTCAGTCAGCTGCAGCGGTTCGATCTTCCAGTACTCGATGACTTCGGCGTGGCGGTAGAAACCGAGGTAGCCGTTGCGGCTGATACCCAGTTTCTTGCCGAGCGGCTGGCTGCGCAGGCTGATGTGGTAATGCAGGCGGTTGTCGGTTTGCGAATCAAAGTGAAAGTCGAAGACCGGCGAGTCGCTGTCGCCACCTGCCTGCAGCCAGTCGTCCTGTGGGGTAAAGCCCCAGTTCCACTTGTCGCTGCTGCGGCTCAGGCGTAGCGGAATATTGCCGGTGCTTGACCGCAGGTAGAGCTGGCCGCGGAACGAGTTGGCGTACAGGGTGCTGATTTGTGGGTCCATGCGTCGTCCTCCCGGCTTCATTTGCCTGCAAGTTTGAGCAGGAAGGTGCAAGGTTCGCCTTTGGCTACGTTCAGTATCCTGTCCTCGCTGGCAAGTTCCGATGCCCGGCGGCCCTTGTCGTCAAGCAGGTTGCACAGCAGGCCTTCGCCGGTCAGTTCGAGCGGTTGCAGCTGCCACGGTGCCTTGACCGCCGCCGAGCTGTAGAAGCCCAGGTAGCCATTGCTGCTGATACCGAGTTGCTTGCCGTCACGGCCCTGGATGATCCAGATCGAATACAGCAGGCAGTCATTGCGGGTGGACTGGAAGTGGAACTCCAACAGCGGTGAGTCCTGGACGCCACCGACCCTGACCCAGTCATCGACTTGCTGCCTTTCATTGCTGATGCGCAGCGGGGTGTTGGCCCCCGCCGCGCGTTGGTACAACCGGCCGCAAAACGCTTTGCCGTAGGTGGCCTGGATGGCGGGATCCATGGTGCAGCTCCTGAATGATCAAAGGAGTTGCCACTGTATCGGCCGGCCGCTGCTGCCAGCAGGCCGTAACCTTTCCTCAAGCGCCCGCTTCACCCTCAAGCAACATGAACAGGCGATACAGCACCACGGTGCTGAACAGTTGCAGGAAGCCGCTGAGGCTGTCCATGGCCAGCTCCATGCCTGGCGATGGCTCGGGGAAGGCCATCAGCAGCAGCCCGTCGATCAGCCAGATCGGTGCCAGCACGCCGACCACGCAGATCATGATGCGCATGAAGTGCCCGGTGGTCATGCTGGCGCTGTCACGCATCGCCTGCACCACCGGCCGGCCGCGCAGTACCAGCAGGTACTCGGCGAACACCAGGTTGATCATGATCCATACGCCCGGGAAGATGAACAGCGCAAGGCCCGCCATGATCAGCAGCGAGCTGATCAGGATCAGCAGGGCCAGTTGCGGCCACAGCTGCACGGCACGGGCGAACAGGTCGCGCTTGGCGATTTCCTGGCCGTTGCTGCGGGTGTCGAGGTACAGGATCAGCGCAGCGCTGTACAGCGGGTAGAACAGCAGGCTGACCAGCATGCCGTAGGCCGGCGATGCCTGGTCACCCATCTGCCGGTACAGCAGCTGGGTGAGCAAGGCCTCCAGCACCACCAGCGGCAGGCACAGCTGGAGGATGTTCGGCAGGTGGCGGCGGAAGAAGTACAAGGAGTCGCGCAGGACGCTCAGCGGATTCATCAGTCAAGATCGCATGGCAGTAAAAACAGGGGCCTAACTTTAGCCCAAAGCAAGCTTGAGGCTGTCATTTGCTGAAAAAAGTTTCACGCCGCCGGTGATTGAATCCCACGTCTGTACGCCCCATCTTTGACGCTGTCCGTTGTCCCGCTACCCCACGAGGTCGCCCCATGAATACTGAAGAACAAACCCTGATCGATGGCCTGTTCGGCCGCCTCAAGCAAGCCGAGGACCCGAGCCAGCCGCGTGATGCGCAGGCCCAGGCATGCATCGAGGAACACGTGCGTCAGCAGCCGGCGGCGCCTTATTACATGGCCCAGGCGATTCTGGTACAGGAGGCGGCCATCAAGCGCCTCGACGAGCAGAACAAGCAGCTGGAAGCCGAACTGAAGCAGGCCCGCGCCCAGGCCGAGGCCGCCCGTGTCGGCAGTGCGCCGAACAACGGCGGTGGTGGTTTCCTGTCCAGCATCTTTGGTTCGGGGCGCAGTGCTGCCCCGGCCGTGCAACCGCAGCGTCCCGCTGCCGCCCCGGTGGCAACCGGTGGTGGTTGGCGTGAGCCGTCGGCGCCGGGCTTTTCCCAGCCACAAGCGCAGCAGCCTGGCTTTGGCGCCGCGCCGGCACGCAGTGGTGCCAGCAGCTTCCTCGGTGGTGCGATGCAGACCGCGGCCGGTGTGGCGGGTGGTGTGTTGCTGGCGCAGGGCATCAGCAGCCTGTTCAACCACAACTCGCAGCCGGAGGAGGTGGTCGAAGTGATCAAGGAAGAGCCGGCGCCGGCCAGTGACAGCGGTGGCTGGAACGACTCGGGGGCGCAGCAGCAGGTGGCTGACAACGGTGGTTGGGGCAGTGACCAGGGTGGTTATGCCGACAGCGATTATGGCAGCGATGATGGCGGGTTCTTCTCCGACGACGATTCGTACGTCTGACAGGTCTGGCATACTGCTGGCAATTTTGGGGGCGCTTTGCGCCCCTTTCGCGACGCAAGGCCGCTCCCACAAGGGTACGCGAACCCCTGTAGGAGTGGCCTTGTGTCGCGAAAGGGCTGCAGGGCAGCCCCCAGCAATCCCGGCCTGACAAGAGATGCCCAGGTGAAAAAGATCGCGCTGTTCGCCGATGTGCAGAACCTCTACTACACCGTGCGCCAGGCCCACGGTTGCCATTTCAACTACGCCGCGCTGTGGGCCGATGTCAGCCGCGAAGGCCAGATCATCGAGGCCGTGGCCTATGCCATCGACCGTGGCGACAGCAAGCAGCAGCAGTTCCAGCAGATCTTGCGCAACCTCGGTTTCGATGTGCGGCTCAAGCCCTTCATCCAACGCAGCGATGGCTCGGCCAAAGGTGACTGGGACGTGGGCATTACCCTGGATGTGATCGATGCCGCCAGCCGCGTCGACCAAGTGGTACTGGCCTCCGGCGATGGCGATTTCGACCTGCTGCTGGAGCGGGTGATCCAGCGCCATGGCACCGAGGCAGTGGTGTATGGTGTGCCCGGGCTTACTGCACTGTCGCTGATCCGTGCCGCCACCCGTTATGTACCCATCGAGGGTGCGCTGTTGCTCAAACACTGAGATTTTTCATGGAACGTATCGCTGTCATCGACTTTGAAACCACCGGCATCAGCCCCGGCGCCGGCTGCCGCGCCACCGAGGTGGCGGTGGTGATGCTGGAGGGTGGGCGCATCGTCGAGCGTTACCAGAGCCTGATGAACGCCGGCGTGCCGGTACCCGCCTTTGTCGCCGGGCTCACCGGCATCACCACTGCCATGCTGCGCAGTGCGCCGCCGGTGGACAAGGTGATGAACGAAGTGGCCGAATTCGTCGGTGGCACCCCGCTGCTGGCACATAATGCCGCTTTCGACCAGAAGTTCTGGGACTACGAATTGAGCCGCATCGGCCGTAGCCGCAGCCAGGCCTTCGCCTGTTCCTTGCTGTTGTCACGGCGCTTGCTGCCGGCAGCCCCGAACCACAAGCTGGGCACCCTGACCCGCTGGGCCGGGCTGCCGGATACCGGTACCGCGCACCGGGCCATGGCCGATGCCGAAATGGCCGCCAACCTGCTGCAACACCTGGCTGGTGTGTTGCGCCAGAGCCACGGTGTCCAGCAACTTTCGCACGACTTGCTCTGTCGCCTGCAGAAAACCCCTGCCGCAAAGGTTCGTGAAACCCTGGCCAGGTTCTGTTAGGGCTTCCTCTCCAGTTGCGCCAGTGGCACCCGCCGTTCCACCGCGCTGGAGAGAATGATCGAGGTCTTGCTGAAGCCGAACTGGGCTACCCGGTTGATCAGTTCCTCCAGCTCGGGCATCGAACCCACTGCTGCCTGCATGATGACGCAGGGGTCGCCGGTAACCCGGTGGCATTCGGTCAACTGGGGAATCTGGGTCAACGCTTCGTAGGCCTGCTGATTGCCGTGACTGGCCAGGCGCAGTTCGATCACGCACTGTATTGGCAGGCCGATCTTGCTCATGTCGACCTTGGCCTGGTAGCCGGTGATGACCCCGCTGGCCTCGAGCTTGGCCACCCGCTCGGCCACCGCAGGCGCCGACAGGTTCACCTGCCGCGCCAGTTGCGCGAAGGTGGCGCGGCCGTTGTCGAGCAGTGCGGCGAGCAGCATGCGGTCGTACTTGTCCATGGAATTTTCCTGCCTGGTTTCGATTCGATTGAAAAGCATCCGAATAACCATGCAATGCAAAGTGTTCGGGTTATTTAAAGCTGTTTTGTAACTTAAGTTTACACGTTGGCCTTTCTAAACTAAGCCACCCGTAAACGGATTTCGAGTGTTTCCCATGCCTGCCTCACGTCGCTTCCCTTTATTGCTCGTTGGCGCTTTCCTGGCCTTGTACCTGGTCTGGGGCTCCACCTACCTGTTCATTCGCATTGGCGTCGAGAGCTGGCCACCGATGCTCATGGCTGGGGTGCGCTTCCTGATTGCCGGTGGGCTGCTGTATGGGTTCCTGCGCTGGCGCGGTGTGCCGGCGCCGACCTGGCCGCAGTGGCGCGCGGCGGGAGCGATCGGTTTTCTGCTGCTCAGTTGCGGCAACGGTGGCGTGACCGTGGCCGAGCATGCTGGCGTAGCCTCGGGCGTGGCAGCACTGGCGGTGGCGACGGTGCCGCTGTTCACCTTGCTGTTCGGCCTGTTGTTCGGGCACCGCAATTCGAAGCTGGAGTGGGCGGGGATCGCCCTTGGGCTGGTGGGCATCGGCCTGCTGAACCTGGGCTCCAACCTGCAGGCAAGCCCGATTGGCGCGGCGCTGATCATTTTTGCGGCGGCCTCCTGGGCATTCGGCTCGGTGTGGAGCAAGACCTTGCCGCTGCCCCAGGGGCCCATGGCCAGCGCTGCCGAAATGCTGGTCGGTGGTGCCGTGCTGTTGCTTGGCAGCGTGCTGTCTGGCGAGCGCATGACGCACATGCCGACGGCTGCCGGCTGGGGCGCGCTGGCCTACCTGGTGTTCTTCGGTTCGATCCTGGCGTTCAGCGCCTACATGTACTTGCTCAAGCACGTGCGCCCGGCAGCTGCCACCAGCTACGCCTACGTCAACCCGGCCGTGGCTGTGCTGCTGGGCATCATCTTTGCCGGTGAGCAGATTGGTGCCGAAGAGTGTGTGGCTATGGCGGTGATCATCGGCGCTGTGGTGCTGATAGGCCTGCCGCAGTGGCGCAAGGCACCTGAGCCGGCGCAGCCGTTGAAAGGCGAAATCTGCAAGTAGGCAGGGGCGATGCGGTAAACTTGCCGCCTTCGCTGAACCCCCTGACGGTATTGCCATGAATTTCGCCAAACTCGGCCTGATCGAACCGCTGCTGCGCACCCTGCAGCAGCTGGACTACACCACCCCGACCCCGGTGCAGGCCAAGGCCATCCCCGCCGTGCTGGCCGGCCGCGACCTGATGGCCGCGGCCCAGACCGGCACCGGCAAGACCGCAGGTTTTGCCCTGCCAGTGTTGCAGCGCCTGGCGCTGGAAGGCGAGAAGGTAGCCAGCAACTCGATCCGCGCGCTGGTGCTGGTGCCCACCCGTGAGCTGGCCGAGCAGGTGCACAACAACGTGCGCGAGTATGCCGAGAACCTGCCGTTGAGCACCTACGCGGTGTATGGCGGGGTCAGCATCAACCCGCAGATGATGCGCCTGCGTCGTGGTGTCGACCTGCTGGTAGCCACCCCGGGGCGCTTGCTCGACCTGTTCCGGCAGAACGCCGTGAAGTTCAACCAGGTGCAGACCCTGGTGCTGGACGAAGCCGACCGCATGCTCGACCTGGGCTTTGCCGAAGAGCTGCAGTCGGTGTACGCCGCGCTGCCACGCAAGCGCCAGACCTTGCTGTTCTCCGCCACTTTCTCCGACCAGATTCGCATGCTGGCGGGGCTGGCACTGAACGACCCGCTGAGCATCGAAGTAAGCCCGCGCAATGCCACGGCCACCAGCGTCAAGCAGTGGCTGGTGCCTGTGGACAAAAAACGCAAGGTCGACCTGTTCTGCTACCTGCTGCGCAAGCAGCGCTGGAAGCAGGTGCTGGTGTTCGCCAAGACCCGCAATGGTGTGGACCAACTGGTGGAGCGCTTGCTGGCCGAGGGTGTGAATGCCGACGGCATCCACGGTGATCGCCCGCAAGCCACCCGCCAGCGTGCGCTGGACAGCTTCAAGGCCCGCGAAATCCAGGTGCTGGTGGCGACCGATGTGGCCGCCCGCGGCCTGGATATCGATGACTTGCCGCTGGTCGTCAACCTTGACCTGCCGATCGTTGCCGAGGATTACGTGCACCGCATCGGGCGTACCGGGCGGGCGGGCAACAAGGGCGAGGCGATCTCGCTGGTGTGTGCCGATGAAGTGCAACTGCTGGCGGCGATCGAAGTGCTGACCCGGCAGACCCTGCCGCGTCATGAAGAGCCTGATTTCATCCCCGACCACCGAGTGCCGATGACCGACGCCAGTGGCCAGGTGATCAAGAAGCCGAAGAAGCCCAAGAAGCCGAAGGAAAACAGCGCCAAGCGCGGGTTGGGGCGCTGGATGGACAGTGCTGAAGCAGGCAGTGCGGAGCCGGCGGTGAAGGCGGTGCGCAAGGTGCCTAGTTTCAATGGTGGGCCCCGCAAGCGTAAGCCGTAGCCTGGGGAAGCTTGGCCCCTGTGGGAGCGGGCATGCCCGCGAAGCAGGCACCGCGATGCATGGCACGGGCTTCGCCCGTGTTCGCGGGCACGCCCGCTCCCACAGTGGATCGAGTATGTGTCAGGATTTGAGCCAATCCACCGCCGCCCGCCCCGCGCGCAAGCCGCTGGCAAAGCACGCCGTCAGCAGATACCCCCCGGTCGGCGCTTCCCAGTCCAGCATCTCGCCGGCACAGAACACCCCCGGCATGCCCTTGACCATCAAGCCCTCATCCAGCGCCTCGAAACGCACCCCACCCGCGCTGCTGATCGCTTCATCCAGCGGTCGTGTGCGCACCAGCGTGATCGGCAACGCCTTGATCGACCTCGCCAACGCATCAGGGTCGGCAAAGGTCGCCTGATCGGTCAGCTCGCGCAACAGCGCCGCCTTTACCCCATCGATACCCAGCTGGCTGTGCAGGTGCTTGGCCATGGAGCG
This sequence comes from Pseudomonas putida, assembly GCA_029953615.1. NCBI lineage: Bacteria > Pseudomonadati > Pseudomonadota > Gammaproteobacteria > Pseudomonadales > Pseudomonadaceae > Pseudomonas > Pseudomonas putida. Next base: position 1,593,918 of record CP124529.1, on the reverse strand, counting down.
CGAACCCCGTGGCTTGGCCAGCGCCTGGGCAATCTTGTCCACAGGCTTGTCCGGCAAAAGGTCGAGCAGCAACATCCCGTGGCCGTCACGGTTGATGGCCTCGCGCACCGGCGCCGACCAGGCATATACCAGGCTGCCTTCCACACCCTGCGCGGTGAGGATGAACTCGCCCTTGCGCGGCGCGCCGCCGGGAATGCTGAGGGCAATGTTCTTCAACGGCGCCCCGGCGAACTTGTCCTTGAGCAGCGCGCTCCAGCCTGCCACTTCAAAGCCGCAGTTGCTGGGCTGCAAGGGTGAAATATCCACAGCTCGTTCGGCCAGCAATGGTTGCCAGCTACCGTCCGAACCCAGTCGCGCCCAACTGCCGCCACCCAGCGCCAGCACCACTACGGTGGCCTTTACCAGCCGCTCGCCCTGTGGATAAGCAATCCGCAAGGCACCCTCGGCATTCCAGCCCAACCAGCGGTGACGGGTGTGGATAACTACCCCGCTGTCACGCAGGCGCTTGAGCCAGGCGCGCAGCAGTGGCGCGGCTTTCATGTCGGCGGGGAACACCCGGCCCGAGGTGCCGACGAAGGTTTCGATGCCCAGGCCGTGAATCCACTGGCGCAAGGCGTCGGCATCGAAATCGCGCAGCAGCGCAGCAATTTCGCCCTGGCGTTCGGCATACCGGCTGACGAACGCCGGGTAGGGCTCGGAGTGGGTGATGTTCATGCCCCCGACACCCGCCAGCAAGAACTTGCGGCCCACCGAAGGCATGGCGTCGAACACCTCGACCGCCAGGCCCGCCTGGGCCATTGCTTCGGCGGCCATCAGGCCGGCTGGGCCGCCGCCGATGACGACAGCGAGGGGAGGGGAGGCGGGGCTCAGATCGGGCATGGTAGGCAGCAGGCTGTGGAAAAGAGGCGCATTCTAGCGCAGCGCGGCCTGAGGAAACACTGCTCAAAAAACGATCAGTGCTCTGCAGGCCTCGCCAGTAAAGGGCTGCAGCGGCTTTCCCGCAGGTTATCCACAAGCGGTTCCACAGTCATTGTGAACAACCGATGACGCGTGCTGCGCTGTGATGAAGGATGCCGTGGCGCCTGGCCAGGGCTGCTCGGTCCTTGCTGTAGCCACCGCCAATCACCCCCACCACCGGGATGTCGCGGCCCAGGCAGTGGCGCAGCACTGCCTCGTCACGGGCGGCAACGCCTGCATCGGTCAGTTGCAGATAGCCCAGGGCGTCGTCCTTGTGCACATCGACCCCGGCGTCATACAGCACCAGGTCGGGTCGATAGAGCGGCAGCAGGTAGTTGAGGGCGTCGTCCACCACCTTCAGGTAGGCCGTGTCGCCCATGCCGCGGGGCAGGGGGATGTCCCAATCGCTTTGCGCCTTGCGCGCCGGGAAGTTCTGTTCACAGTGCAGCGACACGGTGATGGCGTCTGGTGTGTCGTGCAGGATGCGTGCAGTGCCGTCACCCTGATGCACATCGCAGTCGAAGATCAGCACCCGGTGCACCCGGCCAGCCGCCAGCAGGTAGTGGCTGATCACGGCCAGGTCGTTGAAGATGCAGAAGCCGGCAGGGTGGTCGTAATGGGCGTGGTGGGTGCCGCCGGCAAGGTGGCAGGCGATGCCGTGCTGCAGCGCCATCTCGGCGCTCAGCAGCGAGCCGCCTACGGCGCGCACGGTACGCCGGGCCAGGGCCTCGCTCCAGGGCAGGCCGAGGCGGCGCTGGTCCTCGCGCGACAGCTCGCCGTTCATGTAGCGCTCGATGTAGCTGCGGTCGTGTGCCAGGGCGAGGATGTCGTTGGGGCAGATGTCCGGGCGCAGCAGGGCCTGGTCGGTGGTCAGCCCGCTGTCGATCAGGTGGTCGTGCAGAAGGCGGAACTTGTCCATGGGGAAGCGGTGCTCGGCAGGGAACTCCGGGCTGTAGTCTTCGTGGTAGATCAGCGGCAACGGCATGGGTGGGGTCGCAGTCAGGGCCAGTGCTGATCTTGCCATGGCGGGTGACTGATGTGGGAACACTTGATTTTGGCGCTGTCACTGGCCCCTGTGGGAGCGGGCGCGCCCGCGAAGCAGCCACCGCGGTGCTTGGCCCGGGCTGCGCCCGTGTTCGCGGGCATGCCCGCTCCCACAGGGATCGCGTCAGGGGCCAGAGCTATTTCGCGGTGCTGGCCAATACCCGCTGCCAGTCCGGCTCGTTCAAGCGGCCGAGGATGCGCGCCTTGCCATTACTGTCCACCGAAACGAACAGCGCACTGGCATAGCCGCTTTCCCGCTCGCCACCCACTACGTTCTGCTGGCGGGCGAAATGGTCGATGCAACCGTTGTGGGTCACCAGCACCAGGTTGTGCCCCGGTCGCTTGTGCGCCAGTGCTTCGCTGGCGAACTGCTTGTCGCACCCTTCCAGCCAGTCCTCGCTGGCCGCCGCCTGGCCGAGGAGTGAAATGCGCGGTTTGCCGGGTGCGCAGCTTCGGGCTGCTAAGCATGTCGGCGTTGTTCAGACCCAGCTGGTGCAGCCCTTGGCCCACGCGCCCGGCGGCCTGGCTACCGGCCACGGTGATACCGGTTGGGTCGTCCAGGCATGGGCCGGGGGCACTGTCGCAGCGCTCGGCGTGGCGGATCATCACGATCACCGCACCGCCGGCCCAGTCCTGCAGCAGGCCGCTGTCACTCAGTTGTTGTTCGTTGCCAAGGTCCACGATGTGCGTCCTCGTCGCCAGCCAGGTGCCCAACGCCGCCACCACCATGCACAGGCCAAGGGCGGCACCGACGGCTTTGCGGGTCAGGCGTCGCTTGCGCCGGGCGTGAATGGCTGGGTGCCCCAGGGTGTTGCTCGATAGCATGCGTTGCTCCGTTGGCAGGGTCGCGGCTGGCGCGGCGGTGATGGCGGGCATCCTGCCAAGTGGCCTGTCGGGGGGGGGTGAAGGGCATGTGAAAATTGCATTCGGGTGCGCCGGCTGGGTTAAACCCGCCCCCGCGCCTACGCTGTAAACTGCAAGGCGGTAAAACCGGAGCACGCCCCATGACCCCTATCCTGCAACTGGAAAGCGCACGCCTGGTGCTGCGCCAATGGCACGACGACGACCTGCGCGAGTTTGCCGCGTTGTGTGCCGACCCGCAGGTGATGCGCTACTTTCCGGCGCCGCTGACGCGCCTGGAGGCGGCTGCGCTGATCGGCCGTGTACGCGGGCATTTCAATGAGTACGGCTTTGGCCTGTGGGCCCTGGAGCGCAAGGACAGCGGTGCCTTTATCGGCATGACCGGGTTGTTGCACGTGGGGTTCGATGCTGACTTCACGCCGGCGGTGGAGATCGGCTGGCGCCTGGCACGCCGCCACTGGGGCCTGGGTTTCGCCAGCGAGGCGGCATGGACCTGCCTGCGCTGTGCTTTCGCCCAATTGCGCCTGGAAGAGGTGGTGTCGTTCACTAGCGAGAACAACCTGCCGTCGCAGAAGGTCATGCAGGCCATCGGTATGCAGCAGGACCTGAATGGCAGTTTCGAACACCCCCGCCTGCCTGTGGGCCACCCGCTGCGCCCGCATGTGCTGTACCGCATCGACCGCGCACACTGGGAGCGTACCTTGCGCGCCTGAATGCATGGCCATGCCCGACGCCTATGACAAACCCTGTATCATTTGCCTTCACAAGCGTGCTGTAGAGACGTGTTGCCTTGCTAGGAGAACCCCCGATGAGTCATGTGTTGGATGACCTGGTCGACCTGTTGAGCCTCGAGGCCATCGAGGAGAACCTGTTCCGTGGACGCAGCCAGGACCTGGGCTTCCGCCAGCTGTACGGCGGGCAGGTTCTGGGCCAATCGTTGTCGGCCGCCAGCCAGACGGTCGAGGATGCACGCCATGTGCATTCATTGCACGGCTACTTCCTGCGCCCTGGCGATGCCAGCCTGCCGGTGGTGTATTCGGTGGACCGCGTACGCGATGGCGGCAGCTTCAGCACCCGGCGAGTGACGGCGATTCAGAAAGGCCAGCCGATCTTCACCTGCAGCGCCTCGTTCCAGTACGACGAAGAAGGTTTCGAGCACCAGGCACAGATGCCCGAAGTGGTCGGCCCGGAAAACCTGCCCAGTGAAGTGGAGCTGGCGCGGGCCATGGCCGACCAGTTGCCCGAGCGCATCCGCGACAAGGTGCTGTGCGCCAAGCCGATCGAGATCCGCCCGGTCACCGAGCGCGACCCCTTCAACCCCAAGCCTGGCGACCCGGTGAAGTACGCCTGGTTCCGCGCCGACGGCAACCTGCCCGATATCCCCGCCCTGCACAAATATCTGCTGGCCTACGCCTCGGACTTCGGCTTGCTGACCACTTCGTTGCTGCCCCATGGCAAATCGGTGTGGCAGCGCGACATGCAGATCGCCAGCCTCGACCACTCGCTGTGGTTCCATGGCAACCTGCGTTCCGACGAGTGGCTGCTGTACGCCACCGACAGCCCTTGGGCAGGCAATGCCCGTGGCTTCTGCCGCGGCAACATCTTCAACCAGGCCGGGCAACTGGTGGCGTCGTCGTGCCAGGAAGGCCTGATTCGCCATCGCAAGGATTGGGCATGAGCCTGGGCGAGGTGCGCAACTGGGTGTTCGACATGGACGGCACCCTGACCGTGGCGGTGCACGATTTTGCCGCTATCCGCGTGGCGCTGGATATCCCGGCCGAGCACGACATCCTCACCCACCTGGCGGCGTTGCCGGCGGACGAAGCTGCCGCCAAGCATGCCTGGCTGCTGGAGCATGAGCGCGACCTGGCGATTGCCTCCACGGCAGCCACCGGTGCGGTGGAACTGGTGCGCGAACTGGCCGGGCGTGGTTGCCGGCTGGGCATTCTGACCCGCAATGCCCGCGCGTTGGCGCATGTGACGCTGGAGGCCATCGGCCTGGCGGACTGCTTCCCTGTGGAGCACATTCTCGGGCGTGACGAAGCGGCGCCCAAGCCGAGCCCGGATGGGCTGCTGAAGATTGCCAATGCGTGGGGCGTGGCGCCGGCGGAGCTGGTTATGGTCGGGGATTACCGCTTTGATCTGGACTGTGGGCGGGCCGCAGGGGCGCGCACGGTGCTGGTGAACCTGCCGGACAATCCGTGGCCGGAGCTGGCGGATTGGCATGCAGCCGATTGCCGGGCATTGAAGGTGATGCTGGGCTGAATTTTTGTATTGGCAATGCGGGCCCTATCGCCGGCAAGCCAGCTCCTACAGGGACCGCGCCGAGCTCAAATGCAGCACTCAACCTCTGGGAGCGGGTTCACCCGCGAAGAGGCCGGACCTGTCTATGCTGAACCCCAATCTATTCCCTGAACGGAGACCCCACCCATGACCAGCAAGGCCATCTACGTACAACCCGGCGGCGGCTACGACAAGGTCGAGGTCGGCACCTGCGAGGCCTCTTCACCCGAGGCCGGCGAGATCACCGTGCGCCTGCACGCCAGCTCCCTCAACTACCACGATTTCGCTGTGGTCAGCGGCATGTGGGGCCCGAGCGAACGGCGCATCCCCATGGCCGATGGCGCTGGCGAAGTGGTCGCGGTGGGGAGTGGCGTCACCGAGTTCCAGGTTGGCGACAATGTGGTCAGCACCTTCTTCCCCGACTGGCTCGACGGCCAGGCCAATGTCGAGGGCTTCGCCAGGGTGCCCGGGGATGGTATCGATGGTTACGCCCGTGAACAGGTTACCGCTCGCGCCAGCGCGTTCACCCTGGCGCCCAAGGGCTACAGCCACGCTGAAGCTGCCACGCTGACCACCGCCGGTCTCACGGCCTGGCGTGCGTTGATGAGCGATGACCACCTCAAGCCCGGCGATACGGTGCTGGTGCAGGGCACCGGTGGTGTGTCGATCTTCGCCCTGCAGTTTGCCAAGCTGGCGGGTGCGACGGTGATCGCTACATCGTCCAGCGACGCCAAGCTGGAGCGCCTGAAGGCCCTGGGTGCCGACCACCTGATCAACTACAAGAGCACCCCCGACTGGGGTGAGAAAGTGCGCGAGCTTACCGGCAACCGCGGCGTCGACCATGTGATCGAAGTGGGCGGCCCGGCGACGCTGGAGCAATCGATGATTGCCGCGCGCATTGGTGGGCATGTGTCGTTGATCGGCATCCTCACCGGCGTGGCCGGGCAGCTGCCGCTGGTGCAGGCGCTGGTGCGGCAGATTCGCCTGCAAGGCGTGCTGGTCGGCAGCCGCGCCCAGCAGCAGGCGATGGTGCGGGCGATCGATGCCAACGGCCTGCGGCCGGTGGTGGACAAGCATTTCGAGCTGGAGCAGATCGTCGAGGCGTTCCGTTATCAGGAGAGCAACCGGCATTTCGGCAAGATCTGCCTGACCTGGTAAGCAGGCCTGATGCGGTTCTCTTTGTAGGAGCGGCCTTGTGTCGCGAAAGGGCCGCGGAGCGGCCCCAGGATTTCAGCGACGATGCAAAAATTGCTGGGGCCGCTTCGCAGCCCTTTCGCGACACAAGGCCGCTCCTACAGGGATTGTGTCAGGCCTGTTCGGGCAGTAGTCGGTCGCGGCTGTTGGACAGGTGCAGGCACACCGCCGCCCGCGCCGCGTCCGGGTCCTGCCGGCGGATGGCATTGAGGATCGCCTCATGCTCAAGGTTCGCCAGGTACGCTTGCCGCGCCAGCTTGGCCCCGCTGCGTTCGGCCAGGGCCATGCGGTTGCGCGGGATCAGGCCGCTGCCCAGTTGCAACAGCATTTCAGTGAAGTACAGGTTGCCGGTAGCCTCGGCGATCAGCAGGTGAAAGCGCCGGTCGGCCTCGATGCAGCTGTCGCCGGCGGCGGCCAGGTCCTGGTAGTCGTCCAGCGCCTGGCGCATGCGCGTCAGGTGCCCCTCGTCACGGCGTAGCGCGGCCAGGGCTGCGGCCTGGCCTTCCAGGCCGATGCGCAGTTCCAGCAGGTCGCGCACATTCGCCGCGCTTTCCGCAGCGATGCGCAGGCCGGCCTGGGCCTGGCGCTCCATCACGAACGTACCGATACCGTGGCGTGGCTCCACCAGCCCCGAGGCCTGCAATTTCGACAGGGCCTCGCGGACCACCGTGCGGCTGACCCCGTGCTCGCGCACCAAGGCGTTCTCCGAGGGCAGCTTGTCGCCTGGCTTGAAGGTGCCCAGCAAAATCTGCTGGGTAAGGCTGGAGACCAGGTCATGGGCGCGGCTGTGGCCGCGTTGGTGGGCGTGTCCGGTGGCCATGGTAGGGTCCGATTGTTGTTGTGCTTGTACGACAAGTTAATCGATAAAAATATTTTTTGCCGATTTTTTCTGTGCTCAAGCCAGCGCGTAGTTTGTTTGTTCTCGCATGATCGATGCATTTATACATCGTACAAGCTTGTATTTTGCGATTTTGCTGCTTTTGTTGATCTTGTCGTACAACTGCGCTGCGCATAAGCTCCTGCCCACTGCCATGTCAGACAACCCCGACCCGCACAAAAACAATTAGTGGGAGATCCGCAAGTGAACGATACCCTCGCTCCGTCTGCCCGTAATGACGGCGAAGCCCTGGCCAGCGCCGTGGCCAAGGTCAAGCGCCACGTCCTGCCGTTGTTCGTCATCATGTTCATCGTCAACTACCTGGATCGCGTCAACATCGGCTTCGTCCGCCCGCACCTGGAAAGCGACCTGGGCATCAGCGCCGCGGCCTATGGCTTTGGCGCCGGCCTGTTCTTCATCGGCTACGCGCTGTTCGAGGTGCCCTCGAACATGCTGCTGCAAAAGGTTGGTGCACGGCTGTGGCTGACCCGCATCATGTTCACCTGGGGGCTGGTGGCCACGGCGATGGCCTTCGTGCAGAACGAAACCCAGTTCTACGTGCTGCGCTTTCTGCTGGGCGTTGCCGAAGCGGGCTTCTTCCCCGGGGTGATCTACTACTTCACCCGCTGGCTACCGGCCGCCGAGCGCGGCAAGGCGATTGCCATCTTCCTCAGCGGTTCGGCATTGGCGTCGCTGATTTCCGGGCCGCTGGCCGGTGCGCTGATGCAGATCCAGGGCCTGGGCATGCATGGCTGGCAATGGATGCTGTTCATCGAAGGCATGGCCTCGGTAACGCTGTGTTTCTTCGTGTTCTTCTGGCTCGACTCCAGGCCGCAGGACGCCAAGTGGCTGAGCCAGGCCGAGCAGGACGCACTGGTGGCCGCCATCGATCGCGAGCAGCTTGAGCGCGAAGCGGTCGGCGCAGTCAGGCCATCGGCCTGGCGCCTGCTCAAGGACCGCCAGATCCTGCTGTTCTGCCTGATCTACTTCTGCATCCAGCTGACCATCTACGCTGCCACCTTCTGGCTGCCGAGCATCATCAAGCGCATGGGCGACCTCAGCGACCTGCAGGTCGGCTTCTTCAACTCGATCCCGTGGCTGATCTCGATCCTGGCCATGTATGCCTTCGCCGCCGGCTCGGCGCGCTGGAAGTTCCAGCAGGCCTGGGTGGCAGGTGCGCTGGTGATCGCTGCCATCGGCATGTTCATGTCCACCACGGGTGGGCCGGTGTTCGCCTTTGTCGCAGTGTGCTTTGCGGCCATCGGTTTCAAGTCGGCGTCGTCACTGTTCTGGCCGATCCCGCAGGGCTACCTGGATGCCCGCATCGCCGCTGCGGTGATCGCCCTGATCAACTCGGTCGGCAACCTCGGCGGCTTCGTCGCCCCTACCACCTTCGGCCTGCTGGAGCAGCAGACCGGCTCGATCCAGGGCGGCCTGTACGGCCTGGCGGTGACCTCGGTGCTGGCGGCCATTGCCATCTTCTTCGTACGCACTCGCCCAAAGGGCGTCCCTTCCGATGACCTCACGGCCCCTTCGGCCCTGGGTCAGAGCCATTGATGACTGCGAGACAACAACCATGAACATGCACACCCTTCACACCAGCACCCCCGTGGTCACTGATTTGCGCGTGATCCCCGTCGCTGGCCACGACAGCATGCTGCTCAACCTCAGTGGCGCCCATGGCCCGTTCTTCACCCGCAACGTCGTGGTGCTGCGTGACAGCGCCGGCAATACCGGGCTGGGTGAGGTGCCCGGCGGCGAGAAGATCCGCCAGACCCTGGAGGACGCCCGCAGCCTGGTGGTCGGCCAGCCGATCGGCCATTACCAGCGCGTGCTCAATGCCATGCGCCAGACCTTCGCCAGCCGTGATTCGGCTGGTCGCGGCCTGCAGACCTTCGACCTGCGCATTACCGTGCATGCGGTGACGGCCATCGAGTCGGCGCTGCTCGACCTGCTTGGCCAGCACCTGAATGTACCGATGGCGGCACTGCTGGGCGAAGGCCAGCAGCGCGAGGCGGTGAAGATGCTCGGTTACCTGTTCTACATCGGCGACCGTCGGCAGACCGACCTGGCCTACCGCAGCGAAGCCGATGCCGAGGACGACTGGTTCCACCTGCGCCACGAAAAGGCCCTGACCCCGGACGCGGTGGTGCGCCTGGCCGAGGCCGCCAAGGCGCGCTATGGCTTCAGCGACTTCAAGCTCAAGGGTGGGGTGTTGCGCGGCGAGGAGGAGATGGAAGCGGTAACGGCCCTGGCCGAACGTTTCCCCGAAGCTCGCATTACCCTCGACCCGAACGGTGCCTGGTCATTGCAGGAGGCCATTGCGTTGTGCCGCGACAAGCATGATGTGCTGGCTTATGCGGAAGACCCGTGCGGTGCCGAGAACGGCTACTCGGGCCGGGAGGTGATGGCCGAGTTCCGTCGCGCCACTGGCCTGCCCACCGCCACCAACATGATCGCTACCGACTGGCGGCAGATGGGCCATGCGATCCAGTTGCAGTCGGTGGACATCCCGCTGGCCGACCCGCACTTCTGGACCTTGCAGGGTTCGGTGCGGGTGGCGCAGATGTGCAACGACTGGGGGCTGACCTGGGGCTCGCATTCCAACAACCACTTCGATATCTCGCTGGCGATGTTCACCCAGGTGGCAGCTGCGGCACCGGGTGAAATCACCGCGATCGACACCCACTGGATCTGGCAGGACGGCCAGCGCCTGACTCGCGAGCCGCTGCGCATCGTCGACGGGCATGTGCACGTGCCGGCACGGCCGGGGCTGGGGGTGGAGCTGGATGAAGACCAGTTGGCCAAGGCGCATGAGTGCTACCGCAACATGGGCTTGGGCGCGCGGGATGACAGCGTGGCGATGCAGTTCCTGATCCCGGGCTGGCGCTTCGATAACAAGCGGCCTTGCCTGGTGCGTTGAGGCTGCTGGCCTCTTCGCGGGCTTGCCCGCTCCCACAGGTTCTGGGGTTGTGGAGTACCTGTGGGAGCGGGCGAGCCCGCGAAAGGGCCGGTACAGCCACGACACACCCAAATGAAAAACAAAAGCTCCAGGCGGCCAGGTGACGCGATCGGGCATGCCATCGGCAACATCTGGCGTTAATGGAAACACCCTGTCGTGATCGAACAGTTCCGGGGCGTTCTCGTGTAATTTCCCGCAGCCCTGGGGGGCTTAAATGAAGCCCGACCTGCACTGACACATTGCTCTGTGACGCGCTCCAAATATCAACAACAGAACGCGAGCAACGTGTCGACTTATTGATTTCAAAGGAGATATTTTCGCCTACGCCTGCCCGTCCATCCTTGTGTCAGCAAAAAGAGAACAACATCAATGAACACCGTGGGATCTGATGGCAACCTTGCACAAGG